>DATKNQ010000161.1:0-5050 GCA_035541265.1 Bryobacteraceae bacterium
TCGATGTGCAATTCGATGATGCTCGTCTCGGTCGACATCAGTTGCGGGACGGGGATGAAACGCGACGGGTGCAGGTGCATGGCCGTCGAATCGAACGCGCGTGCGATTTCGCAGTCCGCCGGGTAGATGAACTTCTCGTACAGCGTAGGCGAAAGCAAAGCTGACGCGTCTTCCTGTGTCCAGATCATTTTGCCGGGGCACCACAGGCTGAACATAAACGACCCCGTTCCGCCGTGGAATAGAGGCAGCCGCTCGAGCAGGCATCGCCCGAAAGCAATCCAATAACGAGTGAGCGCTGCCACTACGCAGGCAACGTCCTCCGGCTCGTCGATCATGCGCAGCACAAAGTTCTGGCCGCCGTACAATGCCGATAGCAGATCGGCCACGCCGCGCATTAACGTGACGCCCACCGGATAGCGCCCCGCGCTGTGCTCCACAAGTGCCGGGATGAATTCGAGCATCTTGGCCACCCACGGATTCTTTTCCGAGAACTCCGGCACGGCCGGATTCTGCGCGAATCCGGGCGGCGGCGTCGCGCGGGTAGAGCCGACCGCATGATCCGCCAACACACCGCAGCCGAGCGATGCCTCCACCCACGGCAGTCCCCAAAAGGGAGCGGCCGAAAAGATCAGGTCGCCGCCGGCCGCTTCGTGTAATTCAAACAACCGATCCGTCTCGTCGAGATAGTCCGCCACATGGATGTCTTCCGGAGCCACAAGTCCGTTTGGGATCCGCCGGGCGCCGTCACGATAGCGGTGCAGAGGATAGTAAGATCCCAGCGTGAAACCAATCACGGGCCGGTCATTCTGGCGCTCGAGCCAACGGCTAATTCGGTTAAGCCGTTCCGAAAGTGGGATGCGCATTCAGTCTGAGTATATAACCGCGCTTTGCCTGGTTCGAAAAGCGAGGTTCAATAGAGTAGAGGACTCTATGCGCGTGTCGTCGGTAATCTGTGCCAGCCTGGCATGCTTGCAACTTGCCGCTCAGGAGGCGAATGCCCCCGTCATTCGCAGCACCACGCAGGAAGTGCTGCTGGACGTGGTGGTGCGTGACAAGAAAGCGCGCTTGATCCGCGACCTGAAGCCGGGGGAAATTCGCGTTCTGGAGGACGGCGTGCCCCAGACCGTGAAGTCGTTCCGCTTCACCGGCGCGGATGCCGACGAACAGAAGCCGCCTGGCACGCCGCCGGGAGCCACGCCAGCCAACGCCTCCACGAACACGCTGGCGCTCAATCCGCTGCACAATCTCAATATCGTGACCATCGTGTTTGAGCGGATGGGGCCGCGCAGCCGCCTGTTCGCCCAACAGGCTGCCACGGAATTTCTCAGCAATGAATTCCGCTCCAATACCTATGGCGGCGTTTTCAGCCTCGATTACCGGCTCAATGCGCTGCAGCCCTACACCAACAATCAGGACTTATTGCGCCGGGCGATCGGCCGAGCCACCACCGGCAACTACACTGAATTCCGCAAGGATTCCGAGAACGTGTTGAACAACCTGGCGGTGGAACTGTCGAGCGGCCGCAATGGGATCACTCTCGCCCCGGCCGGCGGCGATCCATTTCAAAGCTCCGGAGCGGCCACACAGGGCGCCGAATCCGCGGGCCTGAGCTCGGATTCCCAGATGGCCATCGCGCGTCTGGTCTGGAAACAGATGGAGATGGTCACCTACGGCGCAGGCTGGCGGTCGCTCGATGGTCTGCGGGCGCTGGTCGAGGCCCAGGCCGGGTTGCCCGGCCGCAAGACCGTACTGCTGCTCTCCGAAGGCTTGGTCGTCCCGTGGCAGGTCGAGAGTATGTTCCAGGCCATCATCAGCGCCGCCAACCGCGCTAATGTCAGCATCTATTCCGTGGACGTGACAGGCCTGTCCACGAAATCGCCCAACCAGGCCAGCACCGATCTGTTGAACACCGGCGCACGGATCAGCCGCCGCCAGAATATGGGCACGAACGAGAATGGCGACCCCGATTCCGCGGACCAGACTGCGGACATGTTTCATCAGCAGGAAGTCGTACAGATGAGCCTGCACGCCAATCCGCAGGCGGCCATGGCCGATCTTGCGGAGTCCACTGGCGGCTTTCTGATCGCCAACACCAACGACGCCAGCAAGCCTCTGCACCGGGTGATGGAAGACGTGCGGGCGCACTACGAGCTGAGCTACGTGCCGGTTTCACAGAACTACGACGGGCATTTTCGCAGGATCGAGGTGCAGGTGGCGCGGGCGGGCGCGCAGGTACACACCCGCTCCGGATATTTCGCCCTACCGCTGCTGGGAGGCCAGATTCTGCAGCCTTTCGAGATGGTCGCGCTGAACGCCCTGAACACTAAGCCCCAGCCAAAATCGTTTGCGTACGAGTCCGAAGCTCTGTCATTTCGCAGCACACAGAGCGCCGTACAGTGTTCCATCGTTTTCCAGGTGCCGCTGCAGAATCTCGTTTACCGCGAAGACAAGCAAACCGGCAAGCTGCGCACACACATTTCGCTGCTGGCCCTGGCGAAAGATGCGAACGGCCAGGTAGCCGGAAAAGTGAGCCGGGATCTGGCCAACGACATTCCGTCCGGCAAGTTCGAGGCGTTCACGCGCGGCGATCTGACCTTCGCCCAACCCATCTCGTTGCCGGCCGGCCGGTATACTCTCGAGACCGCGGTCGTAGATCGCGAAAACGGCGCCGCCAGCGCGAAGCGTTCGGTGCTGATCGTTGCCGATCATGCAGGCGTGGGACTGAGTGATCTCGTAGCTGTGCGGCGCGTCGATCCTCTGGACGGTCCTCGCGATCCCGCCGACCCATTGCAGTTTGCCGGCGGCAAAGTCACGCCCTCGCTCGACGGCACATACGCGGCCGGCACGGACATCCCCCTATACGTGGTTGTCTATGCGGCGAAGACAGGCGGCAATCCCCAACTTTCCATCGAGGTTCTGCAGGATGGCAAACGGATTTCAAGCGTCTCGCCTGAACTGCCGGCACCCGATCCGACGGGCAGCATCCCTTTTATGAGCAGCATTCAGCCTCCGCCTGGCCAATACGAGGTGCGGGTAACCGCGCGGCAAGGTACAGCCGCCGCCACCCGCTTAATCGCGCTGCGCGTACGGTAACCGGTGCAGGTAACTTGTTGCGTGCATCGGTTACGTGGCGGAAGCTAGTGGGAGTCGAACCCACCCGCAATACTCAAGTACCGCACAACGGGTTTGAAGCCCGCGCCCAGCACCGGCCAAGATTAGCTTCCGTAACGATTGTACAGTTTCCGCGGTGATTGAGCGCGATTCTACTTACGGCCCGCCCGTGCGCAGCGCGCGCAGATCGATGCCGAGCTGCTGGCACTTCTTATAGAGATGGCTGCGCTCGAGGCCCAGCGCCTTCGCGGTATCGGTCATGCGCTGATGCTGCTTCAGCTCGGCGAGGATCACGTCGCGCTCGAACGCCTCGGTGCGCGCCGCGAGCGTCCCATCGCCGAGTGGCGCACTGCCGCCGGAGGCCGCGGCATGCGGGAGTGCCAGCCTGACCGCGTCCGCATCCACGCGATCCGCAGCCAATAGCAGCAGGCGTTCCACCACGTTACGCAGCTCGCGCACATTGCCCGGCCACGGATACGCACGCAGCGCGTCGATGGCTTCCGGCGTGACCGGTTTGGGCTTCCATCCGTTGATCTCCGAAACCTGCCGCGCGAAGTGATCCACCAGCACGGGAATGTCTTCCAGCCTCTGGCGCAGTGGCGGCAGCTCCAGCGGGAAAACGTAGATGCGATGATACAGGTCCTGGCGGAATGTGCCGCGCTCGACCATCTCGTCCAGGTTGCGATGCGTAGCCACTATCACCCGCACGTCCACCGGGATCGAGCGGTCGCCACCGATGCGCTCCACCTGCTTCTCTTCGAGCACGCGCAGCAGCTTGGCCTGCATCACGGCGGGCATGTCGCCGATCTCATCGAGAAATAACGTGCCGCGGTGCGCTTGTTCGAACTTGCCCAGATGGCGCGAAACAGCGCCCGTGAAGGATCCTTTTTCGTGGCCGAAGAGTTCAGACTCGATCAACTCGGCAGGCACCGCCGCGCAGTTCAAGGTGACAAACGCACCCTCGCGCCTTGGGCTGCGCTCGTGCAGCGCGCGGGCGATCAGTTCCTTGCCCGTACCGGTCTCGCCCAGAATGCACACCCGCGATTCGCTGGCCGCCACGCGATCCACCTGCGCCATGACGCGCCGCATAGCCTCGCCCGCATGCACGATCTCACGGCTGCCCACCTGCTGCCGCAACTGCCGGTTTTCGGCCTCCAGGCGCTTCATGCGCAGCACGTTGTCTATGGTCAGCAGCAGCTTCTCGGTGGAGAGCGGCTTCTCGAGAAAATCGATGGCGCCCAGCCGCGTGGCACGCACAGCCATTTCGATGTTGGCCTGACCGGAGATCATGACCATCGGCACGGATGCGCCCTGCGCGCGCACTTCTTCGAGCAGCGCCAGGCCGTCCTTGCCGGGCATCACCACGTCGGAAAGTACCAGGTCGAAGCGCTCCGTCTTAATCAGATCGAGGGCGCGCGCGGCGTTGTCGCAAACGGTGGCCTCGTGGCCCGCCAGGCGGAACGCACGGGAGAGGGACGCCAGCGTGTTGGCGTCGTCGTCAACAATCAGTAGGTGAGCCAATCCTTACTGTAGCCAATGCTATCCCAAGCGTGGCGGCAGATCCGTCATCGGACCCATCCACTGCAACTCGCGCTCGATATCTTTATGTAACTGATATTTCCGCCGCACGGACGCGACTTTCTCGCCGCGCACTTCGATCTTGTCCAGGTCAAACTGGCCAAGCCCGAATTGGCCGCAGAAGTTCAGATACCCGATCCATTTCGGATCGATGCCCATGGCTTCCACGCCCACGCGATCCGCGGCGATGTAATCGGTCGAGGCGATCGCGACGCGCGACGGCACCGGCGTTCCCGACGAAGGACCGTTGCCCTCCATGCCCTCGAACCCGTCGATCACCGTGGCGCCCCAGAACGGCCGCAGCTTTTGCGCGGTCAGGAACATGTTGTAGTGCGTCTGCCGCAGACCCACGTGGTAGCGG
>DATKNQ010000162.1:0-2469 GCA_035541265.1 Bryobacteraceae bacterium
TTGGCGGCGTAAAATACCTGCTCGACCGCGGCGGCGGCGGGTGCATGGCGCTGGATCACGTCGCGTAACCCGCGCGAGATCTCGCACAGCCGCCTGGCGAAGGGATCGCGCGCGGCGGTCCGAATGACGCCGGCCGCGATCAGGCGGTGGCTGCCGCCATCGGATTCGATGACACCGTAGCCGGTCCGCTGGCTGCCGCAATCAACTCCGAGCACCAGCACCTTGTTGCTCTAAGGCCTCGATCTCCTTCTCATCGATATCGAAGTTCGAGTACACGTTCTGCACGTCGTCATGCTCCTCGAGCGCGTCGCTCAAGCGCAGCATGGCGGCCGCGTTCTTACCTTCCAGCCGGACCACATTTTTCGGCAACATGGCGATCTCGGCAGATTCGGTGGGGAGATTGGCCTTTTGCAGCGCCTCGATGACCGCGAAATGCGCTTCCGGCGGCGCCACGACTTCCCACTGGTCGCCATCGCTGCGCAGATCGTCGCCGCCGGCGTCCAGCACGATGTTCATGAGCTGCTCTTCGTTGGCCTTGTCGGCCGGGACGTAGACGTGGCTTTTGCGTTCGAACATCCATGCCACGCTGCCCTGCTCACCGAGGTTGCCGCCGTTCTTCGAAAACGCATGGCGGATTTCGCTGACGGTGCGATTGCGGTTGTCGGTGGCCACTTTAACCAGCACGGCGGCGCCACCCGGTCCATAGCCTTCGAACATGACTTCGTCAATCTGTCCGCCTTCCAGTTCGCCGGTGCCGCGCATGATGGCCTTCTTGATATTGTCGGCGGGCATGCTGACGGCCTTGGCCGCGAGGATCGCGGTGCGAAGGCGGGGGTTAGCGTCCGGATCGCCCCCACTCCGGGCGGCGATCATGATTTCCTTGATGATGCGCGTAAATGTTTTCCCGCGCTTGGCGTCCAATGCGGCTTTCTTGTGCTTGATGGTCGCCCACTTTGAATGGCCTGACATGGTGAAACCTCTTTGTGGGGTCCGGCGTTCAGAGCCGGATGGCTAATCTGTTATCAATTCGACACCTGAAGCATAACAGAATGAGCGGAGTGGCGACAACCTGGGGGATGCGCGGGGACGGTCAGTGTCCGATGCAGAGGGACAGTCGCACCGGTTTGAGAATGGCCCGGATGTGAAGAGAGTTGCCACACTGCCGCCCGGCTCCGAGGAACCCGGACCGGCCACTCTGGCGAAGATTTCGAAAAAGGCAGGCCTTCGGCCGCGAGACCTCTGACTGCGCGCGAGCGGGTCTAGAACGCCGCGGCGCCAGCCTCCGCAACGGCATGGTCCTGATCACCCGAACCACCGCTGACACCGATTGCGCCGACCACCTTTCCGTCTCTCTTGAGCGGCACTCCACCGGCGAAGATCATGATCTTGCCGTCGTTCGATGCGTGGATTCCGAAAAACTGCCCGCCGGACTGCGCATGTGCCGCCAGATCCTTGGTGGCGATGTCGAAAGCACGCGACGTGTACGCTTTCTTTTGCGAAATATCAATGCTGCCGATCCAGGCTCCATCCATGCGAACGTGGGCGACGAGGTTTCCGCCTTCGTCGGCGACCGCAATATTCATGGGCTGTCCGATCTGTTGAGCTTTCTTTTCAGCCGCGGCAATCACTCTGCGGGCATCCTCCAAACCAACCATTGCATTCCTCCGTCATCCTAGTACCTGAGAACACCGATCGTGAACGTGATCCGGTCGAGTATAGGCTTAGTCTATCAACCTCAGGGGCAGTCCGGAAGCGAATGGCGTGCCGAAGTTACAGATCGTAGCTCGCTAGCCCCGCCGCCTCCCAGGCCAGCGCCAGGCGGTGCCGGTGACATTCGCACGGGTCGAGTTCGGTGCACATGAAGGCCGCGGGAGTGTCAAAAGTCTTCAGGAATGCCCGAGGGTCGGGACAGGTAGCGGCCAGGTGTGCATCGTACCAGGTCCAGATCACCTCGCGGCTTCCCGCGACGCTCGCCTTGGCACGGATCTCGCGCGGCACGCCGAACTCGGGATGATGCGCATAGTTAATGTGATGGCTGCCCAGCAACTGGGACAGTTTGTTCTTGCTGGTCTCCGGACGATGCACGCTGATCGGGTTCTGCCGGATATCGACAAGCGTGCGGACACGGTTTTCCTTTAGCGAGGCGAGCACCTCTTCGATCTTGCGGCCGCTGTAGCCGAGGGTGAAAAAATCCGCCTGCGCCGCGGATCGAGTGACGTTCCACGATTGCTTGCTGGCGATTTGCCGCTTAACGGATGCGGCAGGCAGGCGGCCACGGCCGGCTTCAGGCATGCCTTCATATTAACCGGCGCTCTCGTCCCAGAGCCGCAGCGCCACATCGCTGACGCGCTGTGTGGTGACGCGCGTCATGCAGCGATGGTCGATGGGGCAGGCGCGCAGCAGACACGGCGCGCATTCCACGTGCTCGCGGACGATGCGGGCCCACCGGCCGGTGGGTCCGGTGGCGGT
>DATKNQ010000163.1:0-4884 GCA_035541265.1 Bryobacteraceae bacterium
CAGCTCCGTCTCCGGCACGTAGACCTTGACCCAGAGCTGCGACGCTTCGAGCATCGTGATGACGATGCGCCCGGCCGGGACGAGATCGCCAGGCCGCACGCTGACCACTTCGACCACCGCATCGGACGGGGCCGTGAGCACAGCTTCGCGCAGGCGTGCGTCGAGTTCGGCGACGCGTCCCTGTGCCTCTGCCAGCCGGCCGCGCGCGGCCTCGATATCTTCGTGGCGGAATCCCTTGCGCGCCAGCACGGCGGCTGCTTCCGCCTGCTTATAGCGCGCTTCGGCGGCATGCAGGTCTTCAGTGCGCGTGCCGGCTTCGAGCAGCGCCAACCGCTGCCGCGCCGATTCAGCCTTCTGCGCGGCGGCGTCGCGCTTGTCGCGCGCATCGTCGAACTGCTGGCGCGATATCGTTTCGGTGGCGGCGAGCTTCTCCATGCGCTTATAGAACGTCTCCGCGTTCATTGCATCGGCGGTTGCCGCGCGAAAATCGGCCTGGGCCTGGTCGATTTCCTGCCGGCGCGGTCCATTGCGGGCGCTTTCGTAGGCGGCCTGCATGGCTCGCTCGGTGGCCTCTGCCTGCTGGATCTCCTCGGGGCGGTTGCCGCGCAGCATGCGGTCCAGGTCGGCGTGCGCCTGCTCGAGGGCCGCCTCGGCCTGCACGCGCTGTGCCTGCAACTCGTCGCATTCGAAGCGCACCATGGTCGTGCCTGCCTTCACCACCTGGCCTTCCTCCACGCCGACATCGGTGACACGCCCGCCCACTTTGGAGCCGATCTGGATCTCGCGTGTTTCGACAGTCCCCGAGTAGTCGTTTCGCCCACGGCGCCCGGTCCACGCCGCCAGCAGCCAGATTGCAACGGCCAGCACGGCCACTCCTGCGCCGATCATCAGCCGCCGCCGCTTCATTCCGTTCCTTCCAGGGGCCACAAAGTATTTTGCGGGTGCCCATGCGAAAAGGTTTCCATCAGAGTAGGCTTTGCCCACCAGACTACGCCCGAACGCCCGGAATCTTTCATTCCCGTGAATTTTTGTTACCCTAACAAAACACGCATCTCAACAGACGTGTATTCGCAAGGAGTCCTGTCCCACCCGAATGATGCAAGAAGCTGTTCAGCACCTGCTTTCGCTTGATTACCCCGCCGACTTCATCCCAGGCGCCCGTTCCGCAGTCGCCACCTGCCTTCGCATCGCGCCCGAGGAAAAGGTCACGCTGATTACCGACCAGGCCACGGAGCCCATTGCCGCCTCGCTCGCCGCGCAGCTCGCTGATCGAGGCTGCCGGTGGAACGCGTTCATCCTGGAGGACTTGGGGCCCCGGCCGCTGGCCGGCATGCCGCAGGCCGTCCTGGCCGATATGGAATCGAGCCAGGTCTCCATCTTTGCGGTGCAGGTGCAGCCGAACGAACTCAAGTCGCGCATGCAGATGACCGACGTGGTCAACCGCCGGCGCATGCGCCATGCCCACATGGTTAACATCACGCCGGAAATCATGTGCCAGGGCATGCGGGCCGATTACGCGCTCGTCGACCGCCTGTCGCAGCAGGTTCTGGACCGCGTGCGCCGGGCGCGCCGCATCCGTGCCACCACCCCGGCCGGGACGGACATCACCGCCGACATGAACCCCGGCTACAAGTGGTTCAAGACATCCGGCATCATCTCGCCGGAGAAGTGGGGTAATCTGCCCGGCGGCGAGTGCTTTACTTCACCGGGAGAAGTGAACGGCGTATTCGTGGTGGATGGCGTCGTGGGCGACTGGCTGTGCGCGCGTTACGGTCTGCTCGAATCGACCCCGCTGACGATTCAGATCGCCGGGAACAGGATCGTTTCGTGCTCGAGCGCGAACAAGCAACTAGAGCAGGATTTCTGGTCCTACACTCACACCGACGAGAACTCCGACCGCGTGGGCGAGTTTGCCATCGGGACCAATCTCGGCGTGACCCGTGTGATCGGAAACATCTTGCAGGACGAGAAGTTTCCCGGCATCCACATCGCTTTCGGCAACCCCTACGGCGAACATACCGGCGCGCCATGGTACTCCTCGACGCACATCGATGTGGTGGGCCTGGGCTTCAACATCTGGCTCGAGTCCGACGAGGGAGAAGAGCAGATCATGCGCGACGGGCGGTTCCTGATCGCGGCGTAAGCTTCCTTAGTGTTTTACGCAGCTGCAAGAGCCATGCTTCAGATGCGTCATCCGGAGCGAAGCGAATTACCGCTGTTCCCGCGGGAATGATGCCCCCTCCCGGAGTGGTCACGGTCGAATTGAATGTCGTTGTGAAGGTCGCGCTGTTGTACGCCATGAAGTCCGCTTTGATTCCGAGGATCTTCAGGAAATAGAGATCAGCACCCCCGCCTCCGCCTTGAAAGCTTCGGCTCTAGTGTGGGGCTGAAGTAGATCCGCTGCTCTTCACTCGAGGCTTCTCACGTATTACTTCGGGAACCGTGGAGCTATCGAACAAACTTAACGTGGGGTCTCGAAGAAACTTAAATAGAAAAGGGATTACAAACAACTTCGGCCCGCCAACGGGGTTCCAACCCATGTGGCTTGATTAGGCGTAAAGCAATCGGGCTGTTGAAGTACGACCCTATAGAAAACACCTGGCCGCCTCATATCGAGTCGCCGCACACGGGGCATGCCAGGCACGAGCCATAGAGGAGGCTTACATGCAAGTTCTTCGTTACGCGCGCTGGCTGGTGCTTGCGGCGCTTTTGTCGCTGGTCCCCGCTTCGTCTTACGCGGGCGTTTTCATCAGCGTGGGCTTTGCACCGCCGGTGCTGCCCGTCTACGTGCAACCCCCGTGCCCCGAGCCCGGCCTGATCTGGACACCTGGGTATTGGGCCTACGGCGATGGTGGATATTACTGGGTGCCGGGCGCCTGGGTGCCGGCTCCCTATGAAGGCGGACTGTGGACCCCGCCGTACTGGGGCTGGGAAGAAGGCCTGTATGTCTTTCATCCCGGATACTGGGGCCGTCATGTCGGCTATTACGGCGGCATCAATTACGGCTTCGGCTACTTCGGCATCGGCTTCGTGGGCGGCGAGTGGCATGGACGTGAGTTTGCCTACAACACGGCCGTGGTGAATGTGAACCGCACGGTGATCCGCAACGTGTATGTGAATAAGACGGTCATCCACAACACCACCATCGTGAACAACAACCACGTGGCGTACGTGGGTGGCCCGGGCGGCATCCGGCACGATCCGACACAGTCGGAACGCGTGGCCATGCATGAACGGCACGATGCACCCACACCGGTGCAGCAGCAGCATTTCGAGGCGGCGCGCATGGATCGCGCCAACTATTTCAAGGCCAACAACGGGCATCCACATGAGGTGGCGGTAGCTCGGCCCATGCCGGCTCCGCACGGGCCCGCCGCTGTGGGTGGCGCGGTGAATGGAGGCGTGCATGGCAATGCACAGCCCGGCCGTGTGGAAGGACGGCCTGCTCCGATGCCGCAGCCGAATAACCGGCCGGCATATCAGCAGCCGCAGTCTCGTCCGGAGCCGCCAGCGGCGGAGGGTCGTCCGGGACAGCCGCAGTTGCAGAATCGGCCTCAGCCGCAGTATCGTCCTGCTCCGCAGCCACGGCCGGAACTGCAATCGCGTCCTGCGCCGCAACCACAACCGCAATATCGTCCGGCACCGCAGCCGCGTCCGGAGCCACAGATGCGTCCTGCGCCTCAGCCGCAGTCTCGACCGGCTCCACAAGCGAGGCCCGAACCGCAGTATCGTCCTGCTCCTCAACCGCACCAGGAATCGCGGCCCGCGCCTGAACCCAGGGAAAGCGACCGCACCGCTAGAATTGGCAGAGAATTTGTGAGGCTCACGCGCAATCGGCGTGAGCCTCTTTTCTTTCTGATCTCAGACTCCTGTCCTCACACTTCCGCCGACCGCACTCCGGCGATTTCGATTTCGATGCCACCGAAATCGGGATGATCGTTTTCGCGGATGCGGTAGGCGACGTCGATGAGGCTGCCCTCGCAAAGCCGGAGATCCATGCAGCGCGAGGCCCAGTCCCATCCCACCGCGCGGACGAGCCCGCTTGCGCGACCAGCCGGCGCTGCATCCTGCGAGAGTTCCAGCCGAATGTGCCGATCCTTCATCACGCGCGGAGGTGAGGCGATCTTTACCCGGCGCGCGATGAAGATCGGTTCCGGGTTGCCGTGACCGAGTGGCTCGAGCTTGCGCAGCCACCCCGCGAGAACGGGCGTAATGCGGTTGAGCGGCAACTCGGCATGGATGTGCAGCACCTGTTCAGGCTCGTGCGCAGCGAGTCGCTGCTCGGCGTGCTCGCCAAGGCGCCGCTTCAGTTCGGGAAGCCCGGCAGCAGGCATGGCGAAGCCGACTGCGAAGGCGTGTCCACCAAAACGCGTAAAGAGATCGCCGCAGGTCTCGATGGCTTCAAGCAGCTGAAAACCATCGACGGAGCGGCCCGATCCGTGCGCTACACCGTCTTCGACGCTGACCACGATGGCCGGCTTGGCAGTGCGTTCCACCACGCGCGAGGCGAGGATGCCGATGACGCCGCGATGCCATCCGTCTCCATCCACTACGAGCATCCGGCAACCGGTGAGATCCGCGTCCTCGGCGAGACGCGCTTCGATCGCGGCAAGGGCGGTCGCTTCGATGTCGCGGCGCTGCCGGTTCAGAAGTTCAAGTTTTGCTGCCAGCTCATTGGCACGCCCCAGGTCGCGGGTGCAGAACAGCTCGATCACCTGCGATGCCACATCCATCCGGCCCGCAGCGTTGATGCGCGGCGCGAGGCGGAAAGCCACATCGAAGCCGGTGAGTTCTTTCGCGGCTGGATCGAGCGATGCGGCGGCGAACAGGGCGCGCAGACCGACGCCCACAGGCCGACGCAGTTCCTTGATGCCGAGCGCGGCA
>DATKNQ010000164.1:0-11756 GCA_035541265.1 Bryobacteraceae bacterium
CATCATGAATTGGACAAACGGCCAGTAAGGACAACGTTCATGTATAGACCAATACTGCTTCTTGCCAGCATCCTTCCGTTGGCGATGATGCCGGCGCCAGTCGCGGCTCAGAGCTTCGATACCAGTGGGACCGCCGGTCTCACCGGTAATTATCTGTTCCGCTATGTCAACTTCTTCAACGATCAGTATGGCAACTTGACCGAAGCGTGCAGCCTGACCGGCGTGATTACCTTCGATGGCCAAGGCAATTACACTACCACTAATGTCCAGCTCTACGATTCCGTCTCGCCAGGCTACTGCGCCTCGCTAGGCGGAGGAACTTACGGCGTACAGTCCAACGGTATTGCCCAATTGGACAATCCCCTTTACCCGGCCACCCTTTTCGGCAGTTTCAGTAAGCCTGTGCTGATCGCCAGTTCGACCGAAGATTCCTATTTCGATCTGTTCATCGCGGTCCAGGCGCCCTCGTCGTCAGTTTCTAACAGCAGCCTGTCCGGGGCTTTTACCGTGGGTACCCTCGACTTTCCTGGCGCCGACGCATCCTATGCCCGCCAGGGTTACTTTAACTTGAACGCTGATGGGCAAGGCAATATCTCCGCGTTCACGCTCAACGGCTCCGCCGCCAACGTGGCAACCAATGATATCACGCAGAAGATTCCGGCTTCGACTTACTCCCTTTCGGGAACTACAGGTGGAACGCTGACCGTACCAGTGGGGAGCAGCCTGACCAGTGACACGCAAATCATCAGCGGCAGCAAAGCCTTGTATGTATCCGCCGACGGCAACTATATCTTGGGCGGTTCCGCGGATGGGTCGGACATGATCTTCGGTTTCCGCGCGCCAACCGGAACGAGCTCCAATGCCATGCTTTACGGCACCTATTTTATGGCGGGTATGGAAGACGGCGGTAACTTCCTGGACGCTTTTTACGGCTCGGTCAATACCAAAGGCGACGGCAACCTCTTCTGGCATCAGCGCTATGACGACGTGGTAGACTACGATACCTTCGACTACACAGCCAACTCTCCGGTGACGATTGGATCGGACGGGACTTACTACGATGGCAGTTACTATCACTACCTCACGGGCGCCAATGGTTCGGCTTTGATGTTGATCGGATCCGGCCAGCAGTTCTCGTTCATTCCGGGCGTCCACGCACCGTCTTTTACATCGTCCTCCCAAGTGTGGATCAATCCGATTGGCGTGACAAACGCCGCCAGCTACACTCCTATTACCAACGCTTACGCGCCGGGCGAGTTAGTCAGCCTATATGGCAACTTCGGCGTGTCTTTTGCTGAAGCCTCATCACTTCCGATCCAGACCACACTCAACGGCGTGACGGTATATGTCAATGGACAGGAAGCCCCCGTCTTTCTGGTAAGCGAAAACCAGATCAGTATTCTGGTTCCTTACGAGGTCGCCGGGGACTATTTCGCCACCTTCCAGGTGTCGGTCAACGGGACGGAGTCGAACGAGGTGACGGTTTACGTAGATTACTCCGCCCCCGGTATTTATACTCAGGACGAAAACGGCATAGGACCCGCCGCGATTCTGCACGCCGATTACACTCTCGTGAACGCCAGCGACCCAGCCAGGCCCGGCGAAACGGTGCTTCTGTATATGAACGGGCTCGGGACGGTCACGCCGGCCGTGGACGATGGGGCTGCCGCTTCACTTACAACCCTGAGCTATACAGATGAATTCGTGAACACGCTCGTGTATCTTGACGACGGCGTGAATTACTACGCTTATGCGCCGGTCCAGTTTGCCGGCCTGGCGCCCGGATACGCTGGTTTGTATCAGGTCAACTTCACGCTGCCGACTAGCGGGTTGAACAACGGGGCGGTCTCGATCATCTTCGAGACCACCGAGGCTTACTCGGAGATGACTCAGATTAACGTGTCGGGATTCTCTCAGTTGGCCGCAAGCCCCGCGCAGCCCTCGTTCCGCCCGGGACGCCTGCGCGTGCCGCCGCAAACGCATCGTTCCAAGAAGAACGCCATTCACCGGCGCGCCTTGCCGCCGCGAAAAGCCACGCTGTAAAGGCGCCTCGGATCGCGGACAGCGTGTCACTGGTCGATTCGATATTACGGCGCTTCGCCCGGCCCTCGATCGCGGAACTGCCGGTGGACTTCGCACATCTGTCGGCCTTTCGCGCCGAGTACTTTCCCGACTCCGGTCCGAAGCCCTGGCTCGATTGTGACAACACATCTCAGCGGCTAGAGGCTTTGCCGCCCGAACAAGCCGAACTCTGCCGCCACTGGGCCGAGACGGGCTATGTCGTTTTGCCCAAGCTGATTCCCGGCGCGCTGCTCGACGCGGCATGGCAGGCGTATGAGGACGCGGTGCAGCGCGGCGTGATCCGGCTAGCTTCCGAGCCGGCCGGCGAAGGTGACACTTTGCCCGGACGGTTTCTGAATCCGCACAAGCGTGTCCGCGCGTTCTGCCGTGTCGCCCGGTATCCTGCGCTGATGCGCTGCCTCGAGCGGATGCTCGGCCATCCGGCGAAGCTGCTGCAGACCATCGCCTCGCACAAAGGCAGCCAGCAGTCCGCGCATTCGGATTCGATCCACATGACCACTTATCCGCTCGGTTACCTGGCGGCCGCGTGGATCGCCTTTGAAGATATCAACCCGGATTCCGGACCGCTGGAGTTCTATCCGGGCAGTCACCGGCTGCCGTATGTGTTCAGCCACCACCTCCAAATCAGCGTCGACGACATGAAGCACGAAGGCTATGCCACCTACCGCGCGCGCTACGAACCGCTGGTGCAAGAGATGATCGCCGGGCATGGTCTCCAGCCGAAGTTTTTCGCGGCGCGCAAGGGCGATGTCCTGATCTGGCACGCCAACCTGCTGCATGGCGGATCGCGCCGCCGCGATCTCAGCCTGACGCGCAAGGCGCTGGTCGGGCATTACTTCGCCAAGGGCGCGTTCGTCTATCACGATCTCTCCGCGGTGGCCTCGCGCCAGCAGTATTTCAGCGGCTGCCTGGTGCGATGACTGCGCGCATTGCTGCCGGAATCGTTCTGCTGGCCGCGCTACTGCGCGCCGAACCGGCCTCCGTTATCCTGATCTCGATCGATACGCTGCGCGCCGATCACTTGAGCGCCTACGGCTACCGCCGCATCCGCACGCCGAACATCGATTCATTCGCGCAGCAGGGCACCATCTTCGGCCAGATCGAGTCGCAAGTGCCGTTAACGCTGCCTTCGCACACTTCGCTGTTCACCTCGACTTATCCGTTCCAAAACCAAATTGAAGAGAACGCCGAACGCGTTCCCGCACGCGCCGTCACGCTGGCGTCGGTGCTGCGCGCGCACGGCTACAAGACCGCCGCATTCATCGGCAGTGTGTTCCTCGAAAGCGAGATGGGCCTCGATCAGGGATTCGAAGTCTACGACAGCCCGTTCCACTTCGAAGCCTTTTCGCCGATCTCCGGCACCATGTTCTTCGGCGGCGCCAGCCGCAATAACTACTCCGTCCGCGACCGGCGCGACGGTGCCTTAGTGCTGGGCGCGGCGCGCCGTTGGTTGGCCGCCAATCGCGGCGCGAATGCTTTCGTGTTTGCCCACCTCTTCGATCTGCATAAGCCGTACGTGCGCCGCGGCTACGATGCGGAGCTCGCGTACACCGACAAGATCCTCGGCGCGTTGAAACAGGCGCTCGTCGCCGGCGGCTGGTGGCGGCGCTCCATCGTGATCGTGCTTTCCGACCACGGCGAAGCATTAGGCGATCACGGCGAGGACAGCCACGGCTATTTCATCTACGAAAGCACCCTGCATGTTCCGCTGCTGGTGCATTGGCCGGACGGCGCTCCGGCACACGCCGCGCGCGACAACCGGCCCGCGGCACTGATGGACGTCGCGCCCACGGTCCTCGATTTTCTGCATATCGCCGCACCGCCGTCGTTCGAAGGGCGCAGCCTGCTGGCCGCTGGCGCCGTGCGTCTGGTTTATAGCGAAAGCGTGTACGCGCACGATGGCTTCGGCTGGGCGCCTCTGCGCGGCCTGCGCGAAGGCGCGTACAAGTACATCGAAGCGCCCAAGCCGGAGCTCTACAATCTGGCCGCCGATCCGCACGAACAAGTCAACCTGATCGCGAATGAGCCAGACCGCGCGCGCCAGCTCAGGAACGAACTGCAGAAACTGGTTGCCGCGCACGCGCCGAAGCAGCCGTCTTCGCCTGCGGCCATCTCGCCGCGGACCCGTGCGCTGCTGGCTTCGCTCGGCTATTTATCCGGCAGTGCGCGCCGGCGCAGCGGAGCCGCGCCACCCGATCCCAAAGACCGCCTCCCGGAATACCGGCTCTACGAGAGCGCCCAGACTTCGCTCTACAACGGACGCCTGGAAGAAGCCGCCGCGACCCTGCGCCGGCTCCTCGCGCGCGACCCGCAGAATCCACTCGCGCTCCGCGACCTGGGGGCAACCTATATCGAACAGCATGCCTACGCCAAAGCTCGCGATTGTCTGGAGAAGGTGGCGGTCAGCGATCCTGACGACTACATGGCGCAGTTTGAGTTGGGGCTGGCGTACAAGAATCTGTCGCAATTCGACGCAGCGCGCGAACACTTCGAGGCCGCCTGCCGCGTCGCGCCGGAAGCCGAGCAGTGCCGCCGCGAGCTGGACGCGCTCCGCAAACAATCACCGGCGCGCTAGCGGGATGACGAATTTCAGCGCCGTATGCGTGCCGGAAAAGCGCGCGACTTTCGTGTCGGTCAATCCCGCCTGCCGGCCGGCCTGCAGCACGTCCATTTCGTGATCTCCTGGCGGCCCTTGGGATAGACCACCCAGATCGCACCCGCGCGCTTCAAAGGCGCCTGTAACGCGCGCAGCTTTGCCAGGTCCTTCTCCGCCGCCGCACCGAAGAAGATCAGGTCCGACTCCTTCGCCGCCTTGCGTTCCGAAATATCGGTCGTCCGCGCGCGCAGCAGTTCCAGGAAGCCCGCGTCGAGCACACCGCACAGCGACACGCGCATACCGGGCTTCACATCCAGCTTGTCGGCGAGGCTGCGCGGATTGGGATCTTATCGGCCCACTTCTCGGCCCGCGCGCCCAACGTGAAAGCCGCCGTCCCCGCGGGCCACGTGACAGGCAACTCGCTGTCGGCTGCCTCGAGCGATTCGATGCTTTTTCAGAGCGATCTTCAGGCGGAAGCCGCCGCGGAAGATCAGTTCATCGGTTTCAATCAGCGCCTTACCCGCCGATACCTTGCCGCCGAAACGCACCTGGCACTCCATCTCTTGTCCCATCTGTGCACTCCTCGAGCGAATGGTCCAGCCGCCGCGCGAATTCATCCACGTCCGATTTCGCGATATTCATCGGCGGCGAAATGCGGATGCAGTTGCTGTACGTGCCGCCCTTGCCTACCAGCAGGCCGTTGCGCCGCGCGGCCTCCATCAATGCCGTAGTCGCGCGCGGGGCGGGAGCCTTCGTAGCGCGATCCTCCACCAGTTCGAGCGCCTGCATCAACCCCATGCCGCGCACGTCGCCGATCACGGCGTGCTTCTCGCGCAGTTCCTCCAGCTTGCCGCGCAGGTACGCGCCGGTCTCGGCCGCATTGGCCAGCAGGTTCTCCGATTCGATGAAATCGAGCACGGCCTTGGCCGCCGCCGTCGTCACCGGATTACCGCCGAAGGTCGAGATCGTCAGGCCCGTGACGCCCGCCGCGACCTCCGGCGTCGCCACCGTCAGCCCGATGGGGCAGCCGTTGCCCAAGCCCTTCGCGCTGGTCATCACGTCCGGCACAACACCGTAATGTTCGATGCCGAACCATTTGCCGCCCGTGCGTCCCCACGCGGTCTGCACTTCGTCGCTGATGAAGATGCCGCCCGCCTTCCGCACAATCTCTGCGACAATCGCGAAATATTCCTTGGGCGGCGTGATGAAACCGCCCACACCCTGGATCGGCTCGGCGATGAAGCCCGCGACGCGCCCCGAAGTGGAAGTGCGGATCAATTCCTCCACGTCGCGCGCGCACCGCACCTCGCATGCGGGATACGTCAGGCCGAACGGGCAGCGATAGCAGTACGCATTGTGCGCATGCACGATGCCCGGCTGCACCGCGCCGCCGATGCGCCACGCGCCTTGCCCGGTCAGCGCCATCGTCATGGCCGAGCGCCCGTGATAGGAATGCCGCAGCGCAATGATCTCGCTGCTGCCCGTGTAGCAGCGCGCCGCCAGGATCGCGGTTTCGTTGGCCTCCGTGCCGCTGTTGGTGAAGAACGACTTCGTCAGCCGGCGCTCCGGCGTGAGGGATGCGATCTTCTTCGCCAGCGCGGCTTGCGGCTCGGTGACGAACACGGTCGACACGTGCTGCAGTTGATCGACCTGCGCGTGGATCGCGTGGTTCACCCGCTCGTTGCAATGCCCCACGCTGATGGTTAGAATGCCGCCGAAGAAATCCAGGTACGAGCGCCCATCCGCGTCGTAGACGAATTGATCCTTCGCGCGCGCGATCACCAGCGGTTCGCGGTAATAATGGAATACCGCCGGAAACAGGTATTCCTGGCTCGCCAGCACGATTTCGTCTTTAGTCACAGGAGTCACACCTCGTACTTCTTCAGGATCTCCTCCCAATAACCTTGCGCCTTCAGGAGCAGCTCCACCACTTCGCGCACCGCGCCGCTGCCGCCGGGCGCCTCAGTCACGTAATGCGCCCGCACCTTCACCTCCGGGCGCGCGTTGGCCGTCGCGATGGCCAGCCCGACGCGATGCATCACCACCACGTCCGTCAGATCGTCGCCGATGTATGCCACCTGCTCCTTGGCAACCTTGGCGTCCGCCATGATCTCTTCGAGGATCGGAATCTTCTCGATGTGACCCTGATAAACATAGCGGAACTTACACTGCTTCGCGCGCTCAGCCGTGGCCGGCGAGACCCGCCCGCTGATCAATCCCGTGGCGATGCCCTTCCAGCTCATCCATTGCAAACTTATGCCGTCCTGCGAATCGAAACCTTTGGTCTCGACCATGTTGCCCGCGGCATCGGGCACGTTGATCAGCTTGCCGTCAGTGAGTACGCCGTCCACGTCCATCAGTAACAGACGGATCTTGGAAGCCAGTTGCGTCAGTTCGGTTGTCACTTGGTTAAGGGGCCTCCTCGTCGAGGCTTAGAATAAGGTTAACGGTCCGAATGCTCGAGCGAGTCGCGAAAACTATTACACGTTATAGCATGATTCAGCCGGATCAACGGGTCGGTGTGGCGGTCTCCGGCGGGGCGGATTCCGTGTGTCTGCTGCACATCCTGCGTGAACTGGCGCTACGCTGGAATCTGCGTCTCACAGTGCTGCATCTTGACCACCAGCTTCGCGGCGAAGAGTCGCGCCAGGATGCGGAATTCGTCCGCGAGTTGGCTGCCTCGTTCGATCTGCCTTTCGAGCGGCGCCAGGCCGATCTCACCGGCACCGGGAACCTTGAACAAGCCGCCCGCGCCGCGCGCCTCGATTTCTTCCACCAGCTGCTGCGCGACGGGCAACTCGATCGCGTTGCCACCGGCCACACGCGTTCCGACCAGGCCGAAACCGTGGTTTTCCGTTTTCTGCGCGGCGCTGGGACTGCCGGGCTCGCCGGCATTCGCCCGGTCACCGAAGACGGTCTCATCCGGCCGTTGATCGGAATGGACCGCTCCGAGATCGAGCAATACCTTCGCGCGCGGGGCATTGCCTGGCGCACGGATTCTACGAATGCTGACCCCGCCTTTGCCCGCAATCGCATCCGCCACGCGCTTCTCCCGCAACTCACCCGCGACTGGAATCCGGCGCTTCCCGAAACCCTCGCGCACACTGCCGACTGGGCCCGGGCCGAAGAGGAGTATTGGGAGTCTGAACTCGCCCGGCTCGCCGCCGCGCATCTGACCTGCCAACCGCCCGCGGTGCTCCTGCGCACCGACGCCTTAGCAAAGCTGCCCGTGGCCGTCGCCCGCCGCCTTGTCCGCCGCGCCGCCGAGATGGCCAAAGGCGACCTGCTCGGCATCGGTTTCGAGCATCTGTCCGGCATCCTCGAGCTGGCCGCTGCCGCGGAAGGCCACGGCCGCCTCCAGATCCCCGGCCTCGATATCTTCCGTTCCTTCAACTGGCTGCGCATCGCGCCGCCCACGACCGATAACTCCGAGACGCGCGATTACAGCTTCCCGTTGACGGTGCCCGGAGCCGTGCGGTTGCCCGGTCAACACTCGATAGTACAAGCGGAACTGTTTGAAAATACGAACGTAACGGAATCGTCAGCAGGCGTATATAATGAAGGCGTGGGCGGTTTGGATTGGTATCGGCTCTCCGGTGCCCTCGAAGTGCGGAATTGGAGGCCCGGGGACCAATACCAACCGGCAGGTCGCGGCGCCGCGGAGAAGATCAAGGTTCTGTTCCATGAAGGCCGCGTTCCTTTATGGGAACGCCGGCATTGGCCCGTCGTGACAATGGCGGGAGTGATCCTTTGGACGCGCCGTTTTGGTCCGGCGGCCGGCTTCGCGGCTGGCCCGGAATCGAGAGCGGTGCTGGCCATCCGGGAAACCGGAGCGTAACGGTTTTGGAATCGACTGGCGTGTTTCGAACGTCTATGCTAGTAGCAGTTGACCCATTGGCGTTGCGCAGTGGGAGGTTTCGTGAATTCTAACATCAAGACAGCAATTTTTTGGGTAGTGCTCATCTGTTTGGCGGTGCTTCTGTGGACCATCGTGCGCACCGGCAAACATCCCGCCGAGGATCAGCTCGCCTTCACTGATTTCATCGATCAGGTTAAAGACAAGAAAGTCAAAGACGTTACCATTAGCGGCAACGAGGTGCATGGCAACTATCAGGGCGGCGACCACGGCCTGCGCACGCTGATTCCCACGAATTACCCCGCTATTTACGATCTGCTGCAGCAGAACGGCGTCAAGGTCGAAATCAAGGACACCAACTCGAATCCCTGGTTTTCGCTGCTGGTGCAGGCCTCGCCATTCATCCTGCTGCTGGCCTTCTGGATCTTCATGATGCGCCAGATGCAAAGCGGCGGCAATAAGGCACTCAGTTTCGGTAAGAGCCGCGCTCGCCTGCATTCCACGCAGCAGAAGAAGGTGACATTTAAAGATGTTGCCGGCGTGGAAGAGGCCAAGGAAGAGCTGCAGGAGATCATCGAGTTTCTGCGCGAGCCGCAGAAGTTCCAGAAGCTGGGCGGGCGTATTCCCAAAGGCGTTCTGCTGATCGGGCCTCCCGGAACCGGCAAGACCCTGCTGGCGCGCGCCATCGCCGGTGAGGCCAGCGTGCCGTTCTTCTCCATCTCCGGATCGGATTTCGTCGAAATGTTCGTCGGCGTCGGTGCGAGCCGCGTCCGCGACCTCTTCGAGCAAGGCAAGAAGAACGCTCCCTGCATCATCTTTATTGACGAAATTGACGCCGTGGGACGCCATCGCGGCGCGGGCTTGGGCGGCGGGCACGACGAGCGTGAGCAGACCCTCAACCAGTTGCTGGTCGAGATGGATGGGTTCGAATCGAACGAAGGCGTGATCCTCGTGGCTGCCACGAACCGGCCCGATGTGCTCGATCCCGCTTTACTCCGCCCCGGCCGTTTCGATCGCCGTGTAGTAGTCGGCCTTCCGGATGTGCAGGGCCGCGAGGCCATCCTGCGCGTGCATACCAAAAAGATCCCGCTGGGTGACAACGTCGATCTCTCCGTGCTGGGCCGCGGCACGCCTGGCTTGGCCGGCGCCGATCTTGCCAACTTGGTGAACGAGGCTGCTCTCAACGCTGCTCGCCAAAATCGCAAGGTGGTCATGATGGTCGACTTCGAACTGGCTAAGGACAAAATCCTGATGGGCGCCGAGCGCAAGTCCATGATCCTCAGTGACGCCGAGAAACGCAACACGGCGTATCACGAGGCTGGACACGCTTTGGTCGCAGCGATCATGCCGGACGCCGACCCGCTACACAAAGTGACCATCATTCCGCGCGGCATGGCGCTGGGCGTCACTATGCAGTTGCCCATCGACGACAAGCACTCCTACAACAAGGAGTACCTGGAAGCCCGGCTCGCCATCCTGATGGCCGGCCGCATCGCCGAAGAGCGCTACATGCACCACATGACCACTGGCGCCGGCAACGACATCGAGCGCGCTACCGACATGGCCCGCAAGATGGTCTGCGAGTGGGGCATGAGCGAGCTCGGTCCGCTGAGTTTCGGCAAGAAGGAAGAACAGATCTTCCTGGGCCGCGAGATCGCACAGCATCGCGACTACAGCGAGGAAACCGCCATCCGCATCGACGAGCAGGTAAAGAAACTCGTGCAGGGTGGCTACGATACCGCGATGCGCATCATCGAGGAACATTCCGATGCGCTGGTGCGGATCGCCGAATCGTTGCTCGAGCGCGAAATCCTGGACGGCAACGAAGTGATGCAGATCATCAGGGGCGACACCCTGCCGCAGGTCGCCGCGCCGCCGCCCAAAGATTCCGGTGACGGCACACAGCAGGTGCTGCGTCCGGAGCCCAGCCGCCGTTTGCCGGGCCTATCCGAAGGCGAACGGCCACAGCCGGCGTGATCCCGCGCTTCCCGGTTTATCTCTTCGATATCGATGGTACGCTGCTCGATAGCGCGCTCGACATCTGTGGCGCCGTCGAACACGTGCTGGCGCAGAAGCCGCCCGCCCGCGACATTTCCTTCGAGTATCTGCGCAGCTTTATCGGCCGCCACCTGATTGACCTGTTCGCCGAGGTCTATCCGGATTATTCCGCCGCTGAAATTGACGCGCTGATCCACGAATACCGCACGAACTATCTCTCGCGCCGTCACCAGGCGACCCGGCTTTATCCCGGCGTCGTGGAAGGTCTCGCGGCGCTCGGCGGACGCAAAGGCACGGCCACCACCAAGGGATCGCCGACCACGCGCGCCGTACTCGAACAATTCGGCCTGTTGCAGTATTTCGATCACGTCCAAGGCACCGACGGATTCCCTCACAAACCTGCGCCCGACGTGGTGCTGACAGCGCTCTCCGCGCTCGGCGCGCGCCCTGAGGATTGTCTGTTCGTAGGCGATTCCGCCGCCGATATGGAAGCCGGACGCCGCGCCGGCGTGCGCATCTGCGCGGTCAGCTACGGCTATGGCAAGACCCGCGACCTCGCCGTGTGGGCGCCCGACTACTGGGTTTCGGACTTGCGCGAGTTGACATCTTAATAAGCCGATTAGAGGCATCGCCGATCGCCCGAAATGATATAATGTCGCCCAGAATTATGCCGTGGCAGAATTTGGCGAACGGTACTCTTTGGGGCCTGACTGACGCAACCTTAGGAACGTTGGGTAATCCCCTGCCGCGCTTCTTCATTACCGGAGATGGTCATCGGAATCCGCCGTTCCGCTGGGCTGCGGTCTGCCCTAGCCTCAAGCTCCACTTTCAGAACCTGATGTTACAGGACCTGCTGTGCGTGCATGTCGAGCAGAATCCCGAAGACGTCAGCGAGAAATCCGTGCCCGACTTTTTCCTGCCGCTGGCCAATCCGAAACGGATCTTCGGCTGGGAACTTTCGATCTACAAAGATCTGATGCCGATCATGACGCAATGCATGGACTTGGTCGCCAGTTCGTTGGTTCCGTCGACCGTGGTCGCGGACGTGGTGAGGCTCGATAAAGAGATCGTCCGCTTGAAGGGCCTTCTGTGGCAGATTGGAAATCCGGTGGCGTTGCAGAACGTGCCCAGCCAGTCCCTAGCATTCCGGCAATACTACGAGGGCGTGGCCCACAAGGGGCAAGCCCGCAATCCGGCCACGGAGCAGCAATACGGCCAGTTTGT
>DATKNQ010000165.1:0-6058 GCA_035541265.1 Bryobacteraceae bacterium
GTATCGAGCATGTGCTTCGCCCCCGCGTAGTTTCCCTCCGCCTCGATCGTCAGCAGATCGTGAGTCAGATCCCGCACCGCCGCCTTGATCTTCGCGTAGTTCACCGCGAACGTTCCATCCGCCCGCTCGACGAAGGCACCCTTGCCGGTGAGATAGTTGAACTGCATCGCCATGCCTTTACCGTGCGCGTCCGTCAATCCGAAGCGCAGCGAGCGGAATGCCGACGCCAGATACGTGGTGTACAGCCGATGCTCGGCCGCCGCGCCGCCGCCCATGCCATGCTCGAAGAGGTATTGCAGCATGAACAGGCCGGTGATGTCGGCCTTGGCTTCTTCGATAGCGCTATAAAGTTCTTTCAGCTCCTGCCGCGCGTTGGTGGTGCGGCCCGCCACCTGGATCTGGTGCGGCCCGATGCCGTGGCTCAACTCGTGCGCCAGGATGTGCTCGAAGAACGAATCGAAGCTCAGGTCCGCCTGCGCGTCTTTCGGCAGCACGCGCGCGGCAATGGGCTCGAGCACGGCGTGAAACTTGGCCTCCTGCACGTTCTTCAGCATCACGCGCTTGCTGCCTTTTTCATGCACCACGCGTTCGTCGTTCGGCAGATTGTACGCCGCGGTGAGCACGCCGTGCGCCCCATCGCCCGCCGAGACGATCTGGTTCACCACGCGGATCGGCGCGAGCGCGCCCAGCTTCGGGTTGCGGTAGCGCGGCTCGATGGGCAGATGATCCTCGATCTCCTGCAGGCGCTCGGCGAACGACTTCAGCCGCGCGGTCTCGCGGTCGTCACGCAGGTTGACATAAGCCTCGTAGGCGGCCTTGTATCCGAAGATCTCGTCGTTGTAAGTTTCGTACGGTCCGATGGTGATATCGAGCGGGGCATCCAGATCCATCCAGGCCACGTCGCTCGCGTAGTAATCGTTCGACAGGAACGCGTCGGCCCGCAGATTCAGGAAGCGGCGAAGCGATTCGTTATCGGTGAGGCGCGCAGCTTCGTGCAGCAGTTGCGCGGCGCGTTCCAGATCGTGCGCATAAGCCTTGCTGTACGGCACGATGCTCAGGCGCCGGGCGCTGTCGCGGCGGATCACGGTGAAAAATCCCTCGGCAGCGGCGCGTTCGGAGGCCGGCAGTGTTTTCATCCAGCTTTCGAACTCTTCGCGGCGCATGTCTTCCGGATAGAAGTTCGCGCCAGGCAATTTGCGCGCGGGGGCATCCGGCACAAAGGCGGCGTGAGCATCCAGATCGGACCAGGGGCCCTTGTTCAGCCAGAAGTAATCGAGCCGCGCTTTGCCGAGCGGCGTGGTATCGGCCTTGAGGCGCGCATACATCGCCTCGTTCCCGCTCCACAACTGTTGCAGGAAGATGTCGTCGATCAGCCGCGCGGCTTCCAGCAGTTTGGCCAATGCCTGGCGGTCGCCACGCGAAAGGGCGGATGTGTCCACGCGCAGTTCGGTAGGCGCGTAGCGCGCCTCCATTTGTTTCAGTTGAGCGAGATCGGGTAAGGTCACGGCTAAGAAAAACGCCAACAGGGGGCTCACTTTGAATTATCCTCTAAGACTTCCACCGCTTTTTGAATCTGTGGATCGCGCTGGGCTTCCACCTCGTCGCCCTTTTCGACCCCCAGCGCCTGGTTGAAGATTTCAGTCTTCAGCCGGTTGGTGACGAATTCGCGCTCGACCGACCACTCGTTCACGCCTGGCTGAATATCGCGCTGCGCCAGGAAGACCTGAAAATCATCGAGTATTCCCGGCGTGATCTCGAAGTCCTCGGTGACCTTGTGATGGGCGACGTACTCGGTAGCGAAGTTCGTGAACGACCCGCTGGCATCCAGCACCGCACGCAGGCGCGTGACACGCGGCGGATCGACGATGTAATCGGGCACGATGCCGCCGCCTCCGGTCACTTTGCGTCCCGCGTCGGTGTGGAACTCGGCCTTGCCGTTCGGGTGGGCCGTAACCGAAGCCAGCGCGAACTGTGTGGGATCGAGCGGCTTCTGGATCGACCGGCCGCTGGGCGTGTAGTAGAGCGCCGTGGTCAGCGCCAGGCCGGTGCCCTGCGACAGAGGGTAGACGCTCTGCACAAGCCCTTTGCCGAAGCTGACATCGCCGACCACTGCGGCGCGATCGTGATCCTGCAGCGCGCCGGTCACAATCTCTGAAGCGCTGGCCGTGCGCTCGTCCACCAACACGGCCAGTGGAAATGTGTACGGCGTGGCGCTGGCCGGGACGGTTTCCGATTTCTCGGCAACGTTGCGGCCGCGCACGGTCACGATCTTCTGGCCGGGCTGCAGAAACAGCGCCGCGGTTTGCAGTGCGGAGGTCACCAGCCCGCCCGGATTCTTGCGCAGATCGAGCACCAGGCCTTTCAGATTGCGGCCGCCGAGCTTCTCGATGCCATCCTTGATGAGCTCCGCGGTCTTCTCATCGAAACTGGTCACCTTCAAATAGCCGATGCCCGGCTTTAGCATGAAGACGCGTTCGACGCTGGGCGTTTGCATCTCCGCGGGGGTCAGCACAAAGGTGAGGAGGCGCGCGTTTCCAGGACACCGCACTAAGAGCTGCGCCTGCTGCTGCCGCGATTGGGTCAGCAATTGGATCAACTGCTCCATGTCGAGGCGGCTCAGTTGATAGCCGTTGACCGCCACAATCTCATCGCCGGGCGCCATGCCGGACTTCGCGGAGGGCGTACCCGGCAGCGTTTGCAGCACGATCACGCGGCCGGGCAGCACGGAGACCACGCTGCCGAAGCCTTTCTCGGTGGACGTCTGAAGCTTCTTCAATTGCTCGAACTGGCCGGGATCGAAGAATACCGAATGCGGGTCGAGACGGCGCAGCATGCCTGGAATGGCGCCCTGAAAGAAGGCCGTCTCCGGCGAGACGGGATCGGCGGCGTTGTCTTCGAGGATGGCATAAGCCTGCGTGATCGCGCGGACGCTCGATTCCATCTCGTCGTCACTCTTGAAGGACGATAGACAGAGCAGGAGCGTCAAGATCGCGATACCACGGAACTGATTGCGCATTCGGTCCTTTGAGATCCATTTTAACGTGCGGTCAGCGCGTGAAACGGGTTGCCTGGCGGGCGGCGTGACGTTCCAGCGCGAGGGCGATGAGGCGGTCGAGCAGCGCGGAAAACGGCAAGCCGGAGTGTTCCCACATTTTGGGGTACATGCTGATAGACGTGAAGCCGGGGATGGTGTTGATCTCGTTCAGGTACAGGTTGCCGGTGGCCGATTCGAGCAGGAAGTCGACGCGCGCCATGCCTTCGCACTCGACCGCACGATAACAATCGACGGCGATGCGGCGTAGCTCGGCGGTCTGCTCCGGGCTGAGCTTGGCCGGCAGATCGAACTGCGCGCGATCGAGCAGGTACTTGTCTTCGTAATCGTAGAATTCCTTGGAGGGCAGGATCTCGCACGGTAAGGACGCAACCGGATCGCCGTTGCCCAACACGGCGCATTCGAGTTCGCGGCCTTGAATACCGCGCTCGACGATGATCTTTCGATCGAACCCGGCGGCCAGACGCATGGCCGGTTCAAGCTCGTCCAGATTGTGCGCTTTGCTGATTCCCACCGATGAGCCGAGATTGGCCGGCTTCACGAAGACCGGAAACGGCAAGGCCTTGGCAACCGCTTGCGGATCGAGGGCGCCGCGGCGGAACGTGAGATACTCGACGACCGGCAGGCCGCGCTCGACACACACGCGCTTCATCATTTCTTTATCCATGGAGAGCGATGAAGCCAGCACGGCCGCGCCCACGTACGGCAGGCCGGCCAGTTCGAGCAAGCCTTGCACGGTGCCATCTTCACCGAAGGTGCCGTGTAAAACCGGAAACACCACGTCTATATCCGGATGCACGCCCGGCTCCGGCTGGATAGGCCGCGGCGACCATTTGCCGCTCTTAGTTATAAAGTACTCTGCAACATCGTACCGGTCGCGGTCGAGACCCGCCATGATAGATTTGGCCGAGCGGATCGAGATCTCGTGCTCGCTACTGCGTCCGCCGTAGATGACGGCGATTCTGGTTTTCATAGGATCTTCTTACCCAGCGCCGACATGATCATTTCAACTGCCAAGTCCGCCGTGCGGTTGATTTCGTCGATCACCGGGTTGACTTCGACGACTTCCATGGAGAGCATGCGGCCGTTATCGCAGATCAGTTCCATCGCCAGATGCGCCTCCCGATATGTGGCGCCGCCGCGCACAGGCGTGCCGACGCCGGGGGCGAACTGCGGATCGACGAAATCCATGTCGAGCGAGAGGTGGAATCCGGCGGTGTCGTCAGTGACGATGCGAAAGGCTTCGTCCATCACCGAGCGGAGGCCGCGCTCGTCGATATCGCGCATGGTGAAGGCGCGCACGCCGGTTTCGCGCACGTGGTCCTTTTCGAGTTGATCGACATCGCGCAGCCCGACCAGCACGGTCTTGCGCGGATCGACCTTGGGCGAATATCCGAACAGGTTCGTAAGCTCTTCCGGTCCCAGTCCAACGCAGCAGGCGAGGGGCATGCCGTGCACGTTGCCGCTGGGCGAAGTGTCGGGCGTGTTCATGTCCGCATGCGCATCGATCCAGAGCAGACCGATTTCCTGCTTCTTGCGGCGGAAGTGGCGCGAGACGCCGGCCACCGTGCCGACCGCGACCGAATGATCGCCGCCCAGCACCAGCGGCAGCTTTTTCGCCGTCAGAGCGTGATCGACGCTCGCCGCCAGCCGCTTGCAGGCGTGCGCGATCTGCGGCAGGTACTTGGCCTGCGACGGCCCTTCCGGGAGGCTTTCGGGCTGATCGACGGGAATGTTGCCGAGGTCATCGACGTGATAGCCGAGAGACCCGAGGCGTTTGTTCAAATTGGCGACCCGGATGGCCGACGGCCCCATGTCGACGCCGCGGCGATCCTGGCCGAGGTCGAGTGGCGCTCCAATAATCGCAACGTGGGATTGGCGCATGTCAGTTACTCTAATACCGGCACTAACCGGGAGCCGATAATCCGCTGATCCGCAGTGACAAGTTTGAGCCGATGGACCCGCGCGGTCGCGGCTATCGTGCGATCGGCTGGGTCTTGCAAAAGATCCAACAAAGCAGCCTCCTGAGCGACCTCGTAGGTCAGCGGAAGAACGCGAAACACCGGATTGGAATTCAACTCCTTGAAAAATTCCTCGAGCGGCAGCTGCAACCGCGGCTTTTCGCCGCTCGCCAGCACCGCGATTTCAAGAAGGCTAATCGCGCTGAGCGCCAAAGGTTCACCGCGCCGCACAGCCGATTCGAGAGTTCGCAACTGGATTCGCGAGAGCTTCCTCGCGTCGATCAACCATCGAGCCAGGATATGGGTATCCAACAACAAACGTGGTAACAGCAGCTACTCCGATCCTACGATGTCGCCCACGATGCGAGCTTTTCGCGACCAACTGTTCCGGGGCGATTTGAATGCGGCGCGCTGCGCCGGAGCCAGAACGGCGAGCGGCCGGCCACGGCGCGTGATGGTAAATGTCTCGCCGAGCTGCTCGACATCATCGAGACAAGCGAGGCATTTGGCCTTGAAGTCGGACGCGCTGAGCACACGATCCTTCATCGCCTCCATCCTACCACAAAAATGGTCACCTGACCAGTTTGAGGACCCAGGCGGGCTGCTTCATCAGATGCTCGGGCATATCCGGCAGGTTAATGACTACCGAGTTTCCGGCGGTTCTCCAGTGGATCGGCATCGCGGCTCCGAGAAGCGACACGGACTTCAGTTTCGATCCGTCGAAGTCGCGCAGCGTGAATGTATGCGCGGGCCAGTGCGGCAGAATGGCATAAATGTTATTACCCTTCGCAGTAAAGAAAGCTTCGATGGAAGCTTTGCCACCCGGCTGGGGCTCGGTTAACTTAGTTACATCATATTGCGCGTTGAATTCTTCGTTGTAATTGACCTTCGGAACTTCACCGGTGCTCCATTGGCGCGTGCGAGTCCATGGCTTCGTCCCGTAGATCGCGTCACCGTTGACTTTGAGCCAGTCGCCGATCTGGGTCAGGCGCTCTTCCATGATTACGGGAATCATGCCGTCGGACCGCGGACCGATGTCGAGTAA
>DATKNQ010000166.1:0-48915 GCA_035541265.1 Bryobacteraceae bacterium
AACCACCTGCACGCCGCCCAGCGGGGGGACACTATTCTTGCTGACGCCGCCAGCCCAGACGGGTGGGACTTGGACGGAATCGACGTTGATCAACTTCAGCAAGGCGTCGCTTGGCTCATCGATTTCTGCCGGTGTGGTCGGCAGAGGTAATTCGGTGTATGGAACAGCTTGGTACAGCGGACCGCTGGTAGGCTGCGGGGATGTGTACGAGTCGACACCGACGCCCAACACAGGAACGTGGACAGGGAGCTTAGTCTATGCTTTTCAGGGGAGCGATGGTTGCAACTCGGGTGCAACACTTACCCCCGGACCAAACGGCGTATTCTACGGCACCACCTACGACGGCGGTATCCTCGGGCCGTGCATAATCCCGACCAACGGAGGCTGCGGCGTTGTCTTCGAGCTGACGCCACCCGCAGCGCAGGGCGGCACCTGGACTGAGTCCGTACTCTACTACTTCACGGCCGCAAACGGTGACGGTGCCTATCCATCTGCTAACGTCGTGCTCGGTCCTAACGGCGTTCTCTATGGAACTACGCAGTACGGAGGAAGTGCGACATCGGGATCGCCGTGCTCCAGCAATGGCGTATCCGGTTGCGGAACTGTCTTCCAGTTGACACCGCCCGCTACGCCTGGCGGCGCATGGACGGAAACCATCCTGCATAGCTTCACCGGGCAAAATGGTGACGGTTCCATCCCGATGGCCGGCCTCACGCGGGACCCAAGCGGCGCTTTGTACGGCACCACATCCGCCGGCGGAGTGTCGAATAAGGGCACCGTGTTCTCAATCGTGCCGTAGATTCGGCCGAGCACACGGCTCCCCTTGACATTCTACCGGTGTGCGCCTATGATTCGCCTAGAATGTCTACTCGAATCGAGCTATTGCAGGGCACGCTCGATGTACTGATCCTGCGCACTCTCGCGGCGGGGCCGGCGCACGGGCACGCCATCGTCAAAGCCATCGAGCGCAACTCCGAGGATGTGCTGCAGGTGGAGCAAGGCTCGCTCTATCCGGCGCTGCACCGCTTGATCCGGCGAGGCTGGATCGCCGCCGAAGAGGGGGTGTCCGAAAACAACCGCCGCGCCAAATATTACCGGCTGACCGCCCGAGGCCGCAAACAGCTCCAGGTGGAAACCACCAAATGGGAGAAGCTGGCGCGCGCCATTGGCCGGATCCTGCGCCCGGCCGGAGAGGAGGCCTAATGATGAAACGCCGCCGGCATCCGCTGGACGATCTCGAAGAAGACATCCGCGATCACATCGAGCGCGAGACACGCGATCTGATCGAGGCAGGCATGCCGCCCGAAGAAGCGCAGCACGCGGCGATCCGCAAGTTCGGCAACATCACGCGCGTGGCGGAAGAAACGCGCGCCGTGTGGACCTGGGCGTGGGTCGAGCAACTGCGGCAGGACGTGCGCTACGGGTGGCGCATGCTGCGGCGCAATCCGGGGTTCGCGGCAGTGGCGGTGGCCACGCTGGCGCTCGGCATCGGGATGAACACGGCCGTGTTCAGCGTGGTGAACGCGGTGCTGCTGCGGCCGCTCGATTGCCCGCATCCGGAGCGGCTGGTGTGGCTGGCGGATCACGATCCGCAACTCAAACGCGACGTGGTGGCGTCGCCCGACTTCCTGTTCTGGCGGGAGCATGCGCGGTCGTACACGGCGATGGCGGCATACGGTCCGCAGCAGGCGGCAGTCGCGGCGGACGGCGCGGCGCAGCAGGTGAGCGGAGTGGTAGTGGCAGGCGATTTCTGGGCCTTGACGGGCGCGCGGCCGGCGCTGGGCCGCCTGTTCGGACCGCGGGAGCAGGACCGTGTGGTGCTCACATGGGACCTGTTCGCGCGGCAGTTCGGCGCCGACCCCGCGCTGATCGGCAAGTCCGTTCTGTTTGACGGACGCGCGGCCACGGTCAGCGGTGTGCTGCCCCGCGCTTTCCGTTTTCAGTTTCCGATGTGGTGGCAAGCGATCGAGCCGCAGCCGGTGGAGGCGTACTTCCCGCTGCCGGCTGCCGACATCGTGCGCTTCCGCAGCGTCAATGTGGCGGCGGCACTGAAACCAGGCGCGCGCATCGCGCAGGCTCAGGCGGAACTCGCCGTGCTCGAGCAGCGCGCGCAACAGCGCCGCAGTGCCGACATGCGCTTCGCGACCAACTTGCACATCGAGCCGCTGGCGCAGAAATTGAACGGCGCAGCGCGCCCCGCGTTGTTTATCCTGGCGGCGGCCGGTGCGCTGGTGCTTCTGATCGCCTGCCTGAATATTGCGAACCTGCTGCTGGTGCGGGCGACCGTGCGGCAGCGGGAGATCGCCATCCGCGCGGCGGTGGGCGCCGGACGCGGGCGGGTGATCCGGCAGCTACTGGCCGAGAGTCTCACGCTGGCGCTAGCGGGCGGCGCCGCGGGTGTGGCGCTGGCGCGCGGGGCCCTTGCTGTGCTGGTACGGGTCTCGCCCAACGCCGCCCCACGGCTGGCGGAGGCCACGATCGACAGCCGCGTGCTGCTGTTCACGGCCGCCGCGGCGATCGTAACGGGCATGCTGTTCGGGTCCGGCCCGGCTTTCGCGCTGTGGCGCGCCAACCTGCATGACAGTCTCAAGGAAGGCGCGCGCGCATCGTGCGGACCATCGGGCTTGCGTCTGCGCCGGCTGCTGGTGGCCGGGGAACTCGCGCTGGCGATTGTGCTGTTGGTAGGCGCGGGGTTGCTGGTGAAAGGCTATTGGCGCATGCACGCGTATCCGTCGGGGTTTGCGCCGGAGAGCATCGTCACGATGAAAGTCCGTCTGGCCGGGCCTCAATACAACGATCGCGAGAAGCAGGAGGCGTACATGCGCGAGTTGCTGCGGCGCGTGGAATCGGCGCCGGGTGTGCGCGCCGCGGGCGTTTCGAACTGGTTCCTGTTCGACGGTGTGCCGTTTCCGAGCGATACCAAACCCGGGCAGACGCACGTGATCCGGCTGAATGCGTCGTCACCCGGGTATTTGAAGGCGCTGGGCGTGCGCCTGATGTGCGGACGCTGGCTCACCGAGGCGGATGCGAAAGGCGGCGCCGTGCTGCTGAACGAGAGCATGGCGCGTGAGGCGTTCGGCGCGCGCGACCCGATCGGCCGGCAAATACTTACGCCCGGCCCGGCGACGGTGGTGGGGGTCGTTTCCGAGGTGAAATACGCCGAACTGGACGCCGATCCGCCGGCCGAGATCTACATCCCCCACCAGCAACTGCCTTTTCTGCGCGGGACGGATGTGGTGGTGCGGGCGAAGGGCGATCCGGCGGAGATAGCGCCGGAGATTCGCAAACTCATCGCGGGCATCGATCCGTCGCAGCCGGTCTACGACCTGAAGACGCTGGCTCGCGCGCTTTCCGACTCGATCGCGCCGCGGCGTTTCCATCTGTTCCTGCTGGGGACCTTCGCGGCAGCCGCGCTGCTGGTGGCGCTGGTGGGCATCTACGGTGTGATCGCGTACTCGGTTGCCGAGCGCACCCTCGAGATCGGCGTGCGCATGGCGCTGGGCGCGCAACGGCATGCAGTGGTCGGCATGGTCGTGCGAGAGGGCGTCAGCATGGCGCTGGCCGGCATCGCCACTGGACTCGCAGGAGCCTGGCTGCTCACGCGCGAGATGGCCAGCCTGCTCTACAACGTCAGGCCGAACGATCCGGGCACTTTCGCCGCAGTCGCCGCCGCATTGGGAGCAGCGGCGATCCTGGCCTGCTGGGCGCCGGCGCTCAAGGCTGCGCGGGTCGATCCGCTGGTCGCGTTGCGATACGAGTGACGCGCGGCTAGGCTCTTCCGGCAGCGGCCGCCGCGCCTCGTTCGACCGGCGCGCCGACCAGGTTGCCCCACTCAGTCCACGAGCCGTCGTAGTTGGTCACATTGTCGAAGCCGAGCAGATACTTCAGCACGAACCAGCTGTGGCTGGAGCGCTCGCCGATGCGGCAATAGGCGATGACGGGTTTCGATCCGTCGATGCCCTCTGCCGCGTAAAGCTGGCGCAGTTCCCCGGCGGATTTGAAAGTACCGTCCTCGTTGCACGCCTTGCCCCATGGAATGCTGCGCGCGCCGGGGATGTGGCCGCCGCGCTGGCAGGTCTCCGGTAATCCGGGAGGCGCCAGGATCTCGCCCGAGAATTCCTGCGGGCTGCGCACGTCCACCAGCGCGGCGGCGTGCGCGGCGACCGCCTGCTGCACCTGCGGCAGGAAGGCGCGCAAAGACAGGTTGGGTCCCGCGGCTCTGTAAACCGTGCGATGCACACTGGGCACACCGGTGGCGAGCTCGCGGCCCTCGGCCAGCCACTTCTTGCGGCCACCGTTCATCAGGCGCACGTCGCGATGGCCGTAGATTTTCGCCTGCCAGAACGCCCAGGCGGCAAACCAGTTGTTGTTGTCGCCATAGATGACGACGGTGGTATCGGGCGCGATTCCGGACGCCGACATCAGCTCTTCGAATTCCTGCTTCGAAAGGATGTCGCGGCGCACGGTGTCGCACAGTTGCGAGTTCCAGGCCCAGGCGATGGCTCCGGGTATGTGCCCCTCATCGTAGGCCTTGGTGTCCACATCGACTTCCACCACGCGCACGTTCGCGTCGTTTGCGTGGGCTGCCGTCCAATCCGTCGTGACCAGCGTTTCGGGGTGTGCGTAGGTTTCCATTGGGCATCTCCTCTTTACGTACTCCTCCAATTCTATCGAGTAAACCATGAAGCGCCAACGTCAAGCGGTGCCGGATATCTCGGTACCTGCTTAACACGGCTATCCCTAGTACCGGTACGCGCGGCGAAGGTTCTCTGGAATGTTACCCTGATACCCATCACCTTAACTCAGACATCGAGGATGAATGCACCAGAAGACGATGCTTAATTTTGCCCTCAGCCGCGCGGCAGCCGCGCTAATCCTGATCGCCGGTTCGGCGGCGGCGCAGCAAACGCAGCAGCAGCCGGCCCCACAAGCGGAACAGCAATACGTGGGCAAGTTCGTGCTCTATGCGGGTTATCTGAATCTGTACACGCCGGAGATCGGACTGGTCCAGCCGGGGGTTCACATCCAAGCCGGTATGCGTTGGTCGCGGCACATCAGCCTGGGTTTCGATTATAGCCGCGGCACCGGCGATACGAACGTCGGATTGAGTCAGTCCACCACCGCGATCCAGAAGGAGTTCGCCCCTATCCTGCAGAGCTTCATCTCCGGCGGTCTGCTGCCGGCGAATTATGTGGCGGCGCTGCCGTTTACGTCCACCACCCAGACGTTCACCATGGGCCCGGAATTTCCGTGGCGCAGGTTCAGATGGGTGACGCCCTACATCCGTCCGTCGTGCGGCATGTTTTACGACTCGGCGGTGGCGCATCCGCGCGACCACCTGAGCAACATCGTGGTCAACGCCATCGCGCCTTCGGGCAAGGAACAGATGTGGACGGCCTTCTACGGATTCGGCGGTGGGCTGGCGTTCAACGTGAGCAGGCATTTCAGCCTGATCGTGCAGGGCGACTTCGTGCACGAGAACATTTTTCCGGACCTGCTTGGGCACACTCCCAACACATTCCGTATTTCCATAGGCCCGGGCTTTCAGTTCGGCCACAACGTGACCAAGAACTGGTTTTAGCCGGCCATCAACTCGGCGACGCGTTTTTGCAACGTCTCGGTCAGCCCGCCGCGCGCGGTGGGCTTCAAACCCGCGGTCGGAATCGGGTCGCCGATGCGCAGCGTCACGGGACGCGGCTGCACGACCGCGGATCCCATGGGCAGCACCTGCCGCGTACCGCCGATGCCGATGGGCACGGCGGGCACGCCCGCCTTGATGGCCAGGTAAGCGGCGCCTTCTTTGAAGTCGCGCATTCCAGCGGGCGAGCGGCCGCCTTCGGGGAACAGCAACACGGAGACGCCGCGCTGGACGATGAGCCGCGCGCCGGCGCTCACACTCTTCAGCGACGCGCGCGGATCGCCGCGCACCACGGGCAAGTGCCCTGCCCTGCGCAGGTGTCCGCCCAGCAGCGGAATGCGGAACAGCCCCTGCTTGGCGAAAAACCGGAATTGCAGCGGGATATGCGCCAGCACTACGGGGGTATCCATGTAGCTGCGATGATTCGCTACGAGCACGTAGCTCGCATCCGGCTGCAGCTTCTCCAAGCCTTCGACGTGCACGCGCACGCCGCTCACCCGCAGCAGTACGCGCGCCCAGACGCGCGCCAGAGCGTGCTGCGTGCGGCCGGTCTTATCGAACGCGGAAGCTACCAGTGACATGCTCCCGAAGAGGATGGTGGCCAGGACGATGAGCGGGTCAATCAGCAGGTAGGCGCGCAGGCGGCTCAGGAACATGATGCCATGGGGAGTGTAGCATTCGGCACGAACATGGCGCGGGCTTCGCCCACCAGGAACAGCGAGCCGGTGACGAAGATGCTGTCCTCAAGTGGGCCGGTCGCGGCCAGCGCCAGCGCGGCGCGGATATCGGCCGCCGTTTCGATGCGCTCGTGATCCGCCAGATCGCGGATCGACTCCGGCCGCAGGGCGCGCGCCTGCGCGGGCGCCGTCACGATCACGCGGTACGCGCGCGGAAACAGGATGGCCGCCATCTCGGCGACGGCTTTATCGCGCATTGCCCCATAGATCAGGCACACGCGGCGCGGATCGTAGAAGCGCTCCAGATAGGCGGCCAGCGCGCGCGCGCTCGCCGGATTGTGCGCGCCATCGAGCACAATTTCCGGATGCTCGGCGACGCGTTCCAGCCGGCCGGGCCACACGGCCGCCGCGATGCCCTGCACGATTTCGGGCGGCGGCACGCCCAGCGCCGTGAGCGCGGCGATGGCCGTTCGCGCATTCTCCACCTGGTGCTCGCCGGGCAGCGGGCAACGCACCGGCAGCCCGTTCCAGGTGAAGCCCGCGCCGCGCCGGTCGAGGGCGACATCCGCAATCGACACCGTAGAACTGTGAGTGACGCTAGCCCTCACTTCCGCCGCGCGCGCGTCGAGCACGGCCGCAGCCTGGGGACGCTGCGGTGCGAACACCGCCGGAACGCCGGATTTCAGAATGCCGGCCTTCTCGGCGGCGATGGATTCCAGGCTCTTGCCGAGGAAGGCTTCGTGATCGAAATCCACGGGCGTGATGACGCACAGTTTGGGCACCACCACATTCGTGGCGTCGAGACGCCCGCCCAAGCCCACTTCGAGCACCGCGAACTCCACGCCGCACTCGCGAAACAGCAGCAGGGCCATGGCGGTGACGCATTCGAAGTAAGTCGGGTGCAAATCGATCGCCTCGCGTTGCAACAGCTCTTCGGCGCAGGCGTGCAACTGGTCGAAGGCCGCGGCGAACTGCACAGCGCTGACGGGAGCGCCGTTGATCTGGATGCGCTCGGTGGGCTCGATCAGGTGCGGCGAAGTAAACAGGCCGGTGCGATACCCGGCGGCCCGCAGTCCGGATTCGATCATGGCGCTGGTGGAGCCTTTGCCGTTGGTGCCCGCGACGTGTACGAGGCGGCAGGCGCGCTGCGGCTCGCCCAGCGCCGCGAGCAGCGTGCGAATCCGGTCCAGTCCAAGCTTGGCGGTCTTGATCTCGTTGCCCAGCGCGTACAGGAACCGGACGGAGTCGGGATAATTCATCAATCCATGAAAAAGCGCAGCGCCGCGCCGATGTAGCTTTTCAGCTCCGCGCGCGGCACGACGGCGTCGAGCATGCCGTGCTGCAGCAGGAATTCCGCACGCTGGAAGCCTTCGGGCAGCTTCTGCCGGATGGTCTGCTCGATCACGCGCGGGCCGGCAAAGCCGATCAGCGCGCCCGGCTCGGAGATGTTCAGGTCGCCCAGCATTGCGTAGCTCGCCGTCACGCCGCCGGTGGTGGGATCGGTGAGCACGCTGATGTAGGGGATGCGGGCTTCGTCGAGGCGCATCAGCGCCGCGGAAATCTTGGCCATCTGCATGAGGCTGACCGCACCCTCCTGCATGCGCGCGCCGCCCGATGCGGAAATCACCACCAGCGGAGTCCGCCGCACGATGGATCGCTCGATGGCGCGCGCGATCATCTCTCCCACCACGCAGCCCATGCTGCCGCCGATGAAACGCGGCTCCATGGCGCAGATGTGCACGGGCCGGTCCATGATTTTGCCGGCCGCCGAGATGAGCGCGTCCGAGAGCGACGTCGCCTGGCGCATGGCGTCGAGCCGTTCGCGATAGGGCTTCGAATCGAAGAAATCGAGGGGATCGGAGGATCGCAGGCCCGCGTCGAAGGTTTCGTACTCGCCATCGAACAGCAGCTGCAGGCGCGAGGCCGCACCCATGCGCATGTGCGCGCCGCACTTCGGGCACACACTCCAGTTGTTCTCCAGATCCTTCTTCCAGATGATCTGGCGGCAGCCATCGCACTTCAGCCACAAACCCTCGGTGCGAACCTTCCGCGCGGCTTCGTCGATCTGCGCTACTTTCTCCGGCTGGGGATCTTCCTTCTTAAACCAGGACATGTCAATTGGACTACCTTAGCGCGGGTAGGGATGTCCCCGCAACGTGGCGAACGCCCGATAGATCTGCTCGGCCAGCATGGCGCGCGCCAGTTCGTGCGGAAACGTCATGCGCGAGAGCGAGAGCAGGATGTCGGCGCGGCCGTGCCAATCCGCCGGCAGCCCGTCGGCGCCGCCTACGACGAAAACCAAGTCGCGCGCTTCCATCGCGGCGCGCGAGACCAGTGCCACGAATGCGGCCGTATCCATGGCTTGCCCCGCTGGGTCGAGGAAGATGCGTAGGGCCGACGGATGCTTCGCCCACAAATCGATGCGACCGGCGCGGATCTCGCGCATCTCGCAAGTCGCGTAGTGGCCGGCGCGGGTCATGAAATCGGCGGCAATGGCGTTGGAATGTGGGTCGCGCGGTTTGCCGATGTAGTAAAGGAAAACCTTCACTCGGGCGGGATCTCAACCGGTTTAGCGTTGCGCCACAACCGCTCCAGATCGTAATACGTGCGCGATTTCGGCGAAAAGATGTGCACCAGAAAATCACCGTAATCGGCCAGAACCCATTCGGCCTGGTGGTAGCCTTCCATGCTGAACGGCAGCTCCCCCATGCGCTTCAGGCGCAGTTGCACCTCGTCGGCGATGGCCTGGACATTACGCGCATTCGCGCCGGTGCAGATGACGAAGTAGTCCGCGAAGGATGTAATAGCGGTCAGGTCGAGCACGCGAATGTCAGTAGCTTTTTTCGACTCGGCGGCGCGCACCGCCGCTAACCAGGTTGGAATTTCCGCTGAGGTATTCTCTTGTTTTGCTACGGTCAGGTCAGTGTTTGTCAGAACACGCTCCCTGACCGTATCGTACTACAATATGGGTATCGTTCATGCGTTTCCTGGCGTTGTTCACGTTAAGTACCGTACTTGTGTGCGCAGCTACGCCCGCCGATACCAGCACGACTGAAGATCCCGACGTGATGCGTGCCCGGCTTTCGATCGAGAGACTGCGCGCGCTGGTGGATGCGGGCGCCATTCCGCGCGTGCAGTTGGAGCAGGCGCAAGACGCGCTGGGCGATGCGCAGGACATGGCAGTATTGCGGCGCGCGATGTACAGTACGGATCTGACCGAAGCGCAAGCGGACGAGATGGTGGCGGCGGCCAAACGGCGCCTCGACCGGCGGCAGAAAAAGCTCGACCAAGTGCGCGGTCTGATCGATTCCGGAATCGCGGCGAGAAATGACCTGGGGCCGCTGGCCGACCAGGTGGAGTTTGCGCGCAAGGAGTACGACCTGGCGGTGACGCGCGCGGATCTGTGCCATCAGCAGGCGGAGATGGCGCGCGTCGAGCAATTGCACCAGTGGCGTCCGGGACCGGGCGCGGAGAGGGGCGACAAGACGGCCGTACACTACGAGGGCGCGGGCGTCTTCACTCCCGCGGAATTCGCGCAGGTCGCGGCGGCGTTCGAGCATCGCTTCTCGAAACCGCTGCCGGTGAGTGCCATGGGCGAGACCGCCGTGCACCGCGCGATGGGGTTCGATCATCGCGGGCGCGTGGACGTGGCGCTGAATCCCGATCAGCCGGAAGGCGTGTGGCTGCGCCAATATCTGGAAGCGCGGCGAATTCCGTACTTCGCCTTTTGGCACGCGGCGGCGGGCAAGGCCACCGGCGCGCACATCCACATCGGACCGGAAAGCACGCGCCTGACCGCAGCGGCGGATTAGAGGCCCGTATTGAGCTCCCTCCGCGTTCTGCTCTCCGCCGAACAGATCCAGGCGCGTGTGCGCGAGATGGGCGCGGAGATCGACCGCGACTATCCCGACGGAAACCTGCACCTGGTCTGCATCCTGAAGGGCGCGTGTTTCTTCCTGGCTGACCTGGCGCGCGCTTTGCATCGCGACGCCTACGTCGATTTCATGGGCATCTCGAGCTACGGCAAAGGCAAATCCACTTCGGGCGAAGTGAAGGTCACCAAGGACCTGGATATTTCAGTCGAAGGCGCGGATTTGCTGATTGTCGAAGACATCGTGGATAGCGGCGTGACGCTGAACTACCTGGTGCATGTGCTCGAACAGCGCAAGCCGCGCTCGGTGCGCATCGCCGCGCTGCTCGATAAGCCGGAGCGGCGGCAGCGTCCGGTGAAGGTAACGTATACCGGCTTTCAGATCCCGGATGAGTTTGTGGTCGGCTACGGCCTGGACTACGCCGAGCACTACCGCAACCTGCGCGACATCTGCATTTTGGATAACGAGTAAGGGCTGCTATCTTCTTTTCAGATCTGAAATTCCGTATCGCGCATTACAATGGAGTTTGGACGGTTGCACGATATGCCGGAAGACTCCGCGCACCCTGTAGCCGAACACGCAGTGCGGGCCTCGCCTGAGATTAATCCATGGGCCGTCGCCCTGATTTACGGCATGTTGGTGCGGGAAGCCACCATGTTGGCGTTTATTGACAATTTCCGGCTGCTGGGCATCATCTTTCTGGTCATCGCGCCGGCGATGGCGCTGATGAAGAAGACGGTGCCCGGCCGCCAGGCAACAGGAGTACCCAATGAACTACAGAGTCCTGACAATCGCGCGCGAGTACGGGAGCGGCGGGGCCGAGATCGCCACCCTGGCGGCCAAATCCCTCAGCTGGAAGCTGCTCGACCGCAATCTGATTGACAAGATCGCGCATGCGGCGGGAGTGGATGTCGAATCCGTCACGGCCTACGATGAGCATGTGGATTCCTGGCTGCACCGCATCAGCCGGCCGTTGTGGAACGCCGGGCTCCAACCGGTGGCCACCATATCGCCAGTGGATATCTTTGACTCCGAGGCCATGGTGCGAGTAACCCGGGAGATCGTCGAAGAGGCGCATTCCGCGGGCGAGTGCGTCATCGTCGGCCGCGCCGCGCAATGCATTCTACAAGGATGCCCGGACGTCTTCCACGTCTTCGTCTACGCGCCGCGGGCCGAGCGCCTGCACCGCGTCCAGGAGAGACTGCATTCCAAGGCCGAAGCCGAGCGTATGCTGCGTGAAGTGGACGAGGAACGCGCTTCCTATGTGAAGTTGTATTTTGGCCGGGATTGGGACAACCGGCAACTCTACGACCTGATGATCAGCTCGCGGGCCGGATGCCGCGCCACGGCCTCGATCATTACCGCGGCCATGGGCGCTCAGCGGGAAGCGTAGATGCCGGCCTCCGGCGAATGATAGACCCGCACGAAGCCGTCCGCCTGGTTCATGGTTTCCGTCAATAGCGGACGAAACCGCTCCAGGTTTTCGCGCGCCAGATCGCCGGCGGTCAGCAGAACATAATCGAGATGGTGCCTGCGGGCGTAGGCGGGCAGCGTGCGCAGATGGTCTTGGAGCGGCCCTTCCTCGCCGCGATAGGAGAGCATCGGCGGGACGATCAGGCTGGCCGCGGTGCGCCCGGTGTAGAGATAAAGCATCGCGTCGTCGTTGGCCAGAAAGGTGGCGGACGGCGGCGTACTTGTACGAATCCAGTCGTAGGCGGCGCGCCTGCCGGCGGTCGCGCGCCGGTTCGCCGCGAGGGTATCCGGCAGCCCATGGAAAATGGCTCCGTACGTCGAAATTCCCCAGAAAAACACAAGGGGGCCAAGCAGACCCAACGTCACCAGGGAGAGACCATGCAGGGCGCGAAGGGCGTGGCCGGCCTCGGTGGCCACACCCGCCAGCAGCAGGACCAGCACCGGCAGCAGCAAGCGTGAAGTGGGCGGGAAGTTCCAGAGCACCAGTTCAGATATGTAGCCCAGAGCGAACACGCTGTAATGCAGGCGGCCCGAACGCAGGACCAGGCGCGCCACGCCGGAAATGGCGGCCAGCAGCACGAAGACGCTCAGCGCGTCCGACAGCAGCGAAGTTCCGGCCTGCAGCATGCAAAGATTCGAAAGGCCCACGTAGAGCTGGCCGAGATTGACCGCCAGCATGTGGAGGAAATTAGGCCAATTCATGCCCAGGCGGTAAAACTCGAAATAGCTGGTGTAATACATCGAGACCAGATCGGTGGCGTGCGCGGCGTGCAGGTGTGCCCAGAAGTTCCAGCCGGCGACGGCGGCCAGCATCGGAAGCGCGGCGAGGACTGCGCACCGGTACCGCCGCCGCAGCGCATAACACAGGGGCAGCGAGATCAACAGCGGAAGAGCGCTGCTCTTGATGAGGTATGCCGCCCCCGCCAGAACGCCTGCCAGCAAGGCCCACCTGTTCCCCCTTGTGCTTTCGGCGCACGACAGGCAAGCCAGCAGGGCAACCGAGAACCACAGGTCGGCCATCACCAGCGTGCTGAACAGAAGCACGACGCCGTTACACGCGAGCACGAAGACCAGCAGCCAGGCGGCGCTCCGGCCCATACCCCAACGCAGGAAGGTTAGCCAGGCAAGCGCCAGGTAAGGTGGAATCGCGGCCCATCCAACGAGGGTGGCGAGCGCCAGATTGTCCGGGAAATGCGGATTGATCCTCCACAGCACCGACAGCGCCGCCGGCCAGAGAGGCGGGTACTTGGTTTGAAACGGGCGGCCGGGAAGGCCGGCGATGCGATAGCCTGACCCCGCGGCCAACGACTGGGCGCATTCCATGTAGATGGCATCGTCACCGAAGTGGCCGAACAGGGGCATGTCCCGCGAGCGCAGGATTACGGATATAGGCGGCGCCAGGGCGGCCAGACACAAGGCAATCACGAGCAGACGCGGGACCGCCCGCGACCGCGCCGTAGCTGCCTTCCGGGATGCGGTTAGCTGGCTTTGCAGCGCTCCTCCAGGCGTTCCACGATATCCAGCCTCTCGCGCAACTCCGGCCGGAAGGTCCGGTGGTCTGTGTGGCGGATCTCGATCAACAGTTTGGCCTGTTCCGACGTTCCGCCTTTATTTAACGCCCGCGTCGCATTCGAGTCAAGTGTTATTCCACCCGCAGCGCACGCATGGGGTCGATGGTGGCCGCGCGGCGCGCCGGGACAAATCCCGCAAGAACGGCGCAGGCGGCCAGCACCAAAGCGGCCGACAGCAGAATTACGGGATCGTAGCTCCGGACGCCATACAAGCGGTTGGCCAGCAGCCGCCCGGCCGCCAGCGCGGCGGGTAATCCGATCGCCAGACCGATCCCGAGTTGCACGAGAGCGCCGCGCAGCACCAGGGCGAGGATTTGCGGACGGTTCGCGCCCAGAGCCACCCGGATCCCGATCTCGCCGGTGCGCCGCGCGACGGAGTAGGCCGTCACGCCGTAGAGTCCCACGCAGGCCAGGATGAGAGCGAGGCCGCCGAACAGCCCGGTCAGCCGCGCGATCAGCCGGTCCTGGTTGAAGTTCCGGGAGAGCTGCTCGCGCATGGTCAGCATATCGAGGATGGTCAGGTTCGGGTCGATTCCAGCCAATGTACGGCGAACCGCCGCATTCAAGTTCTCCGGCTTACCGGCCACGCGCAGCTCGATATCGCCGATGTAGTGGGAAGCCACCATGAACGACATCTTGGGGTTCTTTGACATTTGCAGGAACGGCATAAAGAACGTCGGGTATGCCGATCCGCGCGCATCCTGGTATTTGCTATCCTCGACCAGGCCGACGACCTCGTAATCGCGGCTGTGATCCGGACCCTCCATGCCGAAGTGCTTGCCGATGGGATCCTGGTGCGGGAAGAACTTGCGCGCGAAGGCCTGGTTGATCACCGCGACCTGCGGCGATGCCGGCGTATCCTGTTCGCCGATCGTGCGGCCGCGCAGCAGCCGGGTACCCAGTGTTTCGAAGTAGTGCGGACCGATACGGTTAAAGGATGCGTCCGCTTCTTCGTCGGGCGGATGGCCTTCAATATTGACGCCGAACGACCAGTTGTCGCCGCGCATGGGGCTATAGATCGAATAGCTGGCGTTGATGACGCCAGGGATTTGCGACAGCCGCTCTTCGAGCTGCTGGTACAAGCCGTAGAGCCGGTCCGGCTTGTATCCGGCGAGCGCGGGATTCACCCGCACGATCATGCGGCCTTCCGGCTCGAAACCGAAGCGCTGATTTTCCAGGTTGCGCAGGGTCTGCGTCAGCAGGCCGGCGCCAATGAGCAGCATCGCCGAGAGCGCCACTTGCATCACCACCAGCGAGCGCTGCGGCAGCGAGGCGCGGTCCTTGGTCGAGCGGCCGGCGCCGCGCAGCGCTTCGGCTGGATCGGAGCGCGCAGTGACCCAGGCCGGCGCGAGTCCGAATACGATTCCCGTGACCAGTGAAACCAAAAAAGCGAAGGCCAAAACGGCGAGCGAAGGCGTAGCGTCGATCGGCACATAATGCGAACCACGGAAGAAGACCAGCAGGATGGTGCGGGTTCCGGCAAACGCCACTGCCAGGCCGCCCAATCCGCCCAGGAAAGCCAACAACACGGATTCGGTCAGCACCTGCCGCAGCAGCCGCTGCCGCGGCGCGCCCAGTGCCACGCGAATGGCCGTCTCCGATCGCGCCGCCGTCCCGCGCGCCAGCAGCAGATTCGCGATGTTGGCACAGGCGATCAACAGCACCAGGCCCGATATAGTCATCAGCAGGCGCAGACCGGCCTTGGTCTCGTTGGCCAGGTTCGCCACGCCGCCGGCCGCCGATACCACGTGAATCCGTTGTTTGACGATCTTGGCGCGATCCTGGCGGCTGATATCTGGCTGGCCGTTGAGCCACGCAACCAGTTGCGCCGTCAGCTTTGCCTGGAGACTGGCCGCGGACACGCCGGGCTGCAGGCGACCGATCAAATACAGCCAGTGAAAACCGGCACGCTCCAGGATCGAGTTCTGTCCGTTGACGAGGGGCTCGGTCGCAAGCGGCAGCCAGAAATCGGGCGGATCGGCGCGCAAACGGTCGCCGAAGAAACCGGGCGGAGAAATGCCGACGACCGTGTAGGACGCCTGCTTGATCAGCAGGGCGCCGCCGATCACCGACGGGTCCAGGCCGAAATGTTCCTGCCAGGTGCGATAGCTCATCACCACCACAGGCGCGGCGCCGGGCCGGTCGTCTTCGGCGCTGATCAGGCGTCCCGCAAACGGGCGGATGCCGAAGGTCGAGAAGTAATTGCCCGAGACCAGCTCACCGCCGAACGGCTGCGCGGGCTCATGGCTGCCGCTGCGGCGCACGGTCAGGTCTGTTTGGCCGCCCTCGAATGCGGCCAATTCGCTGAATTCCGGATTATGGTCTCGAAACTGCCGGTAGAGAGGATACGAATAAATGTCCCAGCTATCCTGCATGCCGCCGATCACGCAGCAATTGCCGCCATCGCCGACGCGGTACAGTTCGCTCGGATTCTTGACGGGCAAAGACTTCAGCAGAACGGCATCCACCAGCGTGAAGATGGCCGTATTGGCGCCGATTCCTAAGGCCAGCGTCAGCACGCAAACCAGGGCGAAGCCCGGCGATTGCCACAACCGGCGGAAGCCATAACGAAGATCCTGCCACAAGGTTCAGGCGCTCCTATCGCCAAAACAATATGACGAAGCAGGCGGCTGGTTGTTTCAAGAAGGGAGTGAGGGCAACGCGGTAGGGACTCTGAAGGTTGGTAGGGCGCGCGTTACCCTCTGTCTTTGTCTTAGGAACACACGCTATCGGATAGAGTTTCGAAAAAAGTCACTGAAGTGTGATTTTTTCTTTGGCACGGCAGGAACGGTAGACGGCGTCGACGATCTCCAGCGCCTGGTAACCTTCGTCGCCGGATACCAGCGGCTTGCGGCCCTCGCGAATGGCCGCGCCGAAATCCTGAAACTGACGCTCGAAGGGCTCCAGTGAAATGGCCATCGGGTCGGAGGATCCCGAGGCCACGTCCTGCGCCAGCGGCGGAGCCTCACCCGAATCATCCTGTACATCCCAAGTGGTCAGCTTATCTCCCGAGATGATCGCGGTGCCCTTCGTCCCGTGAAACTCGGTGCGTTCCGTATATCCGGGCCAGAAGGCAGTAGAAGCCTGGATCACGCCGGTTGCGCCCGAGGCATAGCGCAGCACCGCGTTGAGCACGTCTTCCGATTCAATTTTGTGCAGCGCGCCAAGCTGCCAGGCGGCATAGACATCCGCGACCGGCCCGGCCAGCCAGCGCAGAATATCGACCTGGTGAATCGCCTGGTTGATGAGCGCGCCGCCGCCTTCGGTCTGCCAACTGCCCTTGATCGGCCGCGCGTAGTATTCGGGCGAACGGTACCACTTTACGTAGCAATCGCACTGGAGAAGCTTGCCTAACCGGCCGGCTGCGATGGCGCGGTGGAGGAACCGGCAGGCGTCGTCGAAGCGATGCTGGCTGACCACGCTCAGTAAAATCCCCGAGCGGCCGGCCGTGTCCACCATCTCGCGCGCGGTAGCCAGATTCGTGGATATGGGCTTCTGCACCTGGACGTGTTTGTGCTCGCGGGCGCAGAAGGACACGGCCTGCATGCGAAAATCCGGAAAAGTACAAACATCCACGTAATCCACGCGCGGGTGGGTGCAGACCTCTTCGTACGACGCGACGAACTCAGCGCCGTACTGGCTGGCGAATCGCCGGCCCGCCTGCGCGTTGATGTCCGTACAGACTACCAGTTCGAATCCGATGTTCCGATAGGCCTGCGCGTGCTTGTGCGAGATCGCGCCCGTGCCGATCATGCCGACTCTCATTCCGAGTTTCTCCCGGATGCCATTGTAGCTGGATACAATGGGCATTCGTCATGTTTGCAATCAATGCGGTACGGTGGGTGGAGTGAAGCGCGCACTCCGATGGGGAGGCGCGGCGGCCGTGGCGCTCGCCCTGTTCGCTCCTGCATGCAATCGGTCAGCTCCGGCCAATGTGGCGGCGACGGTGAACAACCGGCCGATCACCTACACCGAGCTGGAGAAGACCTATCAACAGTCGGGCCTGGCAGTTTCCGGCCAGTCCACGGAACAGACCATGGCGCAGAAGCTGGAACTGCTGCGCGGCCTCATCGACAGCGAGATCATGTTGCAGCGGGCCGAAAAGCAGGGCCTGCTGGCAAGCGACGCGGACGTCGAAACCAAGCTGACCGAGCTGAAGGCGCCCTGGACCAAGGAGCAGTTCGAGCAACAACTGCGCGATAACAAGATGACGCTGGATGATCTCAAGACTAAGATCCGCCGCGATCTGAGCATTCAGAAGCTCATCAATAAAGACATCACCTCGCACATCGTGATTACGGACGCCGACGTCACGGCCTTCTACGACGCCAATAAAGCCAGCTTCAACCTGGCGGAGCCGCGGATCCACATGGCGCAGATCCTGGTGACGCCGAATCCCGGACCGACGGCGGGGAACCTGAAGGGCAGCAAGGCGCAGAACGACGCGGAGGCCAACCGCAAGATTCGCGAGATTCAGTCGCGCCTGCAAAACGGCGAGGATTTCGCCCTGGTGGCGCACAACTACTCGGAAGATCCCAACTCGGCGCCCAACGGCGGCGATTTGGGATTCATCCCCGAATCGGCGCTGGCCAAGGCAAACGTAGAGCTGCGCAAGATGGTGATGGCGCTGCCGCCCGGCGCGATCAGCCCGATCATCCGCACGCAGGAGGGCTACCGGATTTTCAAGATCATTTCGAAGGAGTCGGCCGGCCAGCGCGAGTTGAACGATCCGCGCGTGCAACAGAGCATCCGCGAGACGCTGCTCAACCGGAAAGACCAATTACTGAAGAACGCCTACTACGAAGTCGCCCGCAATGAGGCCAAGGTGGTGAACTACCTGGCCCAGAGGGTGGTGGAGAGCGCGGGCAAGTCAGGGAAGTAGCCTGGACTCCGATCCAGGCTTCAGCCGCTCTGCCTGCTATAATGAACAATTCCCCCTTTTTCAGGAGACACGTTACATGTTTGATCTGTTCCGCAGCCGAGACAAAGCCGTGCGCATCATGCTCGGCGGATTGTTGCTTCTGGTTGCGCTGTCCATGTTGACTTACCTGGTGCCCAGCTATGGCACCGGCGGCGGCGACGCCGACACCGTGGTGGCCACGATCGGAAAGGACGCCATCACCGTCCCCGAGGTGCAGCAAGTCATCCAAACCAATCTGCGCGGCCAGCGGCTGCCCACCGAATTGCTGTCTAACTACGTCCCGCAGTTCATCAGCAAGATGGTCACCGAGCGGGCGCTGGCTTACGAGGCGGCCCGCCTGGGCTACAAGATTTCCGACCAGGACCTGGCCGCGGGCATCCGGCAGATGATCCCGCAGTTGTGGCAGGACGGCAAGTTCGCCGGCAAGGATGCCTATTCGGCCATGCTGGCGCAGCAGAACCTGACCATTCCCGAATTCGAGTCCGAGGTGGCGCGCCAGTTGCTAATCACCAAGCTGCGGGATGTGGCGCTCGAAGGCACCATCGTGACGCCTCAGGAAATCGAGCAGGAGTATCATCACCGGCATGACAAGGTGAAGATCGAATATGTGAAGATCACCGGCGACAAGTACCGCTCCGAGATCCAGCCGGCGCCGGCCGATTTGCAGAAAGCATACGAGGCGAACAAGCCCTTGTACCAGGTTCCGGAGAAGCGCAACCTGGGCATTCTGATCGTAGATCAAGCCAAGATCGAGCAGACCATTCAGCCGACTGACGCCGATCTGCTGCGGCTCTATAACGAGAACAAGGACAGCTATCGCATCCCCGAGCGCGTCAACGTGCGGCATATCCTGCTGAAGACCACCGGCGATCCGAAGAAAGACGCCGAGATCAAAGCCAAGGCCGATGACCTGGTGAAGCAGCTTCGCGCGGGCGCGAACTTCGCCGATCTGGTGAAGAAGTATTCCGAAGATCCCGGTTCGGCGCAGAAGGGCGGCGAATACGATGGCGTAGTGCGCGGCCAGATGGTGCCCGAATTCGAGAAGGCGGCGTTCTCGCTGAAGCCGGGCGAGATCAGCGACCCGGTAAAGACCACCTACGGTTATCACATCATCCAGGTGCTGGCGCACGAGCAGGCACAGATGAAGTCCTTCAACGATGTGAAGGCCGCATTGGCGGCGGACTACAAGAAGCAGCGCGTGAACGACCTGATGCAGCAGCTTTCCGATAAAGCGCAGACCGCGCTTACCAAGGATCCGCTGCATCCTGATAAGGTGGCGGCCGACCTCGGTATCCAGTACGTGAAGGCGGACAATGTGGGCCCCGGCGATCCGCTGCCGGAGATCGGCGTGAACAAGGAGTTTGAAGATGCCGTGGCGGGCCTGAAGCAGGGCGAGGTTTCGCAACAGGTTCTGGTGAAAGGCAACAAGCTGGCGCTGGCCGTCTGCACCGGAATCACGCCCGCGCATCCGGCAGCCTTCGCCGAGGTGGAGAGCCGCGTGCGCGATGCGTTTATCAAAGATAAGCTCAATCGCCTGGTCGACCAGAAAGCCACTGACCTGATGGCGAAGGCCAAGGCCAACGGCGGCGATCTGGCGGCCGCGGCGAAAGCCATGGGCCTGGAAGTGAAGACCTCCGCCGAGGTGGATCGCGCCGGCGCCATCGAGGGCTTGGGCTCCGCGGCAATGTTCCCGGATGCCTTCGCGAAACCTGTGGGCACTCTCTTCGGTCCCGCGGGCCTGTCCGATGGCAAGGTGATCGGCAAGGTGGTGGAGAAGCTGCCCGCCGACCCGGCTGGTCTGGCGGCCGAGCGCGTGTCGATTCGCGATCAGATCAAGGGCGAGAAAGGCCAGGCGCGCAATGCCTTGTTCGAGGAAGGCGTGCGCGACCGGCTCACGCAGGAAGGCAAGATCAAAATTCACCAGCAAGTCGTCGACCGGATTATCGCCAGCTATCGCGGCTGAACCGGATGATCCATACCATCCTGGACTTCCTGCATTCGCTGACCACGCCGGAGCGGCTGATCGAGCTGCTGAGTACCATGCTCACGGGCTGGCTCGGCTACGCCGTGCTGTTTGCCCTGGTGTTCGCCGAAACCGGCATGTTGGTGGGTTTTTTCCTGCCCGGCGATTCCCTGCTCTTCACGGTGGGCGTGGTCTGCGGCGCGGGGCGGCTCGATATCGTGCTGGTGGTGGTGCTCTTGATTTGCGCCGCCCTGCTGGGCGATACAGCCGGATACATGCTGGGCCGCGGCACCGGGCCGCACATTTTCAATCGCCCGAATTCGCGCATCTTCCGCCGCGAGCACCTGCTGCGTACGCACGAGTTCTACGAGAAGCACGGCGGCCGGACCATGATCTATGCGCACTTCATCCCGATCATCCGCACCTTCGCGGCATTCGTGGCGGGCGTGGCGCGCATGAACCTGATGCGCTTTGTGACGTATGATATCTGCGGCATCAGCGGCTGGGTGCTGCTGATGACCCTGCTGGGCTACACGCTGGGCGGCATCCCTTTCGTGCGCCACAACTTCGATAAGGTGATCCTGGCGATCATCGCCCTGTCGCTCGTGCCGGCCGGACTGGAAGCGCTGAAATCCCGGCGGCGCAAGAGCACCGTTACGATGGTCTAGCCGCCTCTAATTCGCCGGCTTGGGGCGCGGCGTGGCGTCGCCCTGCGTCAATCCCATCGCCCACTTCACGGCTTCGGTCCACATCTGCTGGATATCCGGCCGGTCCCAGATCTCCTCGCGGTGGCCCAGCGACGAATAGAAGACGCGGCCTTTGCCATACTGGCGCACCCAGGTGACGGCGAAATCCTTGTCGGTGCGATGCACGCGCGGATTCGTCAGGTCGACCGACGAGGGATCGACGCTCATCAGCACGCGCACTTTATCGCGGGAGTACGGCTCCTTAAACTGATAGATCTCGTCATAGAGGGGGAGCTGAGCCGGGAAATGCCGCATCGCCGGAAAATTGCGATCCTCGATGTTGATCCGGCAGTGTACCTGCCCCCAGGGGTGATCGTTGAAGTAGGCGCCGATCAGATCGCCGTATTCCGGCCACTTGTAGAACGTATCGGTAGCGCTGTGGGTGCCCAGGAAGCCTTTGCCGTCCTCCTTCACGAAGGAGAGCAGCGCGGCTTTTTGCTCGTCGTTCATGTCCAGCTCACCGGTGGTGTAGAACATGACGGCGTCGAAATAATTCAGGTTTTTGGCGTTGCCGCCGAGTTTTTCTTTGGTGACCAGTTGCGTATCGGTACGCAGGTAGGTGTCCCACAGACCGCTTTGCTGGCCCAGCTTTTCGATGGTCGCCATGGCATGCGACACCGAGTCATGCTGGAAGCCTTTCACCTCGCCGATGAAAAGCAGTTTCTTCTTGGCCGTCTGCGCCTGGGCGGCGCCGAGGCCCAGTGCGGCGCATAAAATTGCGAGCCATATGGATTTGTGCATCGATTTATTCCTGAACGGCAATCATCTCACCGGTCGGGATGCGGCGCAAGCGACGGTGTTCGCCGCTTGTCCGTTCGCCGTCAAGACGATCTTTACGGCGCCTCGCCCCGCAAGCGCCGCGGGTAGAGGCCCGCGTTGATCTGGTCTTCGCCGGCATATCCTGGAGCGGGTCCAGGGTAGAGCAAGGGTACGCTCAAGCCGCCCGCCGTTTAACCAACCACAGCGGCTCGCGATCAACGATCACCATTGGGCTTGCACGAATTCAGGCATTTCGCGCGCGTCGAGGCTAAAGCATGCAAGCCCGGCCGAGTGACGCCACTGGGCGGGAACACCGGATGGGCTTGGACGCGAAAACGTGGCGCACAGGCGATAATCGGTACCCTGCAACGGAAAGTAACCATAAGGCTGAGCCGTCACGGGATCGATGATCGCCCCGCCCGTCAGCCCGGTTTCCTGAAGATCCTGGATCTTCGCCGGCAGTACGAAATCCTTCGCGCCCCTGGCGATCCATTTGCGGTGCAGCGCCCGAGCGGCGGAAGACAGGTCAAACCGGCGGCGCGCGTCTGCCGCGGAGAACCGCTGCGCGGCCGGCGATCCAATCTGCCTGAATCCCACGACAATGGCGAAGCCGACAAGGGCCAGCGCGGCAATGGCGAACCACCTGTTTCTGGCAGGGGAGACTCGATCGCGGCGCAATGAATCCAGATAGTACACGAAAATCCCGCCAGCCACCACTAGCACCGTCACAACCTTCAAAATGAATCGCGTGTCCAGGTCGCCGCGCAGGAAGTACGCCAGGAAGGTCACGACATCTCCGATCAACGTGCCGGCTGTGATAACCAGGGCAATATAGGTGAGCCACTTTCGAACCGGACTTTCGAGACGTTCCGGCTGGCTTCGGACGTTTCGGGCGATCCCCCAGGAAACCGCCAGGAACACGGGAAAGCCGACCATGATACTGGCAAGTTCGCCGGCGATGGTACTGGTGGCCCCCATGGCGTTCCCGTAGTCCAGGATGCGATTAGGGAAGGTACGGTCGATAGCCGTGAACAGGAGCGCGCCCAACTCGATGGCCCAGATTGCCAGCGTCAAGAAGGCCAGCAAGTAAAGGAACGCGTCTTTAGAGGCCTCAATCCGGCCGCCGCCGTTTGGAATGGCTCGTCCGGTGCGGCCTTCGTACCAAGCGCCGAAAGCTTGATACACACGCTTCTCCGACCAGCCGTTCTGCCTCAGTAGAGCTACCACGAATTCGTCGGAAGCCCCCTGGCTTTTCATGCTGTCAATGAAGTCCAGCAGGGGATGAGTGTCCGGTTGCACTGTCAACAGCCTGACTATTGCCCCAGGAACATTACATGCACGTAAGTGCCGAGCCTGACGTTATACGCCAGATACCAGCCCACGTGGTCGGGATCGTCATAGACTACGATCTCGTCGCTGTCCCACACCCAGTCGCCGCAGTCTGCATAGTCCGCCGGGGCCACGCTGAAGTAGAAGCCGCCGAACCAGAAGCGCTCGCGGTTGCCGCCCGCCAGGCGCCAGACGTGCGCGCGGCCGATGCCGCCGGTGAAGCGTCCGTGCTCCCAGGGACGGTCGAGATGATAGCGCGGGTCGGCCTTTCCTGTATCATGCCCGACCCATTTGCCGTTGGTGTGGACGTGCGGGGCCTCGGGGTGTCCAGGCTGGTCGGCCACGCGCTGCTCGGATGGCGCCGGAGCGTGCGTCGCGGGGGCGTGCGGCGCCGGCTTCGCCGGAGCGGGTCCGCGCTTGGGAATGTAGCCGCCGCCCACCTGGGGCCGGCTGGCGCCGTGCTGCTCATGCTTCTCCTGTGCCAGGACGGGAAGCGCCAGCAAGGCGCCCGCCGCCAATAATCCGATCAGTTGTCTCATGCCATTCCTCCGTGTGTGCCCGCCATTCCGCGCGCAGCATGCATTGTAAAATAGTTCCATCATGAAACTCCAGATGCACCGCCGTGGCTTCCTGGCTACTGCGGGCCTTGCGGCCCTGGCTGTCCCGCCGCCCGCGCGGGCCGCCGGCAAACCAGATTTCACCTTCAAACTGGGCGTCGCCAGCTATTCGTTCCGGGAATACAGCCGCGCACTGGCGATCCGCTGCATCAAACAACTCCGCACTCCTTACGTCAGCGTGAAGGAGTTCCACCTGCCCTACCGCAGCAGCCCGGAAGAGCTGGAAGCCGGCCGCAAGGAGTTCGAGCGGGCCGGACTCCAGATCATGAGCGGCGGCAACATCTCCCTTTCGAAAGACGACCCCGACGATATCCGCCGTTACTTCGAATACGCGAAGATGTGCGGCATGCCGATGATGGTCTGCGCGCCAACGCACAGCAGCGTGGGCCTGGTGGAGAAGTTTGTGAAGGAATACAACATCCGGATCGGCATCCACAATCACGGCCCGGAGGACAGGGAGTTTCCGACCCCGCAATCGGTGCTGGAAGTGGTGCGCAACATGGACCCGCGTTGTGGGCTTTGCATCGATGTGGGACACACGGCGCGGGCCGGCGCGGATGTGATCGAATCGATTGTGGCCGCAGGCGACCGCCTGTTCGACATGCACATCAAGGATCTGCGCACTTTCGAGCCGCACGCCATCCAGTGCGACGTGGGCGAAGGCATCATGCCGATCGTGGGCATCTTCAAACAGCTTCAGAAGATGGGTTACCGCGGCTGCGTCAACCTGGAATACGAGATCAACGGTGACAATCCCCTGCCGGGCATGCAGAATTCCTTCAGCTACATGCGAGGCGTGCTGGCGGGCTTGAAAGGCTGAAGAACTGACGCGCTATGGCGGAAATCCCGATCGGAACGAAGCTCGAAAAGACCCTGCTGGTTGATAACGAAGTGGCCATCAATTTCCTCGGCCAGGAGGGCGCGCGGGTGCTGGCCACGCCCTGGCTGATCGGCTGGATGGAACGCACCTGCCGCGATGCGGTGCTACCCTTGCTCGATCCGGGCCACGACACGGTGGGCACGCACGTGGACGTATATCATCTGGCCGCAACACCCATGGGGATGACGGTCACGTTCAAGGCGGAAGTGACCAGCGTCGATGAACGCCGCGTCAACTTCAAGGTGGAAGCCTGGGATGAGAAAGAAAAGTGCGGCGAGGGTACCCACCAACGCGCGATCATCAATGTGACGCGCTTCACGGCGCGGGTTCAGTCTAAGTTCGCGTAACCCGCGGCCCGGCAGAGTTAAGGAATTTTCCCTAGAACGCCACTGCCGTGCTTGCCGTCTCGAATGATGTGCAAGCTGTGGCAGAAAGTCAGTCGCGAGCGAGAACTACTGCACAGTTCTGTAAGAACTCCCGTGATCCTGGTATTTCATCACCCCTTGCACAGGTAGCACTATATTTGTAGCTAAGGTGGCGCAAGCCATGCACGCTTCGCGCAAACTCGACCGGGACCGCCGCTTAGAAGCTTATTTCGGTACGGTCCGTGCTTCTTCCCTCAAAGACTTACTCAGACGCAGCGCGCCAAGCTGGCAGATTTATGCGGCGGTGACCAGTTCGGCCGTGGCAATGGCGACCGGCGTCTCGGCAGCCACTATCGGCGCCGACATCCGCACTGTCACCGCCGATCCGGCGGCCAGTGTTCAGGCCGCCAGGGACTTCGCCAGCGTCAAGAACCTGCCGCTGATGAATACTATCCGGTCGGCGATGGCGAAGCAGAATTCAGCGGTCCATCTGCGCCAGGTGAACCCGGCGCAGGCGCCTTCGATTTCGCCGGGAGGCGTAGTTCCGATTTACAGTGCGGTAAATACGATTGAGCCCGGCGAATGGATCTCGATCTATGGCACTGACCTGTCCGGCGGAACTTTCCTGTGGAATGGTGACTTTCCCACGACGCTGGGCGGCACCAGCGTACAGATCGACGGCCGGCCCGCTTATCTCATGTTTGTCAGTCCCAACCAGATCAACTTACAAGCTCCGGACGATACCGCCAGAGGGACCGTGTCTGTGGTGGTAACCACGGCGGCGGGCAGCGCCGGCGCCACGGTAACATTGAGTGACTTTGCGCCGTCTTTTTGTTTGATCAATAGCCAGGGCGGCTATGGATATGTCGCCGGGATCATTACCCGGACAGACGGCAGCGGCGCCTATGGCGGCGGAACCTACGATATCCTCGGGCCGACGGGCAATGCGTTCGGCTATCCGACGGTGGCCGCGCGCGAAGGTGACACTGTCGAGCTCTTTGGCGTAGGATTCGGGCCCACGAATCCGCCGGTGCCCGCCGGCCAGCTCTTCTCGGGCGCAGCTTTCGTCGCGACTGACCTCTCACTGTTCATCAATCACATCAAAGTGGACACCCTGTTTGCCGGGATTTCCAGCGCTGGACTCTATCAAGTCAACTTTGTCGTTCCGCCCGGCCTGGGCGAGGGAGAGGTACCGGTGCACGTAGTGGCCGGCGGGATGGAGACGCCGCCCAAGGTGCTGTTTTCGCTCCAGAGCTACAGCAGCACCGGTCCGGCGACCGGCATTCCGATCGTGTCCTCGACCCCGGGGTTCTATTTCACGCCGGGCACTCCGGGCACAGGCGTTGTGACTGGAGGCGGCACAACCGGCGGCGGAACCGGTGGCGGCGGAGGCACCGGCGGGGGAGGTGGAACGGGCGGTGGGAGTGGCGGAGGCGGCGGTAGCGGCGGATCCGTCATGCCGAAGAGAAAGCCGTTCGCGCCGAAGCTGAGATTCCCGCCCAAATGACTCCGCGAAAAGTTCTGCTCATCGGCTGGGATGCGGCTGACTGGAAGGTGATCCGGCCCCTGATGAACGCGGGCAAAATGCCCAACGTTCAGCGCCTGGTCGAAGGCGGCGCCACCGGACAGATCGCAACTCTATATCCGCCGCTCTCCCCGATGCTGTGGACCTCCATCGCCACCGGAAAGCGGCCTTTCAAACACGGCATTCACGGATTCTCCGAACCCACGCCGGATGGCCAAGGCGTGGAGCCGGTCACCAACCTGTCGCGCACCACCAAAGCGCTCTGGAACATTTTCCATCAGAACGGACTGCGCAGCATCGTGGTGGGCTGGTGGCCGAGCCATCCCGTGGAACCCATCCACGGCGTGATGGTTTCCGATCACTACTCCCGCGCCCACGGTCCGCTCGACGAAGGCTGGCGGCTGCCGGCGCACACGGTTCATCCTCCGGAGTTGACCCAGACCCTGGCCGGCCTGCGCGTGCATCCCGAGCAGCTTGTGCCGGAGATGGTCGAACCGTTCGTTCCGCTCGCCAGGGAGATCGACCAAGAGAAAGACAAGCGTCTGTCCGTCTGCCTGCGGACGATTGCCGAGTGCATGAGCGTGCAGGCCGCGGCGGCCTGGCTGCTGGATCACGAGCCATGGGATTTCTTTGCGGTCTACTTCGATTCGATCGATCACTTCTGCCACGCCTTCATGAAGTATCATCCGCCGCGGCAATCATGGATCGCGCCGCGTGACTTCGAGCTGTACCACAACGTGGTGGCGATGGGGTATCAGCTCCACGACCGGATGCTGGGCAGTTTGCTCGACAAGGCCGGCCGTGACGTCACGGTTGTCCTGATGTCGGATCACGGCTTCCATCCGGATCATCTGCGCCCCGCTGCGATCCCCAACGTGCCCGCCGGGCCGGCCGTCGAGCATCGCGATCTGGGCGTGCTGGCTCTGTGCGGACCCGGCATGAAAAAATGCGAGACGCTCGACGGGCCATCCGTGCTAGACGTGACGCCGACCGTTCTGGCACTCTACGGCTTGCCCGTGGGTGAAGACATGGACGGCAAGGTGCTTTTGCAAGCCTTCGTGAAGCAGCCGGCCGTTCGGTACATTTCGAGTTGGGATGACGTTCCCGGCGCCGACGGGCGCCATCCGCCGCACACGCGCCTCGATCCGGTCGCGGCGCATGAGGCCATGGAGCAGTTGGTGGCCTTGGGATATATCGAGGCGCCGGACCAGAATCGCGCGGTGGCGGTAGAGAAGACCGTTCGCGAATTACGCTATAACCTGGGCGAGGCTTATCAGGATGCCGGCCGGCACATCGAGGCACGCGAAGTCTTCAACCAGCTCTATCGAGCGGCTCCCGATGACCAGCGCTTCGCGGTGCGGTTGTTTGTGTCGTGCCAGGCGCTGGGGCTGCGCGAAGAGATGCGCCGCCTTGTCGATGAGCTGGACGCGCGGCGCAATCCGTCGCAGCCCGCCGCCGTCGCCGATTATCTGAAGTCGCAGATCTGGATCGCGGAGAAGCGCTACGCCCAAGCGCTCGCCGCCCTGGAGCGCCTGATGGAGGCGCAGGCGGCGCGGCCGGATCTGATACTCCAAACGGGCGGTTTGCTCTTGCGTCTGGGGCGCTGGCGCGACGCGCAGCAGCGCTATCAGCGGGCGCTCGAGCTCGATCCGGATAACGCGGCAGCGTATATCGGATTGTGCCGCATCGCGCTGCGGCGCAGAAAGTTCCGTGCCGCGGCGCAAGCGGCGCTCGAGGCACTCGCACGAACTTACCAGGATCCGGTGGCACATTTTCTGCTGGGCCGGGCGCTGGCGGGGATGCAGCAGTATGATCGCGCGGCGGAAGCGTTTGGCGCGGCGCTTTCATTGAACCCGCATTTTCCGGAAGCGCACACGCGGCTCGCCGCTTTACTGGAACAACATCTCGGCGATCCGGAATCCGCGCGCGAGCATCGCCGTCTGGCGCTGGAAATGCGGACCGGACGGCCGGCGCCTCAAGTGACGCGCAGCGTGGCGCGGCGTTCCGCTTCGCCGCAACTAACACATTCACCCGCCAGCAGGGCGCCTCTCGCGGAGTCGCTGGTCATCGTAACCGGCCTGCCCCGCTCCGGCACATCCATGCTGATGCAGATGCTCGCCGCGGGCGGCATGGCCGTGCTCGCAGACGAATCGCGCGCGGCGGATGAAGACAACCCGCGCGGCTATCTTGAATTTGAACCGGTGAAGAAACTGCTGCGCGACGCTGCATTCCTAGCCGAGGCGCGCGGAAAGGCCATCAAGATCATCGCGCCGCTGCTGGTTGCATTGCCGCCGGAACTGCCGTGCCGCGTCATCCTGATCGAGCGCGATCTGGACGAAGTGCTCGATTCGCAAGCGCGCATGCTGCAAAATCGGAACCACGTGCCCGCGCCGCCGGAGCGGCGGCAACGGTTAAAAGAAGAGTACATGCGCACACTCGATCGCGTTGCACTCATGCTGTCCGTACGTCCGGCGACGCAGATGCTCGTCGTCCAGCATCGCGATGCGCTTGACGATCCACGGGGCACGGCTCAGAAACTGAATCAATTCCTCGACGGCGGTCTCGATACGGAGAAGATGGCGGCGGTCATCGATCGCAGCCTGTATCGGAACCGCGCGCGTGAGGCAGGTTAGACTGGGGGATATGAGCGATCCTCTAGCGCACCTGTCCGAACAGTTGGACGCCTGGAAGCGGGCAGGAACATATCAGCGCCTGCGTGTTTTGGAGTCGGCGAGTGCGGCCGAATCGCGCTTCGACGGCAAGGACGTCATCAACCTGGCATCCAACAATTACCTGGGGCTGACCACCCATCCCAAGCTGCGGGAAGCGGCCCTCGAAGCGACGCGGCGTTACGGCGTCGGCTCGGGCGCGGTACGCACGATTTCAGGCACCATGTCGCTGCACATGCAGCTAGAAGAACGCATCGCGCAATTCAAGAACGTGGAAGCCTGCGTGGTGTTTCAGTCCGGCTTCGCGGCCAACGCCGGTACGGTCTCCGCCGTGCTCACGCCCGAGGACCACATCATCTCCGACGAGTTGAACCATGCCAGCATCATCGATGGATGCCGGCTGTCGAAGGCCAAGATTCACGTTTTTCCTCACAAAGACGCGGCCGCCGCCGAACGCATTCTGGCTGAACTGGATAGCAAGCCGGGACGCAAGCTGCTGATCACCGACGGCGTGTTCTCGATGGATGGCGATATCGGGCCGCTGCCCGGCCTGGTAGAGGCGGCCGAGAAGCATGGCGCCATTATGATGGTGGACGACGCGCATTCCTCCGGCGTGCTGGGGCGCAACGGGCGCGGCACCATCGATCATTTCGGTTTGCACGGGCGCGTGCATATCCAGGTGGGTACGCTATCGAAAGCGATCGGCGTGCTGGGCGGGTACGTCTGCGGCAGCCGCGCTCTGATCGAGTTTCTGTACCACCGCGCACGGCCGTTCCTGTTTTCGACGTCGCATCCGCCGGCCGTGGCGGCGGCCTGCATGGCGGCGTTCGATGTACTCGAGCAGGAGCCGGAACGGATCGAGCGCCTGTGGGATAACACGCGATACTTCAAGCTGGGCTTGAGTGCTGCCGGATTCGATACAGGCATGAGTGAGACGCCCATCACGCCGGTGATCGTGGGCGAGGCGCGCGCGGCGCATGCGCTTTCGGCCGCCCTGTTCGAGGAAGGCGTGCTGGCCACCGGCATCGGATTCCCGACCGTGCCCGAAGGCAAGGCGCGTGTGCGGACCATCGTAGCAGCCACGCACACGCGCGCGGAACTCGACCGCGCGCTGGAAATCTTCGCGCGCGTGGGCACACGGCTGGGGATCCTCCGCGGCTGAGACCTCGCCGGGCAGATTTCAGACGTGCGCAACCGCCGCTTGGTCCGCCCGGCGCTCGGTTTCCATCGGAAAAGCCCGCATAGCAGGGACGGCTGTTTCGGCTGGAATCCCGGTGGCCCGGTTGCGGCGGCGTTCGGCGCGGCAGAGGCGGCACACCCGGCAATAGCTGACCTTGGCGCCGCCCGGCGAGTGGCGGACGCGCACGTGAAAGAATTCGCGCGACGCGTACCACTGCTCGCCGCAAGTCTGGCACACGCGAACCGGGGGCGCGTCCGGACGCTGTGCCAGTTCGTGCTTCAACCGCTCCCACGCGAGCTTCTTGCGCTCGCGCCACTGTTTCCAGCGTTCGCGCGTGTGGGCGACGAACGCCTGCGCGCGCTTCTGCTGCTGGCGCTGGAACTCGGCTGAAGAGCGTGCCTCCCGCCATGAAAGTTTGATTCCTAACCGGCGCCGGTAGGCGGTGACGGTCTTTTGGGCGAGGCCCCATTTCCGCGCGATCGCGATGCTCGGCAGCATGCGGCCCTCTCCCACCAGGAAACTCTCGAACTCGTGACGGTGCTCCGGGTTGAAGCGCTGCGCCAAGCGCGCGCGCTCCTTGATGGCCGGGTTACCGAGACCGTGCCGGCCCATCATCTTGCTGATGGAATCCTTGGTGCGGCCCGGCAGTAGACCCATTTGTGCGATGAATGAAGCGCTGAAACCGTATTCCTGCGTGAAGGCGGTAAGCTTCTTCAATTCAGGAAAAGTCCAGGGCTTCACGGCCCGGCCTGAAAACGCGCCATTCAGCACACCGGCGCGTTGCAGGCGTTTACGCTGGTTATTAATCGCCGCCCGCGATTTACCAGGAATCTCGATTGCAGGCAGCGGCTTATTCAGGTTGACGATCTGATCGACCAACGCTTCGATCTGTGTTTTTGTCCAACGGCTTCCAGGCATTCCCTTGGTTTCAGGATAGTCTGCTGGTCACCACAAGGGATATACAGGCGAGCGGGTATTTTGCGCGTACCCTTGAGGGATCACCCCAGGGCTAATGGTTCGCCAGTACCGGAGACGCGCTGAGTTCGACGAGATTGCCCGCGGAATCGAATTCGATTTCCTGCGCCGGCGATACGATTTCAAGCGTCGAGTTCCGCTCGATCTGCGGGCGTAGATTCTCGCTTAAGGCCATCTGCGCGAGTTCCAGCGTATTGCGGATCCAGCCGATCGTCACCTCACTCGTGTCGAACTTGCCGACCGTGGGTGCGATGGCCTCCAGGCACTCGCGGTCTGTCGGATAGTGAATCGGCGTCCGGATGGCGGCGGGAGTGGAGGCGGTCAGGGAATTGACCCGCGTCGGTTTCCAATCGATGCGGTTCACCAGGCGATCGGTGACCACGTCGGCCATGCCTACGCCCACGGCGTTGTTATACGTCAGGCTGCTCAGGTCGCGCACGAAGATGCGCTCGATGCGCGGCGTGCCGGGCCACGGATTGTAGTCGCCAAGCACGCTGCGGTTCACCACCTTGCTATCCATGCCGGCGCCGCTGATGTTCTTGCCGATCTCGTCGACGATCAGGATATCCAGGTCCATTGGGATGCGGCCCATCCACGACTTCGCCAGCGCCAGCAGTTCCTCTTCGCGCTGTTCCATGCCCTGCGCCGGAACAAACTCGATCTTGGCGGTGTTATGGTGCGCGTCTTCGAGGATCGCCAGGCCGCCCAGAACTTTACCCGATTCGAGGACCGTGCGGCCGATCGCCCGGATGGTGTTCTCGAGACCCAGCTTGTAGGCGTAGGTGTGATAATGCTGCGCGCCGGCGAACTTGCCCAGACCGATCGCAATCATCTTGAAGAGGCCGCTTTCGATCTTGCCCATGAAGTCGGTGTGCCATTTCACGCGGCCGCACAGCATCACACCGTCGCTCTCGTAAGCATTGCGATCCATGTAGGTCTGGATTCCCTGCGGCGTCTTTCCGAGCGGCACCACATCGAGCGAGCTCAGGACCGGGCAGCCCATGGTGTCTTCGATAACGCCGTAGTGCGCCAGCACATCGGCCTGGCCTTCGGCCGTCGCCGCGCCATGGCTCCCCATGGCCGGGAAGATGAACGGCTGCATGCCCACCGATTTCCAATACGCGACCGTGGCACGCGCAATCGTGGCGATGTTCGTGATGCCGCGGCTGCCCACGCCGATCGCGATGCGCGATCCGGGTTTCAGTCGCGACACGAATCCCGACGATTGGAGCTGGTTTTGCACCTCGGCGGCCACGTCCGGGATGCGCCGGTCAGGAAAGTGCTGTTGTACGAGGAAAAGGCGGGGAAATTGCATGCCTTCATGATACCGGACTCGGGATGCCATGAAACGGGCCGGTAGATCACGCCGCGGCCCTCGAAAATCTGCTATGCTGATTCGCGAAAATGCCGAAACCGACCAAGCCGCCGGTCCGCGCCAAGCGCGCCAAGGCCGAAATACAGGAAGAGTTCGCCGAAATTCGTAAAGACGCCGAGGAGGCGCGTGAGTCCGCCGATGCGAAGGCCGAGGAAACCGCGCGCGTCCGGGCGGACGAGGTGCGCCACAGCGTGGAGACCATCACAGTCGAGAGCGTGGTGCAGGGCCTAACCAGCCTGGGACTCCAGATTTCGAAGGCCCTGTCGGATATATCCGCCAGGTTGGCGGAGGAGGTGGGACGTCTCTCCACGCTGCGCGAAGCCGTGAGCCTGGAACGCGCCGAGCTGGAGCGCCTGCACAAGATCGACGTAGCGGCCACGGCGCTCGATCAGTTGGTGCAGGAGCACGCTCGCGAGAAGGAGCGCCTGGAGGCCGAGATCGCCGCAAAGCGCGCAGCGTGGGAGGAAGAGGCCGGCGCCACGGCCCGCGAGCGCGCGCGCGAAATCGAAGCGTACGACTACAAGAAGAACCTGGAGCGTAAGAAGGCCCAGGACAAGTACGAAGAAGATCAACGCCTGCAGGAAAAGAAGAATAAGGAACGGCAGGAAACGCTCGAAAAGGGCTGGCAACAACGGGAGACCGTGCTCAAAGAGCAGGAGCAGGAACTCGCGCGGCTGCGCAAGGAAGCGCAGGAATTCCCGGAAACGCTGAAGACCGAGTGCGAAAAGGCGGCCGTTCTGGCGGCCAAAGCCGCGGAGCAAAAATCCGAGCAGCAGATTCTGTTGCTGAAGAAAGAAGCCGAGACCGAGAAGCGGCTGTCCGAACTGCAGGTGAAGACGCTCGAAGAAACCATTGCGCGGCAGATCGTACAAATCACCGCACTCGACAAGCAGGTGGCCGACGCCAAGCAGCAGGTGCAGGATATCGCCGTGAAGGCGATCGAAGGCGCGTCGGGCGCCAAGGCGCTGGCGCACATCAATCAGATCGCGATGGAGCAGGCGAAGCGTCCGCAGCAGTAGCACCGGCGCGCCGCAGACGGAGGGCGAGCAAGCGCCGCCTTTCATCGGAAAGCAGAGCTCTTCCGGTGGCTTGCGGCGGCGGGTCGCGTTTCGGGCAGGCCGCGATTTTTCCGAGATACGCCTCGAACGGACCGGCCGTCAGGTGGCCCGCGTATGCCAGCGCCGCCTGGCGTGCCCGCGCTGCAACTTCCTCGTAGTGCGCGCGATCGGTGAGCAGACGCTCCAGTACCGTGGCCCACGGCGTAACGTCCTGCGGCGGGACTTCCACCATGGGCACCATCAATTCGTCGACCATCGGCCGGTAGCGCGTCACGGGCGCGACGGGCAGCAGGTAATCGACGCCCAACATGGCCTCGGCCAATCCGCCCACTTTGCTCGCCATCACGGGAATGCCGCGCGACATGGCTTCCAGAATGACGCGCGAGCGAGCCTCGGCCCACAGCGACGGCGCCAGCATCACGCGGGTCTGGCGGAGCAGGTCATCGATATCGTCCACCGGCGGCAGTACCGCGACGTTAGGCCGCCTGCGCAGTTCCGCAAAATCCGCCGCCGTGGTGCCCCAGGTGGGCACGGTCGCGAAGGCGGCGTTGGGGAAACGCTCCGCCAGCGCGAGGAAGATCGCAATGCCCTTCACCGCGCACGGATTCACCATGCTGACGTAGCGGTTGTCGAAGCGGCCGAGCTTCGGATATTCTCTGTCGCTGCCACTATCGAGCAGTGAGATGGGGACGTGAATCGCTTCGACGCCACCCCAGCGCCGCGTGTACTCCGCAACGTACTCGCTGACCGCGACTACGCCGTCCGCATGCCGCAAGGCTTCGGTGTGAAAAGCGCTCGGCAGGCCGCTGTCCGGACCGAAAGGGAGCGCGATGGTCGCGCGGACGAGGTAGACGACCCGGGCCCGCGGAGCGCGCAGGGCGACATCCAGCATCAGGTGCGCGGGATCATCCGTGGAGGTGATGATGACGTCCGGATCGAACTCGCGCACCTGGCCAGCAAAGTAAGCGCGCAGCCGCGGCTCGCGCGTCAGAATGCGGACGTCCACGCCATTCAGTGGGAATTCGACACCGAATCCGGCCACGGGATTCGCGGCGATACCGCGCTCGCCCAAGTCCCGCAGCAGCGCCGCGTGCGCTTCCCCGCCGAAATGCTCGACACGCCCGGCGACCCGCACGCTATGGCCGCGCGCCGCCAGCGCTTCCATCAGCAGCCGGTTGGATTTATCGCCGCCGCCGTACGATGGATAGTACAGCGAATTGTGTGCCAGCAGGATGCGCAACTCTCATGTTGACACACGGCACGGCTACTGCGCCTGCTTCAGAACTTCGCCAGTCGAAGCCAGTTCGCCCGGGCTGAGCTTCCACGCGGCGGACGTTGCATTGGCCTTCACCTGCTCCGGCGTCTTTGCGCCGGCGATCACGCTCGCCACCGACGGTTGGGCGGCCAGCCAGGAGACGGCTAACTCGAGGACTGAATGCCCGTGTGAGACCGAGAACTCGATCAACTCTTCGACTAACGCGAGGTTCTGGTCCGTAAACACCTTCGGACCGAATCCCGCGTGCGCGCGGCTGCCTTCCGGAACAGCCTGGCCGCGGCGGTATTTGCCGGTCAGTAAACCGTTGCCGAGCGGAAAGTAGGGGATGAACGCGATGCCCGCGCGCACGCACTGCGGGATGACGTCCGCTTCGGGTTGGCGATGAATCAGGCTGTACTGATTCTGCACGCTCACGAAACGCGCGCCGCCTTTCGGCGCGGCAGCCTCGGCTTCGCGCAGTTGATCGCCCGAAAAATTCGAGCAGCCGATCTCGCGCACCTTGCCCGCACGCACCAGTTCATTCAACGCGCCCAGCGTGTCGGCGATAGGGACGCTGGGGTCCGGCTGGTGCAGTTGATACAAATCGATGTGGTCCGTTTTGAGGCGCCGCAGGCTGTCCTCGGCAGCCTGCCGGATGTACTCCGGACGCGCGCCATGGCGATGCTCATCCATCTTCATGCCGAACTTGGTAGCGATCAATATTTCATTGCGCCGTGGGCCCAGCGCCTTGCCCAGGAATTCTTCGCTCTGACCGGCGCCGTAGATGTCAGCCGTGTCAAAGAAGTTGATGCCGGCATCGAGCGCCGCGTCCACCACGGCACCACTCGCCGTGGCATCGATCCGCCAACCGAAATTGTTGCAGCCCAGGCCGACCACTCCCACATCCAGGGATCCGATCCGTCGTCTCTCCAATGCTTACAGTCCTCCTGGTAGCTTGGATGGTTCGTTATAGTAACGGGATGCAGTGGTTCGAAAACGAGACATTCTGGGAAGCGCTCTATCCTTACATGTTCGGCGAAGCACGCTGGGCCGGGGCGCCGGCGGAGGTCGACCGGGTCCTCGCGTTGAGCGGCGTGACCAGCGGGCGCGTCCTCGATTTATGCTGCGGTCCTGCGCGGCATAGCAGCATCCTGGCGCAGCGGGGATTCGAGGTGACCGGTGTCGATCGCTCAGACTTTCTGCTCGCAAAGGCGCGCGCGTTGGCGCCGACCGGCGTGGAACTGGTCCAGTGTGATATGCGCGACTTCGTGCGCCCCGGTGCGTTCGATCTGGTCTTGAGCCTGTTCACCTCTTTCGGTTACTTCGAAACGCGCGAGGAAGATCTTGCGGTTCTGCACAACATCTACAAGAGTCTGAAACCCGGCGGCGTGCTGCTGATGGACGTGATCAGCAAAGAATACGTCATTTCCCAACGCTCTCCGACACGATGGGAACAGTTGCCGGGCGGCGTTCTGATTCAGCACTACGACGTCTTCCCCGGCTGGGGACGTTTGCGCGTCGAGTGGCTGCTGGTTGAAGGCGAGCGCGCGCGCCACTTTGAGTTCGCGCACAATCTCTATTCGGGCCAGGAGCTCGCCGCGCTCCTCGCGACCGCCGGGTTCGGTGAGGTGCAACTCTTCGGCAGCCTGGATGGCGGGCCTTACGACGCCGCGGCGACGCGGCTGGTGGTGCGCGCGGTGGCCGGCGATCAGAAACGGTAGTCCGGCGGCTTGATATTCTTCACGCGCAGGTAGACTTCGGCTTGTCCGCGATGATGCGCGGTGTGCGTGAAATAAGCCCACAGACGCTCTTCGCCGGTCATGCCGCCGGTTGTGGCATCCAGCTTAGCCGGTGTGATGTCTGCCATGGCCTTGAGGCAGAAGTCGAATGAGTCGTGCAGGAACTGTACGGTGGCTTCCTTGTCGAACATGCCGTTGGGATCTTTGTACGCCGCGGCGATCTTGGCCGGAACCTCTGGCGCTTTCAGCCCGCTCACGGTGGCGAAGGCGCGGTTGTTGGCCATGGCGATATGCGCCATCACTTTGCCAAAGCTCATCTCGGCTTCGTTCGGCCTGAAGTTGTAGTCGCTGGCCGGCATCGCTTCAGCGACCGCCAGAGTGAACTCTTTCGAAGTCTGCCAATGTTTCGTGAGCATGGCGGTCTCACTCGCCGCGAAGACGGGCACGGCGAGCGCCACCAGGGCAGTCAGAATAGTTAGTTTGTGCATAGTGCCTCCGGGATATAATTGGTATCTCAAACTCGCGCATTGGCGCAAGAGGAGCCCACCCGATGACGCGCAGACAACTCGGCAAACTGGCGGCGGCCGGAAGCGCGGCCTGGCTGCCTGCAGGGGCGGCCGGCGGAGCGAGCAATTACGGCGGCGCGCTGGAGGGTTTCGAGAACAAAGTGGACGCCGCCGCGTTCGACCCGGTCCGCTACACGATGCGGCTCTACGAATCCGCACCCCTGCGCCTTACGTTCCGGGCACGCAATCGCAAAGAGGCGGAAACCTGGCAGGTTCGCCTGCGCGCCAAGATCACGGAACTGGTGGGCGGCTTCCCGGCAAAGCCGCCGGAACTGGGGGCGCAGACCCTGGAGACGCGCGATTTCCCCGCCTATCGCCGCGAGAAGTTCGTGTTCGAAAGCCGTCCTGGTGTGGGCGTGCTCGGATATTTGCTCACACCGCACGCCGGCGCCGCACCGCACGCCGCAGTCGTCTGTGTGCCAGGACATGGGCGCGGCGTTGACGATATCGTGGGCATCGACGCGCAGGGCCACGACCGCACGGACAAGCCGGGGTATGAGCACGATTTCGCGATCCAGGTGGTCGAGCACGGTATGGCCGCGGTGGCCATCGAACCGATGGCCTTTGGCTGCCGCCGCGACCCGATCACCCGCAAGAAGGGCGCGGAAGCGACGGCCTGCCAGCCTTCCGCCGGCGCGGCGCTGCTGCTCGGCCAGACGATGATCGGGTGGCGGGTTTACGACGTCATGCGCACGATCGACTGGATCGCGACCCGGCCGGAGCTTGACGCGCGCCGGGTGGGCTGCATGGGAATCTCCGGCGGCGGTACCTGCACGACCTTCGCCGCGGCGCTCGATACACGCATCCGGGCGGCGATGATCAGCGGCTATGTGAACACGTTCCGCGACAGCATCATGAGCCTTTCGCACTGCATCGACAACTACGTGCCCGGCATCCTGAACTGGGCGGAGCAGTACGATGTGGCCGGCCTGATCGCGCCACGCCCGCTGTTTGTGGAGTCCGGCATGAAGGACGATATTTTCCCGATCGAAGCCAGCAAGGCCAGCTTCGCACGCGTCCGCAAGGTGTACGAAACCTTCGGCGCCGCGGATCTGGCCCAGCAGGAAGTCTTCGACGACGTGCACTCGTTCTACGGCGTGCACGGCGTGCCTTTCATCGCCAGCCACCTGGCATAAGACGCGGCTCGCCGGCTTGTGGCATCTTCGGAAGGCTAATGCGCGACCAGCCGGGCATTCACGCGGGCAAGATTCTCGCGTGCCTCCGGAAATTCGGGCTTCAGGAGCAATGCTTCGTTCAGTTCGTCGCGGGCTTTGACGAAATCGCCGCTCATGGCCGCGATCATTCCGAGGCGGAAATGTGCCTGGCTTGCATACTCGGTACTCAACGAAAGATGCAGGGCAGCCTGGAGCTCGCCGCGCGCCTCTGCCGTCCGGCCGAGCTGCAATAACACGGCACCCAGGCTGTAGCGTGCTTCCGCGTACCGCGGCGCCTGGCGGGCCGCCTCTCTAAAACACTTCACGGCTTCATCCGGCTCCTGCAAGCTAGCGAGCGCCAACCCCAGATTGTAGTAGCCGCGTGCGTTGCCGGGATCCAGGCGCAGCGACTCGCGGTAGTAAGGAACCGCTTCCTGAAAGCGGCCTTCCGCCGCCAGGGCATATGCCAGATTGTGGATGGCGGCTGCGTTATCCTTAGTCACTTCCACTGTGTGACGCAACAGGGTAACGCTATCCTTCCACATACCGAGTTCGAACCAGGTAGCCGCCGCCAGCGCCGGAATCAGCAGCACGGCTGAGGCAATGGCAACTTGGCTGCCTCTCTTACTACCTCCTAATAGCCACCAGGCGCCCCAAACTAACATGACAACCAAGCCGACTGACGGGATGTAAGTAAAGCGGTCCGCCATCGACTGCCCGCCGACCTGGACGATGCCGATCATGGGGACTAATACACCCAGGAACCAGAACCATCCAACCGGCAGGAAGGGCGCACGCGTGCGCATCACAATGACGAAGACCGTGATCGCGGCCAACAGAGCCGCGGCCGCAAGCACGGCGGGTAGAGCTAAATGCTTGTCATACGGATAAAGCAACGCCAGCCGGCGCGGCCAGAAAGTCTTGCCCAGGTACGCTGCGTAGGATAGAATCGCGTTTTCCAGGCGCGTCACCAAGCTGATGGGACCTAGTGTCTGGGTGGCGCCCATCCGCTTCTGGCCTATATAGGTGAGGACACCAGACGCGGCAGAAAACGGCAGCAGCGCCACTTTTTCGAACACCAGACGCGCGCGGTTCGCCGGCGAGAACCGGCCGAGCGGCCAATAATCCAATAACAACAGCACAAGCGGGAGAGTGACCGTTACGGGTTTAGACATCAGCCCAAGCACAAACAACGCCGCCACCCACAGATATCGTTTCCATGAAGGGCGCCGCGCGTAAGCCGTATAAGCGAGTATGCAGGCGAACCAGAAGAAGCCGGCCAGCAGATCCTTGCGCTCGGCGATCCACGCCACTGACTCCACGCGCAACGGATGTATGGCGAAAAGCGCCGCCGCCAAGGCGCTGCGCCACACGGCGCCCGTCAACCCGAATAGCGCGGCAAAGACCATTACCGTGGTCAAAGCATGAATAACCACATTGGTGAAATGATGGCCGGCCGGCTGTAGTCCGTAGATCTCACAATCCAGCATGTGACTCATCCAGCTCACGGGATGCCAATAGAAGTAGTCAGCGGTCGTCAGTGCCCACGATATGCCGTCCAGAGTCAGCCCTCTCTGCACGATCGGATTCCGTGTCACATAGTAATCGTCATCATAGTAGATAAACTTATCGCCGACCGTGCGGCCAAAGACCGCGAAGACCAGGATGACCAAGGCAGCGGCGATCAGGATTGGCCTGCGGCCGCTCCTTGTAAGTTGCGTCTCTTTCGTCTGACTGGCACGTCGTTGGCGCTTGGCGGATCGTTTGGACATGATCGACGGCTACTGGTTCTCCAGGTGGGCCAGCGGATCATCGAAGTCGAAACCGAAGAGTCTGGGGTTCTCGCCGATCACGGCCGCGGACACTATATAAAGTACGTAATCGTAAGTCTCCTGCGGTATCTTATTGCGATCAGCCGCCAATAGCCTCCAGTAGTTCCTCTCTTTTGGATTGGCCGGCAAACTCCGCACCAGCGGCAGGACCTGATCCTCACCCCAGTTGTAACAGGCCATGACCAGCAGCCCGGAGGCCTGCGCATCGGTGCTGTACAGATCCTTGATATAGCGCGCCGCGGCCTTGGTCTCGCGATCCCAGTGGTCACGATCGTCGCCGGGGTCAGGGCGCCGGAAGTCGACCAGCGGGCCTAACTGGAGACCGTACTTGATGGCCGTCTCCGGAATGAATTGCCACATCCCCTTGGCGATTCCTTTACGGGTCATTGGTCCACTAATGTAAGGATCGAAGCTGCTCTCCTGAAGGGCAAGATAGAAGAACTGAGGCGGCAGATCCTGGGCCAACAGATCCTCGGCGATCGTTCGCGTATATCCACTGCCGGCGGCGGCGTGGATTGCCGCAGCGAGCCTCCCGGACGATTGCCACTTATGGATATAGGCCTCGACCTCAGCGGCGAACTCGGGAGGCATCGCCAGCTCGCACTCGCCAAAGATGCGCGCCACGCGGAGAATCAGACGCTGCGGCTCCGTTAGCTTCGTATCGTACACGTGCAGCGCGGCAAGGAACTGATCGTAACTTTTCTGCAATTCAGCGCGCCGCCTTTGATACTTGCGAACCTCGTCCGCGGCTTCAGGGGTGTTGGTTGCCGCGAGTTGCTTCTCGACGTTCGCGATATCCAGGTCCACGGACTTCATCGAGTAGAAGAGGTCCTGTGCCAGAGCCTTGTGGCGGCGTACCTGCATTTGCAGGTAGAGCGCATATCCGGCGACGACGACGATGACCAGCGCCAGCGCGATCATGACGCGGCCATACTTGCGCCTCTGCCGCGCCTGCACCTGCTGGAAAACCTGGCGCACCATGGAAGTGTGCTCGCCCACGGTTTGTCCCGGCGCGAGCTCGCCAAAGTAACGCTGCGCGACGTGCGCCATGGCGTCGGGGCTGGTTGCCGGAACGGGCTTTGGGGCAGGCGGGGGCGCCGCGGGTTCGGGCACGACTCTGAGCGACACCGCCGGGCCTTCGATTCCCAGGCGCACAATCACCGCATCGCCGACCGGCGCCAGGTCCACACGCTGCATGCCGGCGAAGATTCCGTTGCTGCTATGCAGATCGCGGATCCACCACTGGCCGGCATCGAAGAGGACTTCAGCGTGCACGCGGCTGATGTAATCGTTCTTGAAACATACTTCGCACTCTTCGCTGCGGCCGATGCGAAACGGCTTCCGGAACTCGAAGTCCAGCCGGTCGGCGGCCTGGGTTCCAATGCTCACACGGAGCAGCGGCGGCGAGATCGAAGCGTGTGCAACGCCTGTGTCCACTGAATCCTATTGTCCTCCACTTGGCCGATTCTCGGGGCGCAACCAGGCTTTACATTGCCTGTCGCGTTCGATATCCTGGACTCCTTCAGAGCTATGAAACTGCTGGCCAAGTTCAGCCTGATCTTCGTCCTGGTCTTCGGCACAGGGCTGGCGTTTGCGGCTTATTTCGCGCGCGCATTTCTACGCGAGAACGCCACCAAGCAGGTGCTTGAGAACGCGGAACTGATGATGGAAACCGCGCTCGCCATGCGAACTTACACGACCAACCAGATCGTACCGGCTTTGAACAAGGAAGAGATCCGGAAGAATACTTTTTATCCGCAGACAGTACCGGCCTTCGCCGCGACAGAAAGCTTCAATTACCTGCGGAAGAGCTTCCCGGAATACAGTTACAAGGAAGCCACACTGAACCCGACCAACTTGCGCGATCGCCCGGTTGAGTGGGAGGCGGACATCATCCGCATCTTTCGCGACGATCCCAAGACGACACGTTTCGTGGGACACCGCGACACACCCACGGGAACGTCCTGGTTTTTGGCAAAGCCGATCGTGGCAACCCAGCCCTGCATGGAATGCCACTCGATTCCGTCCCGCGCACCGGCCAGTATGCTGCGCATCTACGGGACGGCAAACGGCTTTGGCTGGAAGCTGAACGAGACTGTGGGCGCTCAAATCGTCTCGGTGCCGGCGTCACTCCCGGTGAAGGCCGCCGACGCGGCTTTCCGGAATATGTTGGTCTACGTCGGGGCAGCCGCCATTCTAACGCTGCTGGCGCTGGACCTGGCTTTGGTGCTGGTCGTGATTCGCCCGGTGTCTAACTTGTCTGCCATGGCTGATCGGATCAGCCAGGGCGATACCGCCGTACCGGAGTTACCGGCGCAAGGAAACGACGAAATCTCGTTGCTTGCGAAATCGTTCAACCGCTTGCACGTGAGTCTGGCGAAGGCCATCAAGCTGCTGGAATCCCAGTAACACGGTTCACAATTTATTGGCCAGAAACTTAGCCCGGTCCGCGGCGGAGGGGATTTCCGCGGCCACCACTTCATAGAGTTCGCGCAGGTTGTGCGCACGCTTCGTCGCCCGGTTGACAATGATCTTGGCCAGCGGGCCGATGTAAGCGGCCAACTCCTGCGCGGCGGCCTGTAAGTCGCGGGCATCCCAACCGGGCGCCACCGAACCGCTGCCGCCCTCGCGCGGGGGCGGCGGGGTACGTTCTCCGGAGACGTGAGCCGCCACGTTGCCGGTCGCTTTTCCCAGGAGCGCCTCCAACTGCACCCGGAACTCCGCCGCGGTTTGAAACCGTTCGGCCGGCCGCTTCTCTAGCGCCCGCAGAATGATAGTGGAGAGCACTTGGGGAACGAGCGGATTGACCTCCGCCGGCGGGCTGGGTATCTGATGCAGGTGCGCCGTAAGAATGGCGTACTCGCTATCTCCACGAAACGGGCACTGTCCGGTGACCATCTCGTATAAAGTCGCACCGACTGAGTAAACGTCAGACCGGGCATCCGGTGGACTGGATGTCACTTGCTCGGGAGACAGGTAATGCAACGAACCAAGGGCCATTCCGGTCATGGTAAGGCGCTGGTTACTGCCTTTCACCGCGGCAATTCCGAAGTCCATTACTTTCACTTGCCGGTCCGGAGTGATCATGATATTGGAAGGTTTGATATCGCGATGGATGATTCCGCGCGCGTGCGCGTAGCTTAGGGCTGCCAGCACCTCGCTCGAGATGAACACGCTCTCGCGCAGATCCATGGGCCCCTGGTTCAGGCGCTCGCGGAGGCTCATTCCTTCGACGAGTTCCATAATCATCAAGAGTTGGCCGCCGGCGCGCGCTGCCGTGTGGAGTGAGGCGATGTTAGGGTGTGTGAGACTGGCGTGAACCTTGATTTCGCGGGCGAAGCGCTCGGCCAAATCACCGGCTTCCCGCAAATCCGGAAGCAGGATCTTCATAGCCTCGACGCGATCGGTGAGCACGTTGCGGACTTTGTAGACCATTCCCATGCCGCCCGCGCCGAGCCTTCCGACAACCTCGTAGTCGCCTACGCAGTCGCCGATCTCATACCCCATAACGCTTTTCAGCATAGCACCGGAGGGCGCGGAGTTCGCGTCAGGTTGCCCGCATGTGAGGGCGGCGGAGTGGCGAACCAGGTCCGTTATTGCGGCTTATAGGGAGCCGGGCGCGGGTGGCCGGGGACTCCCGCGCCGGGTACAAAGTACACGGCCCGCTTGTTGAGCTGTTCACTCAACACATAGAGAGGCGTGCTTGTCTGACCTGCCGAGTTGAGCAAAAAAACAGAGCCACTGCCAAAGCGGTCCAGCCGGGTGGGCGTGAAGTTCAAAGTGATGCTCTGCTCGGGCGCATGCGTGGCCACATCGTAAACACCCAAGGTGCGGCTGCCCGCATTCGCAACGTAGAGCCGCGAACCATCCGCCGAAAGCTGCAGGCCCGCAGGCGACGAAATAGCCGCATCGTTCGCGAACATAGCAGGAGCGGCGCCGGTGGCATAGCTCTTCACCTGCCATATCTCTTGTGACCGATTGTCGGCGAAGTAGAGATCGGCGCCTGCCAGGAGGATACTCGCCGGACTTATCGCGGAAACGAGGAGCCGCGGCCCCTCCTGGGCAGTCGCGATATAGATACCGCCGCCTGCCGGCGATGAGACCGCGAGGATGACGCGTTGTCCATCAAATGCAATGGCTGTAACTTGTCCGGAGAGGCTCGTCAAATCGATCGGGCCGCCGGCAGATGGAGCGCTGAGCAAGTTAGTCAGGATCTGCGCCTGCCTGGTGGCGGCTGAGTAGAGAGCCGCTGCCGTACTCGATGGGCCCCATGCGAAATAATCGGCGGCAAGGACTCCGCTGAGCTTTGCCGCCACCGGAGCCGTATTTCCGAGTCCCGTATAAAGGACCGCCTGCCCGCCGCGGACGACGAAGGCGGCGAAAGCGTCCGGCGATACCCAGGCCGCGTCCACGGAGGTAACAGCGGGCGCGCCAAGGTACGCGGCTCCTGGGAAACCCATCATCGGCCGGATGGCGTGGACCTTCGCGTCGAGTACATAGCCAGTCACTGGACCCAGCACTCCGCCGGTGTTATCCGCCGAGCCGGCTATCGACGCCGCGCAAAGAATAAAGGTGAGCTTTCCGATACTCATGCTGTCCTCAGAAATTGGCGCTCGCCGTAGCGGAGGCACCCTGGGAATTCGTTAATGTTACCGTCACGGATTGCAATGTACTCACAGCGCCACTGGATAGAGTGAACGGCTGGGTGTACAGGAATTGGCTGCCGAACGGAGTGGAGGCATCCGAGCCAAACCAACTTTGAAAAGCCGTGTCCACACCGGACGGCGTGAAGCTGGTAGTCTGAAGCTGGCTGCCTGACTGCGGAGTAAATGTAAAGGTCGCCCGGGTGATCTCGCGCGTGTTGGAGTAGCCCGTTACCAAGACATTGAACCCGGACGACAACTGCTGTATTGTGACACCGAGAATGCCGGGGGCTTCCGGCGCAAGGCTCACGGTCACTTCCGGATTGTTAGACAGCGCGATGGGGATGCCGCCCGCGGTCGCAGTGGCGGCGAGTGTGATCGTCCCCGCAACCGTGCCGGTCTGCACCGCGATCGGCGACACCGAGAAGAGCGCCGTGGTGCTGCCGGCGGGAATCTGGAACGGCACGCTATTGCCGCCGGTAACGAACTGGATCGCCGGATCCACAACCGGGGCCGATTGGTTGGGTGCGAACTGCAGCGTCAATAGCCCGGCGAGGTCGACCGGATAAGCCTGCGGCAAGGTCACCGCGACATCGATTTGCTGCAGAGGTTGCGCCGCAGTCGAAGGCACTTGAATGTTCAGCGTGAGGGGAACCTGGGCCACAACCAGCGAGTAACTCATGGTGGCTGTATTGTTGGACGCGTCAGTGACCGTCACCGTAAAGCTATAAGTTCCGGGAGCGATCGGCGTGCCCGATAACAAGCCGCCGCTGCTCAGCGTCAGTCCGTTAGGAAGTGATCCCGCGGTGACAGCCCACGTGAACGGACCATTCGATCCCACCGCCTGCAGTTGCATCGAATAAGTCGATCCCAGGAACGGCGAGGGAAGGTTGGCCGAGGTGATGGCCGGTCCGGCCACGATCGTCAGGCTGAACGAACCGCTGGCGGTCGCCTCGTTGGAGTCCGTCACCTGCATGGTGAAGTTGGCAGTGCCGCCCGCCGCTGGGGTACCGCTGATCACACCGGTCGCTGAATTCAGGGTGATGCCCTTTGGCAAGGCCCCGCTCGTGACTGCCCAGGTATAGGGCTGCACTCCACCAGAAGCCTGGAATGCAAATGAGTAATTCGACGTCGTCGAACCGCCAGTCAACGGCGATGTACTGGTAATTGCCAGGCCCGTGTTGATCGTCAGACTGAGCTGTTTCGATGCGGTGAACCGCGTGGCATCAGTTACCTGGACGGTAAAGGTCCAGGACCCGGCGCTGGTGGGTTTGCCGGTGATCAGTCCACCGGTGGAACTTAAACTCAGCCCGCCCGGCAACACACCGGTGCTGAGCGCATAAGTGTAAGGGACAGTTCCGCCAGTGACCCCAACCGGCTGCGAATACGGAGCACCTACGCTGCCGTCTGGAAGCGCGGTGGTGGTGATGGTGAGGGCGGCATTGATGGTGATACTCAGCGCCGCCGAGGCGATGGTCCCGGCGGAGTCAGTCACCTGGACCGTAAAGTTGGCCGTACCGCTGGCAGTGGGTGTCCCGCTAATCACGCCGGTAGTGGAGTTGAGAGAGAGACCGGCCGGGAGCGACCCAACGCTCACAGACCACGTGTACGGCTGTACGCCGCCGTTTGCCGCCAGCGGTTGCGAATAGGACTGGGACAGCGTGCCGGCCGGCAGCGGCGAAGACGTGGTAATCACCAGACCCGCGATGATCGACACAGAGAAAGACGCGGTCGCGCGCAGCGCCTGTGTGTCACTCACCTGGACGCTGAAGGCGGAAGTGCCGGCCGCGGTGGGCGTGCCCGAAATCTGCCCGGTGGCTGAATTGAGAGCCAAGCCCGCCGGTAGATTGCCTCCGTGCAGCACCCACGTATAAGGTCCGATGCCGCCGGTGGCGGTCAGGGGCTGTGAATAGACTAGTCCAACTGTTCCGGATGGCAATGGTGATGTGGTCGTGATGGCCAGGGGCGGGTTGATCGTCAAGCTGAAAGCCTTGCTGGCAGAAAGCTGGTTGTAGTCATTCACCTGGACTGTGAAGCCCGCAGTACCCGCCGTGGTGGGAGTGCCGCTGATTTGTCCATTACCGGAGTTCAACGACAGTCCCGCCGGCAAAGCTCCAACCGTGACAGACCAATAATACGGAGAGGTCCCACCGGTGACGGCAACGGTTTGCAGATAACTCACACCCACGGTGCCAGCAGGCAATGGCGAAACGGCCGTTATCGTGGGAGGCGCAAGGATAGTCAGAGAATACGCTTTGCTCGCGGTGACACCGTTAAAGTCAGACAGTTGGATTGTGACGTTTGCGGTGCCCGGCACCGTGGGCGTTCCAGAGATCTGCCCGGTGGATGAATTCAACGCCAGACCGTTCGGCAGGGCGCCGGAAGTGACACTCCAGACAAAGGGTGGAGTCCCTCCCGTCTCCCCAATCGTCTGCGCATAACTCGTATTTAGGGTGCCGTTAGGGAGCGTATTTGTGGTGATGGTGGGAGTCGGATTTACCGTTATCGTGTATTGCGAATAAGTATAGCTTGCGTAAGAATCCTCGACGCTGATGGTGAAAGTCGATGTACCTACCGTGGTTGGCTGACCCACGATGAGACACTCATTAGGCGTCTCCTGCCTCGGTCTGGCATGCGGACGCGCGTTAACCGGACTCCCGCGCGTACTGAGTCTGTGTCCCGCGGCCCTGAAGCCACTTTCGAGCAGTGGACAGGTGCCAGAGTCGAGACTCAGGCCAGGTGGCAGGCTCCCCAAGGCAGACCAATAAAACGGCGCGGTTCCACCGTTAACAGTCACTGGTTGTGAATAATAGGTGTTGACAGTGGCGCCCGGCAGAGCGCCACCGGGCAGCGTGGGAACAGCGTTGATTGTCAGGGCGAACGGTGCGGACGTCACATCCGGGGGTTGGTTGTTGTCTGTGACTTGCAGCGTGAAGTTTGAGGTTCCGGCGGTGGTGGGAATGCCGTATATTGTGCAGGTACTGGCGAAAAACAGGCAGCCCGAGTCCAAGGAGATGCCGGCCGGTAGCGAACCAGCCGTGACCGCCCAACTGTACTCTCCGGTGCCTCCGCTCGCCGAGAGGATTATCTGGTAAGACGATCCGACATCGCCCGCCAGCAACGGCGAGGTCGTCGTAATTGTGAGCGGCGGCGTTTGGGCGCTAGCGGCCATCGCCAGGGCCAGGAACAAGACGCCCTTTATGCGGGCAGCACTGCCTTTCTTTCGGCGTGGTAGATGAACAGTAGGCACGGAAGTTTCTCCGACTCACTTTCTTAGTGAGGTGCTCCCACAGATGGGGAGCCCGGCGCCAACACAGTCTGGGATGGCGTAGTGGAATTGGACGACCCGTTGTGAGTCGCCGCGTAGGCCGCGCCGGTCGCCGCCGCCGCCCCAACGATCACCAACACGGCTATCAATTTAGCCGAAATTCCCGCCGCGGCCGCTGCTCCAGCCCCTGCAGCGACGGCGGCGTTCACCTGAGCGATGGTGGCCGTCGCGGAAAGATTCCCGCTGGAGGCGGTCACTTGAATCTGATATTGCCCTGGTAGGTTATTGGCGCGAATCCCGCGCGCCACGGCCTGTCCTTTAGCATCCGTGGTGACGGTCAGCATCGTCGAGCCATTGGCAAACGTGCCGCTGGCGCCATTGCCGGGAAGGAGGAAACTCACCGCCGCGCCCGCCACCGGCTTGTGGTTCTGGTCCTCCACACGTACGATCGGCTCGCGCACAACGCGCTGGCGCAAATTGTTGACGGCGCCCTCTCCCTCGACGATCACGATATTCAGTTGGGTTGGCGCCTCGGCTTGGGCCGCTCGGGCGGCTTGCGGCGGTAGCGCCAGCATGACGCTAAGCAGCAGACTCAGTGTCTGCCAGACTGTTGAAGTACTCAAAGCTGTCCACCCCCGGGACTGGGCCTAATGCTCCGAGCGCTGTCTGCGCTCTGAAGTAATCTATCATACGCGGAACCGTTTGGTACCCCTTTTTTCGACTTAGTAAGGTCATTACCTCCGGCCCAGGACTGAGGCGGAAAGTGGGTTGCCAAATGAACCGTTGTTGTATACTCCATAAAGGAAGAAGGCATTCAGTTATGACTATCCGCATTCCGTTCCTGATGATCGTGGCAACGGTGTGC
>DATKNQ010000167.1:0-3904 GCA_035541265.1 Bryobacteraceae bacterium
CCGGGCGATCCGCATTGCAAGCTGTCCATGCTGGACAGCAAAGCTGAGTTGAACGAGTTCAAAAAGAAGCTGGCGGACAACGGCTTCACCATCAGCGCCCTGAGCTGTCACGGCAATCCGCTGCATCCCGATCAGGACCGCGCCAAGCACGACCAGGAAGTCAGCCGCAAGACCATCCGCCTGGCCGAAAAGCTCGGCGTGCCTGTAGTCATCGATTTTTCAGGCTGCCCCGGCGACTCCGACAAGTCCAAGTGGCCAAACTGGGTCACCTGCCCGTGGCCGCCCGATTACCTCGCGATCCTCAAGTGGCAGTGGGAAGCCAAGGTCACGCCGTATTGGACCAAGCAGGCGAAGTTCGCCGCCGATCACGGCGTCAAAGTCGCCATCGAGATGCATCCCGGCTTCGTGGCTTACAGCCCGGAGACCATGCTGAAGCTGCGCGCGATCGCCGGCCCGTCGATCGGCTGCAATTACGATCCCAGCCACATGTTCTGGCAAGGCATCGACCCCATTGCCGCCATCCGCATCCTGGGCGACGCCATCTTCCATGTGCACGCCAAGGACACGCAGATCTACGACCGCAACCTGCCGCTCACCGGCGTGCTCGACACCAAGTCCTACACCGACGAGCGTAACCGCGCGTGGATCTTCCGCACCTGCGGCTACGGTCACGATGCCGGCTGGTGGAAAGAATTCGCCTCCACGCTGCGCATGTTCGGCTACGATTACGTGCTCTCCATAGAGCATGAGGACAGCCTCCTTTCGCCCGAAGAAGGTCTGCGCCAGGCGTCCACTTTCCTGAACGGGCTGGTCATGCGGGAGCAGCCCGCCGCTGCCTGGTGGGTGTAGCTTGACGCGGTTCTTTCTCCTTCTGGCCTGCGCGGGATCGCTCTTCGCCGAATTCCGCGCGGGCGCTTTCAAGACCGTCATCACCCCCACCATTCGCGATCACGCGCCGGTCTACATGGCGGGCTTCGGCAACAACCGCGTGGCCACTTCGGTGCACGACGATCTGTACGCCCGCTGCATCGCCTTCAGCACCGGCGCAAAGCCGCTGGTCATGTGCGAAGTCGACCTGATCGGCTTCTTCCTCGATGACGTCGAACGCGTACGCGCCAAGGTTCCCGATGCCAACGTCGTGGTCGCGTCCACGCATGTGCATGAAGGCCCCGACACGATGGGCTTGTGGGGCAAGGCGATGGGCCAATCCGGAATCGACAATGACTATAATGCATTGGTCGTGGACCGCGTGGCCGAAGCCGCCCAGGGCGCCCTCGCGGCGCTCGAACCGGCCACCGCCTCACTGGCCGAAGTGAAGAGCGCCGAGCTCGATTCCTTCATTGCCGACGACCGGCCGCCGGTGGTGCACGATCCCGACCTGATCATTCTCACGCTGACCGGCAAGAACGGAAAGCCGATCGCCACGGCCGTGAATTGGGCGAATCATCCGGAAACGCTCGGCTCGCGCAACACAGAGATCAGCGCCGACTATCCCGGATATTTCTACAAGCGGCTGGAAGCGCGGCTGGGCGGCATGGCCGTGTTGTGGAACGGCGCAGTCGGCGGTATGCAGTCGCCCCTCGGCGCGAAGATCCAAGATCCTGAAACCGGCGCGCCCGCCCCGGCCAACAGCTTTCGCAAGACTGAAATCCTGGGCCAGCGCATCGCCGATCTGGCAGCCGATGCCGTGCGCACCGCGAAGCCCGTACGCATCGATAAAATCGAATTCGCCGAGAAGATCGTCACCATCCCGGTGACCAATCGCGGCTTCCAGATGGCCGGCCAGGCGGACCTGTACAAGGGTCGCAAGAAGACCACCGCGGATGGCTCGACCACCGCCCCCGTCGGATTGATTCGCATGTCGGGCAGCGCGCCCGTGCTGGCCATCGCCCTGATACCCGGCGAAATGTATCCCGAGCTCAGCCTCGGCGGCGTGGAGCGCTACAGCGGCGCAGATTTTCCGGACGCGCCGATCGAGCCGCCCATCAAGCCGATGCTCGACGCGCCCTTCCGCATGCTGATCGGCTTGGCCGACGACGAGATCGGCTACATCATTCCGAAGGCCGAATGGGACGAAAAGCCGCCATACCTGAACGGCGCGAAGAAGCCGCTATACGGCGAAGTCAACTCGGTAGGTCCGGACGCGGCAGCCATCATCGCGGCGGCCATCGGGCAACTGGCCCAGTAGCATCCAGCCGCGCTGCCGTCCACTATAATGAGGTGTTAAATTCCCAACTCAAGGAGCATTAATGCCTGCTAAGCGGATCGGTATACTCACGGGCGGCGGAGACGTGCCGGGCCTGAATTCTGTAATCAAGACAGTCGTCTATCGAGGAAGCGAAATCGATTGCGAAGTCATCGGTATTCGCCGAGGCTGGGAAGGCCTGACGCACGTCAACCTGGACGATCCCGCGAGCCGCGCCCGTTACGTACTGCCGCTCAATCGCGAAAACACGCGCACCATCGATCGCACGGGCGGCACCTATCTGCACAGTTCCCGCACCAATCCGGCCAAGATGAAAGCTCTGCCGCCGGTGGTCAAGGGACAGGAGTTCCCGAAGTCTGAACTCACCAAGAAGGGCGTCACCTCGGTAGTCTACGACATGACCAGCCGTGTGCTGAAGAACGTGGAGACGCTGGGCCTCGATTACCTGATCGCCATCGGCGGCGATGACACACTGAGTTACGCCGCGCGTCTGGATGCCGAAGGCTTCAAAGTGATCGCCATCCCGAAGACCATGGACAACGATGTGCGCAACACCGAGTACTGCATTGGGTTTTCGACGGCTATCACGCGCGCCACCGAGGCCATCGAGCGCCAGCGCACCACGGTGGGCTCGCACGAACGCATCGGCGTGTTCCGCATTTTCGGGCGTGACGCCGGCTACACCGCGCTCTACACGGCTTACGTCACGTCTATGCGCTGCTGCATTCCGGAATACAAATTCAACCTGCAGCATCTGATCGAACTGCTGGTCACCGACAAGCAGTACAATCCCAGCAACTACGCGCTGATCATTCTCTCCGAAGGTGCCGAGTGGGAAGGTTATCAGGTGAAAGAGGTCGGCGAGGCGGATGCATTCGGCCATAAAAAGAAGATGAACGTGGGCGAGGACCTGGCCGAGGAGATTAAGAAGACCACCGGCGAAGAGACCATCGTCAGCGATCTGACTTATGACCTGCGCAGCGGCAGTCCGGATTTCGTGGACAAGATGGTGGCGTCCACGTTCGCCAGCATGGCCATGGACTGCATCCAGCAGGACCAGCACGGCGTCATGATGGCGATCTCTTCCGGATGCTACCAGGCAGTGCCGATTCCCGATCCCAAGCTGGGGCCGCGCAAGGTGGATCTGGAGACTATGTACAACACGCGCCGCTACCGGCCGAACTACGCCAACAAGCTCGGCTTACCGATTTTCCTGACGCGCGCCTAGAGCCTCAAGTTGCAGGGCGGGGCGCGCGCCCCGCTCTTTCTTCCCTGTGAAACCCGCCAGATAGGTGTAGACCACCGGCGTCAGATACAAAGTAATCAACTGCGAGAACATCAGGCCGCCTACTACAGCCATGCCTAGAGGCTGGCGCGCCTCACCGCCGGCGCCGTAGCCCAGCGCGATGGGCACCGCGCCCAGCAGCGCCGCCATGGTGGTCATCATGATCGGGCGGAAACGGATCAGGCAGCCCTCGTAGATGGCCTTGTCGGGCGTGAGCCCCTGGTGGCGCTCCGCCTCCAGCGCGAAGTCGATCTGCATGATGGCGTTCTTCTCCACGATGCCGATCAGCATGATCAGGCCGACGAAGGCGTAGATGTTCAGGTCGAGGTGGAAGATCAGCCGCGTCATCAGCGCGCCGAATCCCGCCGAAGGCAGTCCGGACAGCATCCTGATCGGGTGGATGTAGCTCTCGT
>DATKNQ010000168.1:0-3077 GCA_035541265.1 Bryobacteraceae bacterium
TCGAGCTGCAGGAGTTCGCCCTCAACCATCATCTGGGTCAGGCCGATGAGCAGGTCGAGCAAATGGAAGTTGCGTTCGCGCAGGGCCATCTGGAATGACTGCATGTACAACCAGTCGCCCGCCAGCACCGACGTATGATTGCCCCACTGCACGTTGGCCGACGGACGCCCGCGCCGCGTGCGCGCGTCATCGATCACGTCATCGTGCACGAGCGTGGCGGCATGAATAATCTCGACCACCGCGCCCAGATGGATGGCGCTTTCACTGGCCCGGTCGCCGCCGCCGATCATGCGGGAAGCCAGCAGCAACAACGACGGCCGCAGACGCTTGCCGCCGCTGCCTTGCAGATACTGGCCGATCTGGGTTACCACCTCCACCGACGCGACGGTCTCGAGGCTGATCTCCTTCTCCACGCGCGCGAGATCGTCGTGTATCAGGTCGAAGACTTCCTTGGCGGTGATGGCCTGCCCGATCTTATCCAACTTCATTGGAAGTTAACAGTTTACCATCAGCCGCTCGAAGTTCTGCGTGGTGACTGCGGCAATTCGCTCTGCAGTGACGCCGCGCACTTCAGCCAGACTCCGCACGGTCTCCACCATGAAGGCTGGCTCGTTGCGTTTGCCGCGTTTCGGCACGGGCGCGAGATACGGCGCGTCGGTCTCGACCAGCAGGAGGTCCTCGGGCGCCGTGCGCGCGGCCTCGCGCAGCGCTTCAGCTTTCGGAAACGTGAGCACACCGCCGAAGCTCAAGTGAAATCCGCGATCGAGCGCCTGCCGCGCCTCCGCGGGTCCGCCGCTGAAGCAGTGGATAATGCCGGCGCCGTTCCAGTTTTCGCGCAGCAGGCGCAGCGTATCGTCCCATGCCTCGCGCGTGTGAATCACGATAGGCTTCCCTGCCTCGGCCGCCAGTTTCATCTGCGCGGCGAACACCTCGCGCTGCACTTCGCGCGGCGAAAAATCGTAATGGTAGTCGAGACCGATTTCGCCGATGGCCAGCACCTTTGGCTCGGCCGCCAGAACACGCAAGGCGGCGAATGTTTCGGGCGTGGCCTTCGAGGCGTCGTGCGGATGCACGCCGACCGTCGCATACATGAACGGAAACTGGCGCGCGAGGCGCAGCGCGGCTTCCAGATCCGGCGGACCCTCGCCCGTGCCGATCGCCAGCATTCGCTCGATGCCCACCTCGCGCGCGCGTGCGATCACCTCGTCGCGATCGGCATCGAACTGCTGGTCATCCAGGTGGCAGTGCGAATCGACCAGCCTCACTTCAGCCGCGCCCCGATGGAAACGTCTTCCAAAAAGCCTGCGAGCACCGGCTTGCTGCCTTCGAGCGATCCGGCCACGATCATTCCGTTCGACTCGATGCCCCGCAGCTTGCGCGGCTGCAGGTTGGCCACGATCACCACCTTGCGGCCGATCAGGTCGTCGGGCGCGTAGGCTTCCGCGATACCCGCCACGATGGTGCGCGGCTGCGGCTCGCCGATATCGACCTTCAAGCGCAGCAGCTTATTCGCACCCTTAACCGGCTCGGCAGAAACGACTTGGCCGACACGCATGTCGACCTTGGCGAAATCGTCGATGGAGATGCGCTCGGCGGCGGGCGCGGGAGTTGCGGCGGGCGGCGGCGTCTTGCCCATCATGATGTTTTGCTCGGCGGTGACCTTGGCTTCGAGCTCTTTCATCTTCTCAATGGCCGGGGCGGCATCGATGCGCGGAAACACCGCTGAGACCTCGCCGATCTTCTGGCCGGGCGGCAGTTGGCCCCAGGCAAGCTGATCGAGACGCACGGATTCGATCGGTGTGGTCATGCCGAGTTGCGCCCAGATCTTCGGCGCTGATTGTGGAAGCACCGGAGCAAGGAGCGCGGTGGCGATGCGCAGGGATTCGGCTGCCGTGTAGAGAGTTGCATCCAGCTCCGCACGGCCATCTGGCTGCTTCACCAACTTCCAGGGCCCGCGCTCGACAATGAACTTATCGAGCCTGGCGAGCAACTGCCAAACCGCCTCCAGCCCGCGCGAAAACTCGAAATTATCAAAGAAAAACATCAAGTCGGCGATGGTCTTCCTTGCCAAATCAGCAACGTCATGGACCGTGCCTGACGGAATCACTCCAGCGCAATACTGGCCGATCATGGTCAGCGTCCGGCTGGCCAGGTTACCCAGACCGTTGGCGAGTTCCGAATTGTAGCGGCCGATCAGCGCATCGTAGCTGAAGCTGCCGTCCTGCCCGAACACCACCTCGCGCAGCAGGAAGTAGCGCAGCGCATCGGCACCTAGCACCTGGCGGATCGGCTCCGCGCGCACGATGTTTCCGCGCGACTTCGACATCTTGCTTTCCTCGAACAGCAGCCAGCCGTGGGCGAAGATGCGCTTGGGCAGCGGCAGTCCCGCCGCCATCAGGAATGCCGGCCAATAGACGGCGTGGAAGCGCACGATCTCCTTGCCGATCAAGTGCAGATCCGCAGGCCAAAGATCTGTGCCTTCGACGGCGGTGATGTAATCCGTCAGCGCATCGAACCACACGTAGAAGACATGCGGCGCTTCCCCATCGACCGGAATGCCCCACTTGATGTTTGTGCGCGTAATCGAAAGATCTGTCAAGCCTTGCCGGACAAACGAGAGCACCTCGTTGCGGCGGGTTTCCGGCTGGATGAAATCGGGTTGCGCTTCGTAAAGCGCGAGCAGCCTGTCGCCAAACTCGGAGAGCTTAAAGAAGAAGTTCTCCTCGGTGACGGTTTCAGTCGGGCGGCCGCAATCGGGGCACGGATCGCCGGGCTTGGCGTCGTTGACGTACAAGTTGTCGAAGATGCAATACTGGCCTGTGTACGAACCTTTGTAGATATAACCATTTCCCCGGCAAAGCTTAAACAGCCCGTTCACCACGCGCGCATGCTTGGGATCGGTGGTGCGCTGGAAATAATCGATGTCCAGATCGAGCAGCTTCCACTGGCGCTCGAACTCGGCGGCGATCACGTCGCAGAATTCCTTGGGCGTCTTCCCCGCCCGCTCGGCCGCCCGCTCGACATTGACGCCGTGCTCGTCCGAACCGGTGGTGAGCCGGGCATCGAATCCCTGCATA
>DATKNQ010000169.1:0-4488 GCA_035541265.1 Bryobacteraceae bacterium
GTGCCGGTGTCAAAGTACGCGGATGTGAATGTAGGGTTGATTCCGATTACGAAGGCCGCCGCCAGCGTACTCCAGTGCGACCTGGTGAGCTGCCACACCACCAAACCGAGCAGACCGAAGTTAATCAGCAGCAGGAGATACGTGACGATGTGGAAAGGCAGCGGATCGAATCCCCAGAGTCCGTAGACCAGACGATAGAACACTCCACCCATCGGGCGGTAGTAATTCGACCAGAACTCGAGATTGGCCTTCAGGAGCGCGGACCACGGCCTGATCCAATAGCTGTGCAGGTTCATCAGGTCGTCGGCGGAAAACCATGAGACCAGCCCGCCGCGGATCACGAAAGCAAACCAGGCAAAGGCGGCGGCCCAGCCCGCCAGTGTCAAGGGCCGGCGGATTCGATCCAGACTGAAGCTCAACTATCGCACCTCGAAAGCATCGACATCGACAAAGTGTCCGGAGGACTTCGGATTTTTCTCCGGCAGGACTGTAATCACGGCCAGGTGATGCCCGGCGCCGAGGTGCCGGAAGTAGGTACGGCTCTGCCATTCCGTGATCGGGGAGTAAAGGTCGATAGTCGCCTTTTGGACGCCATCGATATTGACACCGGCGATGCCGCGGTTCGTTGTCATGGTGTAGAAGTAAGTGAACAGATTTCCTTCAAACGCAAACTGTATCTGCGAGCCCGGCGCGTCCGAGTAGGTGACCGTGTGGCCAAAAGGTTCGGAGAATGCCTGATCGTGGCCCCAGCGGCCGCGAAATGCGATGGCCGGATCTAAGTCATCGTAGAATCCTCGCGCGACCGGCAAGGGCAGGCGTTCCTCGCCGGGATGGCTGCAGGGTTCCTGCAGGCGCGCCAGGTAGAGAGTTTCGGTTTCGTATTCGGCGGTGCTGCATTCGTCGAGGAGGCGCGCCAGGGGCGGCGTCTCGATACGCAGTCCGAAACGCGGCTCGGGAGATACGATGTAGCGGACATTCCACCGGCCCATCAGATCGGCGGCTTCCCGTGGAGTATGGGCGCGCTGCAATTGAGTCCAGGCGGCGTATTGGTGCCAGCCTTCGTTATAGGTCTCGGCATTGAACGCGGCCAAGTCGCTACCGGCGGCCAGGAATACGGCGGCGCCTGGATGGGCACGGTTCATGTACTGGCCGATTTCGCGGACGGGTGCGTACCTATGAATGTAAACCTGGCGGGCGGCGCGTGAAAACGGGGCCTGCTCGTAGAAGTCGCTGTGATAGTAGGTCGAGCAGGGCAGGAACCAGATATTGAGGATCACGCAGACGACGGCCAGGACTATCAGCGCACGTCTGAGCGCGCCAGCGGTCACCCCCCCCAGGAGCGCGGCCACCGGCAGTAGCATGAGGGGCAGCGCGGGGTAGAGATAGCGGACATTGGGCAGTAACTCGAGGATGATCAGAAAGCCGGCAAGCACGGTTGTGGCCGCGGCGATCACGGGGCGGCGTGTGATGGCCAATGCTGCCATCAATCCGAGCGGCACAAACAGAAAGTACGCGAATCCGAGTCCGCCCGGCCGGCCTTCGTAATAGCGATCCGTGTGAAACGTCAGATCGAACGGCGTGTGCCAGGTGAGCGGCTCATGGTAGCGGAGATCCGCGAATGTCGCGCGGCTGTCGGCCAGCGGCGACGGAAATGTCCGGTTCAGGAATGGGAACAACGGATTGCCGGTCATGTGCCAGGCAAGGGCGTAAGAGGGAACCGCGGCGGCAACTAATACGAGCGCGGCTGCCAGCGCGGGACGCGGTCCGAGGCGTTTCCATTGGCGGCGGGCCTCGATCGCCGCGACGGGAAACGCAGCCAACAGATACGCGAGAGCGCCGAACTTGATGGCCATCGCGGCGCCGCCACAAAGCGCCGCGGCGTACAGCAAGCGCCGGTCGCCCGTGTCGCCGAAACGCCAGATCGCCACAAATACGCCGAGGATCATCGCGGCGAGGAAATTCTCGACCAGAAGCGATCCGGTGACCATCTGCACGAGCGAGGTGCTGGCGAACAGGGTCACAATCAGGAAGGCGGCGGCCGGCGTGACCCAGCGGCGGACGGCAACATAAAGCAGGCCCGCGACGATCAGCAGCATGGCGAAATTCAGCAGCCGCGCGGCAAACTCGCCGGCCAGCAGATAGACGATCGTGTAGCACCAGTCGGCGCCCATGGGCATCACGGACCAGAAGATGCGGCCTGGCTGATAGGTGAACACGTGGTGTCGCGCGATATTCACGGGTATGGCGAGATGCATGGCCAGCCCGTCGGCGCTCGATTCCGGCTGCGGAATGATGAGCCAGTGCATGCCGAGCACAAAGACCAGCAGCAGGAAGGCCGCACCGCGCTGGCGTGTCCACGTCTGCGAGGGCGTTAACGCGCGGGCCCACGCGACCAATCGCCCCCATACGCCGCGCCAGTCGAGCAGGATGGGTAGCGCGAGCATCGCCAGGTAAACGGCGGGATAATTCACCGGCAGGCGCGCCAGGAAGGTCATCAGAAAGATGTAGACCGCCAGGCCAGCAAGGACAGCCAAAAGCTGGCCGGTGCGCAGCAGCAGCGAACCGAGGGCGCAGGAAGCAATCAGGAAAGCGCTGACCGCCAGTAGCTCCAGGGGACCGACAGCGACGGCCGTCGCCACCAAAAAGAGGCCGGCGAGGACGGCGACGAGATAACGCGGGACCGCGATGAGCATGGCCGCACCCGCACTCCAGAAGATCCAGGTATAGCGGAACAGACGGAGCTTTCCGGTGGCGGTCCAGCCAGGATCGGAAAATAATTGACCGGCGCGCAAACCGTAAATCGTGGCCGCCACCAGAGCTACAGCAGCCAGCGCGAGAACGGGCGGCACAACCCGCGGCGCCAGCCACTCCCACCAGGCACGCACGGCGCGGCGCGGCGTACCCGGATTGGCGCTTCTGCCGAAGATGAAATCGCGCTGGATGGCGAAATTCGCGAAGAACAAGAGTGTCTCGACCAGCAGCTTGGCGGCCAGAGGGTAGATGTGAAAGCGCACGTTCAACAGTTGAATTCCGGCGTACGAAGCCAAACCGCTGCAAGACACCAGCAGCAGGTATTTCGGGAGAACGGCCAGGTGCCGGTGCTTGGAGAAGAACACGGTGCGGCGCACCATCGAGTAGTTGAAGGCGACGGCCAGCAGTCTGCCCAGCACCTGGGACAGCGCGATGTTGGCCAGGCGGCGATAGGCCAGATAGAAGACCAGCGAGTCGAGCGCGGCGGTCATCAGCGAAACGGAACTGAAGCGCAGCAGGACGAAGTAGATCTTCATCGAGTCGATCAGCGGGTTGAAATGCGAGGTACGGTTATCCGGCGCGTAGATGGTCCGGATGGGGATTTCCTCGATCTGAAGATCTTGCTGCCGCACGGCAATGAGCATGTCGAGCTCGAAATCGTAGCCGTTGGTTTCGCAGCGTAGTAAGTGCGGCAGCAATCGCCGGGGAATGCCCCGTAAACCGGTCTGTGTGTCCGACACATTCTGGCCAACCAGCGCGTGCATGACCGCGCGGGTGATCAGATTACCGAAACGGCTGCGCAGAGGCACGCGGCCGTCGAAGCCACGGACGCCTAGAATCATGCGGCCGGGCTCGGCAGCCAGCCGGATGGCGACGTTTTCGATATCGTCCGGATGATGCTGGCCGTCGGCATCCGCCGTGATCACGCCTTCGAGATCGGGAAACTCGCACAGCGCGTAGTTGATGCCGGTTTTGAGCGCAGCGCCTTTGCCGAGATTCACCGCGTGCCGGATCACGCGCACCTCCGGAAACGCGGCGGCGCGGCGGAAGATCTCGCGGTAAGGATCGCCCGAGCCGTCATCCACCACCACGATGTCCGGAATGGATTTTTCCGAAAGCGCAGCGATCAGTGCAAGCAATATTTCATCGGGCTGGTAAGCAGGAATCACGACCGCGAAGCGTACGGTTCGGGCCTGCGCCACGACGGGCGGTTGCGCGATTGCGGCGGGTTGCAGCTTCTCGGTCTCGCTCACGTAATCCTCCAGAGTATCGCGTCTGATGGCCGGCTTCATTCCGTAGTAGAGTTGGCTCATGAGGCTCTGGATCGCTCTCGCCGTGTTGGCTGTATGCGCTCGCGCGGCCGATCCGCAAGCCGCCTGGCAACAGGCTGTGGAGGCCAAGGGCGGGCGCGAGCGGCTGCACGCGGTGCATTCGCTGGCGGTTTACCTGCGGCCGGCGAACGTGAACATGGCCGGCCCTCTCAGCACTTGGCTGTGCGTGTTCCCCGATCGCTATTTCGAGTTCGAGCGCCTGGGCAGCGGCGAGCGGGCGCTGGTGGTGGACGCCTCGAACGATCGCGCCGGGACGGACGCAACCGGTGTGAAACGCCAGACGCGTCACGTGAGCGGGGGCGAGCGCGATCAGCTTGTCCTGAACCAGGTGCTGTACCTGCTCGAAAGCGCCTGGTTGCAACCGCGGCCCATGGAGTTGAAGCACAACGTTCTGACAATCGAAGCC
>DATKNQ010000170.1:0-28076 GCA_035541265.1 Bryobacteraceae bacterium
GCGAGCAGCATCAAGCCTCCGCATTCCGCGTAGACCGGCAAGCCGGCATTGGCAGCCGAGCGGATGGACGCCAGGAAACCGGTGTTTCGGCTCAACCTCTCGGCGTGGGTTTCGGGGAAGCCGCCGCCGATGTAGAGCGCATCCAGGTCACCCGGCAATGCCGCCGCGGTCAGCGAAGAGATCGGCACCAGCCCGGCGCCCGCGCCGGTGAGAGCTTCCAGGTTTTCCGGATAGTAGAAGTTGAACGCGGAGTCTTGCAGGTAGCCGATCCGCACGCCGTCCGCGGCTGGGGCACTGGGCTGCGGCGCCGGTGGAACCTCCAGCGGGACGGCCTGCCGGGCAATCTCCAGCAATCGATCGAAATCCAGGTGCTGCGCCACCAGCTCCATCAGATTGTTGGCCAGTAACTCGTGCTCGGCTTGTTCCTGCGGAGTCACCAGGCCGAGATGCCGCGTCGAGAGCAGCGCGCCGGGCGCCGCGCGGGGAACGATTCCCAGCACTGGCACGCCGCAATCCACCTCGATCGCTTCGCGCACCAGCCGTGCATGGCGGCTTCCGGCCGCCTGGTTGACGATCACGCCGGCGAGCCGGACGGCGGGGTCCAGCTTCTGGCATCCCAGCACCAAAGCCGCCGCGGTGCGTGTGACCTTGGTGGCGTCGACCACCAGCACCACGGGAGCCTGCAGAGCCTTGGCCAGTTCCGCGGTGCTGTGCGTGCCGCGGGCGTCCAGGCCGTCGAAGAGGCCGCGATTTCCCTCGATCACATTCATGCCCGAAGCGATCGCGTGCCGGGCAAATGACTGGCGCGCGCGGTCGAAGCCCATCAAGTGCGTGTCGAGATTGCGCGCCGCATGCGCGGAGGCCCACCCCAGCCAGGCGGCGTCAATATAATCGGGACCCTTCTTAAACGCTCGCGACGGCAGGCGCCTGCGGCCGGCTTCGAGTAACAGCGCGAGCGATACGAGAGTCTTGCCCGACTCTCCCGAAAGACCGGCGACCACTAGGCGCGGCATGGCGCTCATGGCTGCCGTGCCTTCCATGCCGCTTCAGTCGCCCGCGCCTTCCTTCGGCGGAAGCTGGATGTAAGAGCCGCCCAGATAGCTGTAGACGCAGCGTCCGGACTCGATGAGTATGCGGATCGCATGCTTGCAATCGTCCTTGCAAGCCGCACCGTGCCGCGCAACCATCTCTTTGGTCAGATCGCCGGCCTTGAGATTCCGCTTTCCGGCGTACTCCGAGATCAGGGCATACATCTCGTCCGCCAGCGTTTCGACAGAGACCACCATAGTATGAAAACCTCGTTTTCGGACTTGCGGGTCCAATTACATACTATGTGGCTGCGCGGCTTTGGTCAATACGGGGGCGATGGTACGAATGTCGAGCACGCCCGTGGTTTGGTGCACGGTGCCGGTGATCCGGACAGTGCGGCCGACGTATGGCCGGGCTTGCGAGGTACGGGCGAGCGCGTAGGTCACGCCACCGGCTTCGAACACCAGGCGGCCGCCGGGCGTCTGTGCTTCGATGCTGCCGTCGATTGCGACGGACCGGCTATCCATGGCGCGCAGCACAGCGTTGCCGGCCGGCGAAAGTAGACGGTCGAGGCCAAACGCGCAGAGCAAAACCGCCCCTAACATGAGGGTCATGATGCGCCACGGATGTGAATTGCCACGCATGGATGAAACGCGAATCCCCAGCGAAGATACTTCTATTTTAGCGCGGAATCGCGTTCGACAAGGCGACTCCGTATTTTGAAAAGGCCCTGGCGGCCGAACCGGACTCCGTGCAACTGCATTTCTATTCGGGGCGGCTGCTGGCCACACGCGTCAGGTTTGAGGAAGCCATCCCGCACCTGGAGAAACCCGCCGCTGGAAGCGATCCGGCCGTCAACGGGATGCTGGCCGCGCAGAACGGGCCGAGGTAAACCGGCGCGGGCTGATTCCGGAAGGCATCCTCCGAAACCGCCGTTCATTCCGGGGCGTCCAATTACGGCGAGGTAAAGGAGGCAGCGATTATGGCTCCGGTTCGCTGGCTACAGTTGGCATTGCTGGTTCCTGGTTTCCTGGCGGTTGGCTCCTTGCGCGGGCAGGTGGCGGGTTCGCCGGCCCAAGGCGCCGTAGCGCAGGAAGGCGCCAAAATCCAGGTCACCGCGCAGGAGGTGCTGGTTGACGCCGTTGTGCGCGACAAGCATAAGAAACTGGTTCACGGCCTCAAGGCCGCCGATTTCGAAGTCTTAGAGGACGGTGTACCGCAGCAGATCAGGGGATTCCGGCTGGTCAGCGGCAAGCAAGCCGGTTCCGCGGTGGCTCAGCCGGCCACGCCTGGGGCGGCGACGAATCCGGCGCCAACCGCGGCGCCTCAGAAGCAGCGCGGGCTCGACCCGCTGCGGCAGATCCATTTGATCACGGCGGCACTGACGATGCCTGCGGGACCCGAGGGACGGAAGGAGTTCCGGGACGGCGCCCGGGCTTTGGTGGAGCAAAGCTTGCAGCCGAACACCTACATGGGCCTTTATGTCATCAATCCATATAGCGGGGCGCGGCTCATTCAGCCCTACACGACCGACAGGTCCGCGCTGCTCTCTGCCATTGACCGGCTCGCCAGCATGCCCGGACCGCTGGAGGATTCAGGCGATGAAGTCCTCACGATGTTGAATTCGCAGCCATATACGCCGCCGCTGGTTCCGCAACAGGGATACGGGCTGTTTGCACGTGCAGGCGACCTGAATTCAGCCATGGGGGACGCGCTCGGCGAACAGGCGTCGCAGCGGTCATTGTTTGGGTTGGTTCACCTGGTAAAGTCGCTCGCAGAATTGCCCGGGCGCAAGACCGTGGTGCTGTTCTCCACGGGAATCCAAGTCCGGCCGGAAGATACGGACATATTCCGCTCCTTGATCAGCGAAGCCAACCGCAGCCACGTGACCTTCTATGCGATCGACCTGAACAGCGTAGCCATGGTTGCGGAACTGAGCGCGGCCCGCGCCGGCCTGCTGCAGGCGGCCGCGGGGAGCATCCAAATGCAGACCAATTCGTATTACAACGGCAGCGACTCAATGGGTCTTGCGTCGGCCTCCTTGCATGCCTTATCTGAAGAGTACCTGGGAGAGCTCGCCGAGAGCACCGGCGGCTTCAAGGCGATGGCGCGCGGCGAATTGGATAAAGCGTTGCCCCGCATTACGGAAGACATTGGGACCTATTACGAGATCGCCTATATACCGGAATCCGGAACCATGGACGGCCGTTTCCGCAAGATTGAAGTCAAGGTGGATCGCCCCGGCGCCGTAGTGCAATCGCGCAGTGGCTATTACGCGCTGCCGCGGCTGCCCGGGCAGACTCTGTTTCCATACGAACTGGGAGCCCTGAACGCGCTGGCGGCTGCGCCGCCGCCGCGCGCGTTCCCATTTCACGTTGCGGTGCTGCGGTTTCGCAGCGGCGAGAATGCCACGCTCTTTTCCCTGGCTTACGAGATCGCGGGCCGCGATCTCAAGCCCGCCATTGACAATCAGCACAAGCGGTTCGATTTGCGGGTTTGCTTTTTCTCCCTGATCAAGAACGAGCATGGAGAAGTGGTCGGGACAGTGAGCCAAAAGGCGCCCTTCAGCGGACCGCTGACGGATTTGGAATCATTCACCCGGGACACCATCGTCGAGGCCCAGCCTTTCATCTTGCCGCCGGGGCGATATACGGTAGAAAGCGCAGTGGTCTCAATCGAACAGAACGCGGCGAGTACTGCGCGCACTTCCCTGGTGGTGCCACGGCGAGCCCCGCTGGACGTGAGCGACCTGGTGCTGGTAAGGGGGCTGGAGAAGACCAGTCAGGAAAACGCCCGCCTGTTCGACCCCTTGGTGAGCGAGCTAGGCCAGATCAGGCCGGAATTGAATCCGATGATTGCAGTCCATCCAGGGATGAAATTGGCGGTGTATTTCCAGGTGTACACAGGTGCGGGTGCACAGCCGCAGATTGAAATTGAGATGAAGCGCGACGGGGTCGCGACCGGCAGACTGGCGGCAAAGCCACTGCCCGTGCCCGCCGCAGGAGTGCTGCCATACTTCACAGCACTCGATGTGGGACAACTGTCCCAAGGAAGTTACGTGGTCGAGGTAACAGTGCACCAAGGCAGCGGAGTGGCGCGGCAATCCCTGGCGTTCGAGGTTAGCGAGCCTCCGTCAGATGCCGCGCAGAACCCACCGCGTGCGCGGCTCCGGTAACCGGCGAATAGCTCAACCGATGTGGCAGGCCTTATCCGCTTGCGGCAATTGCGCGTCATCGCCCTCCATCGGCCATTCGCCCTCTCAACGACCATCGTGCCGCGGTAGCCGCAGAGATTACCACAGGCAAAGCTCAAGTTCAGTACGGCGTACCGACGACTGCGGTTAAATGCAATCTCGGAAACTTGCAGCCGCAATCGATCTACGAGCATCTTAGCCGCATCGATGTGAAAGCCGGCGACATTGGTCAAAACGGGCCAGGCGATGAACATTTTCGTCGGCCTGCCTGACTGGCCAAGAACGTTATGTGGTTTTGCGTTTTCAGAGGCCCGTTTGGCGGCCATTTCGGGGCGTTCAGCCGGCATCCTGACCCGTCTGGCGGAAAGTATAATTCCCCGCCAGAAACTGATCGGCGTACCAGTTCATAATTTCGCGGCTGTGCATGTACATGTCGAGTTGACTGGAGCAGGCCAGCAGCCGGCCCAGCATGTCGAGCCGTTCCGCGGTTTGATCGGCGGGCGCCTTGCGAAACCAGGCGTTCACCAGATCGCCGCGGCGATCCACGCGGAATCCGTGGTGCACCAGGCAGCGCTCCAAAAAGCAGGCGCGCAGGCTGCGGCGGATATGCGCCGCGCCGCCGCCCTCGAATCGAAACGAGATGTAATTGTTCCCCGGAGTGTCCGAAAGGCAGGCATCCACCAGGCTGTAGTGATAAGCCAGGCGGGTGTTCAGGTTCATGTATTCGCCGGCCACCAGCAGATAGCTTTTCTCGCCCAAGGGGCGCATGCCGCCGCTTTTGGGCGTCAGCGCCGTCGCCAACACGGACGCCAGATCGCCGAAGCCTGCGGGCATCTCGCGCTGCCACGTAACGCCCGGATGGCTGATGCCCCGCCACAATGCCTGAAAGGGCCGCGACACGATCTCCGCGGGCTTCACGCGGCGGACAGCCGGGCCGAGCGGCGCGATGCCGTCCCCCAGATCGAGCACCGAGACGTTCAGCGGCAGCGGCGTGTCGAGCGTCCGCGCCGACTGGGCGCTGCGTTCCAGTTCCAGGTCGTTGACCTCGAACATTCGCTCGATGGCTTTCTCGTGACAGTAGCGCAGAATGTCGTGCGCGGACCGGCATCCCGCGGCGCGGAAATTGTGGGCCGTGGGGTCGAGCAGGTTGAGCGTGAGGAGCCGGTTGCTGATCGGATCGCCAGCGCGCTCGCGATAGCGCTCGTTGATGGACACCTCCTTGCGCATGGCCGGCCATAGCAGACCGGCGTAGATGCGGGCCTGCACGGCATCCAGGCTCACGGGATCGCCGCTCGACAGGCGGTCGAACGCGCCGGTCATCTGAAATACGGAGGGGATCTGGAACTCCCGCAGCAGCGCGGCCGCATGGCCCGCAATATTGCCCCATTCCGCCACCAGACCCGCGATGCGCGGGAAAACCTCCACGATTTCCGGCGAAGGCTTCTTGATGAAAACGATCGCGCCGGAAGGGGCCTCGCCGATGTTTTGAATCTCTTCAACGAGAAACGCTTTTCCGGAAGTCTGGCCCGGATAAACCGTGCGGCCTCCGGCGAGCAGCGGCTCCGTGCGGGCGCGGGCGCGCGCTTTCGCGTGGGAAGCGTCCGCATTCACCAGCGGCCGCGCTTGCACGATCCAGAGCCCGCCCTGGAGGTCGAGCACCCATTCGACGTCCTGCGGCGGCCCGAAATGTTCTTCGATGCGGACTCCCCATTCGGCGAGCGTGCGCAAATGCTCGTCCGGCAGGCTGGACTCGTCCTGCTCGCCGCGATCGAGAGGCGCGTAGGCGAGGCCTCCGCCGGACTCGACCACCAGTTCTTCCGCTTTGTGGACCAGGCTGCGTTCGACCACCGTGTGAGGCCGCGCACGCGACACCTGGAAAAGGTCCGCCGGCACACGGCCGCTCGCGATTTCGAGGCCCAGTCCGCGGGTGGCGGTGATCCAAAGATTCCTGCTTTTCGTGTCGGCCGGGTCGCGCGTGTACATGATGCCGGCCGCGCGCGCCGGGATCATCAGAAGGAACAAGGCCGCCATCGGATTGTCTACCTCCAGCAGTCCGGTGGAGAGACGGTAAGCCAGGGCACGTTCGCTGAAGCGGCCCGCGATGACCTGCTTGTAGGCGTCCAGCGCCTGATCTGCGGGCACGTTGAGCAGGCTCAGAAACTGGCCGGCGTAGGATCGGGCGCCGCCTTCGCCGCAGGCGCTCGAGCGCACCGCCAGTGTGCCGCCCTTCGAGAGCAGCGCCTGGGCGCGCGCCGTGATGGCGACCTCCACCGCGCGCGGTACGGCGGACTCCATCACGCGGCGCGTGAGCAGTTCGGAGGCCCGCCGGATGGCTTCCAGATCGTTCGGGTCCAGCTCGCGGATCGCGTCCCGGATCTCCTGCCACAGGGCGATCCCGCAATACTGCCGGTAGGCCTCCGTGGTCAGTACAAAACCTTCGGGTACGGGCAGGCCGACCTTGTTGCGGATCTCGCCGAGCGCGGCGGCTTTGCTGCCCGCCTCGTTCTCCGAACCGGAGTGCAACTCGGAGAGCCACGCGGAAAGGCGCGGACGGCTCAGCTCCGCCAGCGCGGCCGCATAGCGCTCAACTTCCTGCTGCTGGGAGGCGAGCGCGGCCGCCAGCGATGGCAGGCGTTCGCCCGTCAAGCGCTCCAGGGCCGCAACCACTTCACCGGCCCGCTCAAAGATGGCCCCGATGCGATCGCCGAGCACGTCACGGCGGGGCGGCACGTATTGCAGGTCATCCTGCAGGCCCGCCATCAGCTCGAGGGATTCGTTGTTCAGCGCCAGCAATTCCCGAAAGCTCGCATACCGCGCGCGCACGCGTTCGGCCGCTGCGCCTGGCGCCTCCCCGGCATGATCTTCGCGCCTCCACCACTGCATACGATTCAGCTCCGGCTATAGCCGATCGGGCCGCCCGATCAGTGCGCTACACGCTTGCCCCCGAACAGGTGCGTCGTCACGAAGTCGATGCCAAACCCGGCCAGCACCGAGATCAGCACGGCCGTCAAGCCATACAGGCTTGCGCGGTTCGAGGCGAGATACGCCAGCCATTCCGGAAAACCGGTGCGTGCGACAAGCAGGGGCACGCACTCTTCGGCGATCACCTTGCCTTCGCTGACCTGATAAACCCGCATCGTGTAATGCTCCGGCGCCGCTTTGGCCGGCCAATGGAACTCCAGGGCAAAGGCTCTACAACCGTCGCTCGAATCGCGTATGGAGACGCCCGCATCGCCGAAGAAGTAAGTTCCCCGGCTCTTCTTGAGCGCCAGGTAGGCGGAACGCACGACGGCATCGTGCGCCCGGTCCGGCGGCGGCTCGATCTGCATCCTGGCCGTCAGGGATGCCTCATCGAGGTGCAGCCTGGCAATCGTATCGCGGCTGAGCAGCGACGCCACCGGAGCGCTGCTAAAACGTAAGATGAGGGAGGGCGCTCCGGAGATCCGCACTCTGTCGGCATTCATCCAGAAGGGTCCGAAGCGGGCCTTCTGTTTGAACCGTTCTTCACGATCGGAACCGGTGAACACGATGATCACCCCGGATCGCGGCGCGGTTGCGCCCTCCACTCTCACCTTGGCGCCATCGTAAAAGGCGCCGACCTCGATCTCCCGCGGCGTAAGCTTGACTTCGGAATGCGGCTCGAACGTGCCGGCCGCAAACAGCAACCAAAGCCCTGCAGAGATACCGCTCATTTGCCCGCCTTGTCCAAATCGGTCTTACTGACATTCATGAGACGCAAGGCCTGCGCGGGATCTTTGTAGTAATAACGAATTTCGTCGCCGATTCTCCAGGTGTCCTCGGGCAGGTCGCGAAACTGCGGCGGCACGGAGAACTCCATCAACTTGTGCAGGTGGGGCCAATAGACGGTAATCGCGCCGCTGGACCGGTCCACTTGCGGAAAGCGGGCTCCCGCCACGCGCGGGTCCGCTTGGCGGATGCCGTCCTGCTCGGAGATCAACGTGTAGGGCACGGCGCGCAGCCCGCCCGTGGCGGAATCGTAGACGATCACCTGACTGTGAGCCGCATCCAGCGCCAGCAGTTTCCCAGGCTCCGGCGCCGGCCCCATCTGGCGCGGATCGTCCGGCCTGTGGATGGTGATCGCCGGCACGACATCGAAGCGCGGACGATCGGGCTCGCGGTAATTCGAGTCTGCCACCAGCGTGATCATCCCGGTGTTCTTGTGGTATGCGACCACCTGCCCCTGATTGACGTGGCCAAAGCCGCAGCCGGCCAGGATCGCGAGGAAAGGCATGATTGCGAAGCGCATATGGTGTGCTCCTCAGACGGACGTGTGCACCAGCCGCTTTTTCGCCGCCAATTCCGCCGTCACACCCTGTATAAATTTCAGCAGGATGTAAAGCGAGAGTGCGCCGACCAGGCCCAGGATCAGCACGGTCGCGGCATCGTTCAGAATGACGCGCGCGCCCGGGTAGGCCGCGGAAAGGCGTTTGAGCACGATCGAAAGTGCGCACCCGACCACCGCCACTCCGAAGAACACGCGTATGCCGTAGCCCTTGACGTATTTGGTGGCTACCGACCCGATCTGCGCACCGATGGCGGCGCCCACAATCATGATCAACGCTGCCAGCAACTCCGTGCGTCCCTTGTAGCTGTACGACGCCGCGCCATAGAGTCCCGAGATGGTGACCTCGAATAAGTCCGTGCCCACCGCCACGTGCGTGGGGCAGCCCACCAGGTAGATGAGCGCCGGCATGCGCACCAGGCCGCCCCCGATTCCCAGAAATCCGGCCATCAGCCCGGTGACGAAGCTGACCAGGATCGGCAGCCAGATCGAGCAGCGAATGCCGGCCTTGGGAAAAGTGATCACCGGCGGGATTTTGATCTTGTGCAGCGTCTTATGCCACTCGATGCCCACCGGTGCGGACTCCAGCACGCGGCCCGAAACGCGCGCCTGGCGGGCCTTGGATCGCTGCTTGGCGACGTCGGCAAACACCAGCCAGGCGATCAAACTCAGCAAGGCGAGATAACCATACTCCACGTAGGCATCCACCTTGCCGTGCCGTTCCAGCCACATCACCAGCTGAGCGCCCGGCTCAAATCCGCACACGGTTCCCACGATCATGATGAATCCCAGCCGGAAATCCACGTTGCCGAACTTCGCGTGCCGGATGGTCGAAACCAGCGACGGACCCTGCATCTGCGCGATTCCGGTTCCGATGGAGAACGCCATGGGAAACCCCAGAATGTTCAGGCCCGGCGTGACCATCCATCCACCGCCCATCCCAAAGAAGCCCGCGATCATGCCCACGCCGAGCCCCAGGACGATCAAGCCGGGCCAGGCAATCTCCACGCCGGCCACCGGCATCAGAATGTGCCACCAGTGCATAAAGTCAGTGCTCCATGGGGGTCCGCGCTTTGAGGTTGATCCCGATCCGCTTCATCAGCAGCTCGGTGGCCTGGGCCATCGCCAAACCCATCGCTGGAAGGATGACAATGGTCAGGATCGCGAACCAGAAAAGACTGTCGTTGTACAGACCGCTCCACCAGGCTTCCCAGCCGGAACATCTGCGGCTGTCGGCCACCAGCACCATGTTCTGGGATCCCCGCGCCACGGCGCTAGCCGCCAGCAGCAGGGCCGCCGTGCGCGTCCCGTTGAACCAACTCTTACGCATTTGAGAATCCTCCCAACAGCAGCAGGCGCATCGCATGCACGGTGGGCGCCAGCAGATTCGTAGGTGTGACCACCAGATCGGCCACCATCTTCCCGGCGACCAACAATGCCAGGGTGGCCAAAATAATCAGCAACTGATCGCCGCGCAGGTAGCGCGTCAGACGCGCGCCGATCTGCGCGCCGACGGTCGAGCCGGCAGCCAGCATCAGGGCCAGCACCAGGTCCACCGTGTGGTTCGCCGTGGATTGCATATAGGTGACCCCGGCGCACGTGAACAAGATCTGGAACAGCGAGGTCCCTACCGCCACGTGTGTCGGCATGCCGAGCAGATAGACCATCATCGGCACCATCATGAAGGCGCCGCCGACACCCATGATGGATGACAGGATTCCCACGATGGTGCACAGAAGAAACGGAACAGCCAGCGAATGATGCACGTTGGAACGCTCAAAGTACATCTGCATCGGCAGGCGTTTGAGGAGTTCGCCGCGCGTCACTGGCTTGCGCTTCCTGGTTGCCATGGGCCCGCGCCGCAGGTTCTGCAGGCTGGCCACGAACATGGACCCACCCACTGCGCCCAACACCAGAATGTAGGTGATGGTGATCAGTGAATCGGCACTGCCGAGAGTGCGTAGGACCTTGATGACCTGTACGCCCAGGCCCGCACCGGTCAGTCCGCCGGCCAACAGCGCGATCCCCATTTTGAAATCCACGTTACCGAGGCGGAAGTGAGCGGCGAGGGCAGAGGACGAAGCCGCCACAATCTGGCAGGAATCCGAAGCGGCGGCCACCGTGGGCGGGATGCCTACCAACATCAGGATGGGCGTGAGGAGAAATCCTCCGCCGACGCCCAGCAGTCCCGAAAGGAAGCCCACCAAGGCTCCGGCGGCAATCAGAACCCAGATGTTGATGCTGATGCCGGCAACGGGCAAGAAAATATGCATTCCTTCGCTCCCCCGATGCCGGATCATCAGGTCTGAAAAGCTTATATGTTCGATACGTTATATACCACACTTTTGCCGCGGGAGCCAGGGGGTGCTGATTTTTTGGTGCTGGCGTCAGCCGGCCGGGTATCCAGTCCCGGTCTTGATCAGATCTCCCGTTTTACCTGGATCCTGTGCTGGAAACCCTTGCCAGCTTAGGGCCTCGGCCAAGCCGCCATCCGCGGCGAGCAGGCTCTCGAGCCGCCTTTCCGACAGAAGCGCGCGGCGGTATCCCCTGAAACCGAAATAGACGGCCACCAGGCTGCAGACGACCAGCGCCGCGTCGAAAAACGTCCATTTTGAAATTCCGAAATACCGGAGAAACGTCAGCCCCAATGTCAGAAACGCCAGGCCGGTGCGAATCAACGCCAGGAAGGTGCGTCCCCGGGCGAGTTCCGTGCGCTGCAGCGAGAGGCGCGTGCGGGTGACCGCAGTCGCCGTTCGTTGACGCGCGAGACCGGTACGGAAGTCGGCCAGCCCGTTGCGTTGCTGCGACATCACCGTGCGGCTCTCGGCCAGCCGGGTACGTTGTTCGGCGAGTTGCACCCGTTGCACGGACAATCCGTTGCGCTCCCGCGCCAGAACCGTGCGCTGCTCGGCCAACTTGCTACGGAACTCCGCGAGCCCGGTGCGGCGGTGGGCCATTTCGGTGCGTTGAGTGGCAAGTTGCGTGCGCTGTTCGGCCTGGCTGGTCCGCTCGTGGGCCAAGTCGGTGCGAATGGAGGCGAGTTCGCTGCTCCGGGTGGACAGGCGCGTCTGCTCGCGGGTTAGAGCGGTTCTTTCCTGGGCCAGCCCCGTCTGTTTGTCGGCGTTTTCAGCCGTGCGCGATGAATACTTGGCGAGGCTGGCCGTAGTCTCCGTTCTTTGCCGGGCCATGTCTCTCTGGTCCAGCGTGGCGGCGGTCTGTGTTTCTTCCAATTCGGCCAGGCGGCTGAGCAAAGCGAGCGCTTTGCCAGGGCCACGGACGGAATCATTGCTGCGCGATTCTGGCATAAACTTCCTCTCGGAACCGGATTCGGCGGATGGCCGGCGCGTGGCGGTCAAGCGCAACTAAAGGCGGGTGCGTAACCCGGCTCATAGACGACCTCGGGCACGCCGGGAACGGCGGCCGCCACGGAGAGGACCAGGCGTCTCTCGCTTTCGGCGAGGTGCGGTCCAACCACCCGTAGCGTGTTCTCCGACACGCTGGCGCCCAATTCCAGGCCCTCGGTGGCGGGATCGGTTACCAGCGCGGCCAAGACCTGAGTGGCCAGATATTCGCGCTCGAATTGCTCCAGCGATTCCGGCGTGGCCTGAAAATCTGGCTCCTCCATCAGTTGGCGCAGCAGGGCGCAGGTCCCCGCCTGAGACAACCGTTCGATGTTAATGCAGATGTCGTATTCCGCCGGGTCGCGGATGTCGAGGCCGTACACCATACGGGCCCAGTGAGTTCTCTCTTGATCCACGCGCCGGATATACTCGCGCGCCTCGGCGGGGGAGTAGCCGAGGATCTCCTGCGTGCGCGCCACGCGCACTTCCATGGTCGCGATCAGCCGGATGCGCACACAGTGGCGCATGCGCGGCAGCAGCAGGTGTCCGGAGTAGCCAAAATATGCCAGCCGGCCTGCGCGCACATGCTCAAGGAGCGCGCGGCGCATGAGAATGACGTAAGGACGCCGGATGCCGCTGAACTCCTCGTACTGCTGTTCGGCGAGAGGAATCTGGCTGGCGATGCGGGTGGCCACCTCTCCGTAGGTGTTCACCGTAGCCAGCAGGTCTTCCCGGGTCAGGCAGCGGATCCCGCCGTGCGAAGACAGGCACTCGGCGATCATGCTGCCGCCCGACATGGTGCCGCGCGAGATCAGCAGCACGGTTCTGGCAACGGCGGTCATGGGATCCTCGGCAAGGTCCGGGGCTGCCGGCTGCCGTAAGCCCGGGGATCGCGGAAACACGCGTATTTGCGGAGGAAAACCCGGCAAAGGATTGGCGCTGAGCGAGACATTTGTCCCTTTCACTCGTTCCCTAAACTGTGAGGAACGGCGCCCGATGCCGGATCATCAGGTCTGAATACTTCTTGTGCCTTCGAGAAACTTATATCATACTTTGGTTGTCGGAACAAATGATGCGGCCAGGTTACGAGAGAACAGACTTGCGGAATGCGGTGGTGACAACATGCCAACTAACTCCCTAACAATTACCGATGAGCGTACCAATAAAACTTATACAGTTTCTATAGACAAAGGTACCATTCGTGCGATGGACCTGCGTCAAATCAAGGTCGACGCGGAAGACTTCGGGCTCATGACTTATGATCCTGCGTTCATGAATACCGCGTCCTGCCAAAGTACAATCACCTATATCGATGGAGACCGGGGCATTCTCCGGTACCGTGGCTATCCGATCGAAGAACTGGCGGAAAAATGCACCTTCCTGGAAGTGGCCTACCTGATCCTTAACGGTGAAATCCCGTCCGAGACACAGTTCAAGAACTGGGTACACGAAGTGAAGTACCACACCATGCTGCATGAGACCACCAAGGCCTTTCTGGAGGGTTTCCGCTACGATGCCCATCCGATGGGAATGCTGGTCAGCACCGTGGCGGCACTGTCCACCGTGTATCCGGAAGCTCGCGACGTCCTGGATGCCGAGAACCGGCGGCTTCAGATTGTGCGTCTGATCAGCAAAATGCCTACCATATCCGCCTACACTTACCGCCACAGCCGGGGCCTGCCTTATGTGTATCCGGACAACGATCTGAACTACACCGGGAACTTCATGAACATGCTCTGGAAGATGGTCGAGCCAAAATATGTAGCCAATCCGGTACTGGCGCGGGCGCTCTCCGTACTTTTCATCCTGCATGCCGATCATGAACAGAACTGCAGCACGAATACCATGCGGGCGGTGGCCAGTTCCCAGGCGGATCCCTACCTGGCGGTTTCGGCGGCGGCGTCGGCTTTGTCCGGCCCTCTGCACGGGGGCGCCAACGAGCAGGTGTTGCGGATGCTGGATGCCATCGGGAGCAAAGAGAACGTCCCGGCATACATCGAGCAGGTGAAGGCCGGTAAGTTGAGGCTCATGGGCTTTGGCCACCGCGTCTACAAGAACTACGACCCGCGGGCCCAGATCATCAAATGGACAGCCGACCAGGTATTCCAGGTCACAGGGCGCAGTGCGAAGCTGGACATTGCACTGGAATTGGAGCGGATCGCGCTCGAAGACGAGTACTTCATCAAGCGCAAACTATACCCCAACGTGGATTTCTATTCCGGGATCATTTACCAGGCCATGGGCTTCAAGCCGAATATGTTCACCGCGCTGTTCGCCATTCCGCGCACGGTGGGCTGGCTGGCTCACTGGGACGAACTGATGCGGGACCCCGAGCAGAAGATCGCGCGTCCGCGGCAGATTTATGCCGGACCTGCGGAACGCCATCTGCCGGCCAGCAAACCCACGATCGCCGTGCCGGTGACCGTGTAGCCCGCCATCTTTTCTCTGAACGTTGGGCGCAGTCGGGTTCAGGCGCGTACGGGCGAGGCCAGTTCGTCCAGATTCACCGCCCGTACGCCGGGGACCCCTTGGGCGATGCGGCGGATCTCGTCAACCTCGCGTACGCCGGGCACCGCGCCGCGGATCTCGACCGAGCCTTGCTTGGCCCGGACATCGAACTCGAGGTGCGCGGTGACGGAAGCCACCGCCAGTTCCACCCGCACCCGGCTGGCAAGTGCCAGGTCGTCCATGGCCTCCTGGCAGCATGGAGTGAATTCGAAACACCGTTGGCGGGCGAGGGTGGTCACGGTTTTACAGGCCTCCCGGATGTCCATGAATTCCAGATTGAGCACGATATCGTAATTGCCGGGATCTCCCCAGTCCACCCCGTACAGATATTGCGTCCACTTGCGCCGGTCCTGATCCATTTTTGCGATATAGTCCAAGGCCTCGCCGCGGCTGAGCTTCAGGCGCTCCTGGGCCATCTTCAGGCGGAACTCCATCGGAGCGATGATGCGGACGCGCAGAATATGCGGCCCTCCTTTCAGCAGGAGATGGCCGGCGTTGCCGTGATACACCGCCCTCCCGGTGCGGACCTCTTCAGTGAGCGCGGCCTGGATCAGCACTAAGTAGAGGTATTTCTTGTGCTGCAGGCGATCCAGGAAGCTCGGCGGCTTCTGCAGCGCGTCCCGCAACTCCTCCTGCGACACGCCATGGGCGGCGGCCCGCTCCACAATGACGTCGCGGTCTACACAGCGATAGCCGAGTGATTCGGCGAGACACTCGGCCAGCATCTTGCCGCCGCTGAAGGATCCCCTGGAGATTGTGATTATCGACATAACCAGCCCCGCAAAAGAATGGGTGTCTCTGACTTGTCTTTAGATTCAGAGTTCGAGGTCATGTTATCATGATATTCAGTATTCACTCGGAAGAGAACATTAATTCGCGTAGGTGGTTGTGCTGCCTGGAAAAGTCTACCTCGTGGGCGCCGGCCCTGGCCATCCCGAGTTACTCACCGTCAAAGCCGCCAAGCTGCTGCAGTCGGGCGATGTGATAGTCTACGACCGGCTGATTCAGGGAGAGATTCTGGCTTTGGCTAAGCCGTCGGCCGAGCTGATCTACATGGGCAAGACTGTCGGTCTGCATGACTCCCGCCAACAGGAGATTCACGATCTGCTGGCGCGCAAGTCGCGGGAGGGCAAGACTGTCGTGCGCCTCAAGGGCGGCGATCCTTTCCTGTTCGGCCGCGGGGGCGAGGAAGCCGAATTCCTGGCGGAACAGGACATTCCATTTGAAGTCATCCCCGGTGTTTCCTCCGCTTTAGCCGCACCGATGAGCGCTGGTATCGCGGTGACTCACCGGGACACAGCTTCGGCTGTCGCGATCGTCACGGGGCACGAGGCCAACCGCGAAGAGAGCCGTCTGAACTGGGCGGCGCTGGCCGGCATGGACACACTCGTGTTCTTGATGTCGGTGCACAGCGTCAGCCGGATTGCTGCGGAGTTGATCGGGCATGGGCGCGATCCGGCCACACCGGCGGCCATGATTCAGATGGCCTTCTGGCATGGCGAGAAAGTAGTGACGGGCACCCTCGAGTCCATCGCCGCTGATATGGCGCGGGCCGGCATCACGCCTCCGGCGACGCTGGTAGTGGGGGAAGCCGTCCGGCTGCGGGAAAAATTGCAGCACTCGCAGCGCGATCTGTGCCGGCGGGCGGATGCCAGCTCGGACTTCGCACCGGCTCCCTCGCCCGATCAGTTGCTGCGGCTGGCCACTGCCGGCATCGGCAGCCAGGTATTGCTCTTCGCTTTGGCCTCGTCCCTGTTTGAGCACCTCGAGCAGTGGCGCACGGTGCCGGATCTGGCGCGCATGCTCCGGCTGAACACGCATGGGCTGGCCGATGTGCTGGAATGTCTGGTCTCGCTCGGGCTGCTCGAATGCGGGCCGGAGGGCTATCGTAACCTGGAATTGGCATCCCGCTACCTGGTGTCGAATTCTCCGCAGAGTCTGTGCCCCGCGTTGCTGGAGCTGGCGGCCTGTCCGGCGCCGGTAACTTCGATTGGACGTTACGTTCTCAACGGAAACCGTAATGGTTCTTCGCCGGAAATCGAGAGCCTGCATCACGAGTCTTGCGAATCGCTGGCTCACTTTGCCGCGCCGCACGTGATGGACAAGCTCAATCTGGCGCCCGGCGGCCGCGCGCTCGTGGTTGGCTGGGGCGGAACGGCATACCAGGAACTGGCCGCGCAAAGGTGGCCAGCACTTACCCTCGAATTTCGCAACCCGTTTGTAGAATCCGGAGCCGGTGGTCCGGCCGCTGCCATCCCGAACGGTGGCACCCGCTACAGCGCCGTCCTTTTGTCGGGACTCCTGACTTGCTGCGATCGCGACCAGTTCCGGCCCGCACTGGCAAAAGCCGCCCACGCGTTGGACACCGGCGGTGTTCTCATCCTGCACGACGCCTTCCTCTCGTCCGGATCGCTGACGCCACCCGAAGTCATGCTGTCCGCCTTTGGACGGCATGTTGCGAGGGGCGGTTGCGGCAACTGGCACTTGGCACGTCTGAGCGCCGAACTGGACGCGCTCGGGCTTCAGGTGGTGCGCACCGACCCGATTCCAGGCGGCACACACCTGGTGATCGCCCGCTTTTCGTAGAGTTTCTCAGCGTTCTCTTTCCCTCTCTCTATCGAATCCGGAAATTATTGATTCAAATCTCAACATGGCGGGATTTCTGAGGTGTTTTTCGCCCCTGACGGGCGACTGGGCGAAGCGACTGCGGAATCATCCGGCAATGCCCGTCTGAAAACCCGCACTACCGCTGCATTGGCGGGGCTGAAAAGCATAAAATCCATAAGATTCGGCATATTTAATAGTTTCAGATCCGTTTACATTAATTCGGGCTTGTGGTGAATTGTTAACCGGGTCTACATTCGAATTGGTTAAACAATCAGTTTGAAAGCGAGAGACGGCGATGCAGCCAGGTGAGTCAACCGCCGCGGCGCAGACCATCACGGCGGATTTCAGCAACGAGTTCCTCTCGAGCGCACGCGTTTTTACGTCGTCCGTGATGGAAGTGATCGAACGCACGGTACTGCGCGAGGTAGCCGGCGACAAGCTGAGTTTTTCGCAGCTCAAACTGCTGTACCTCGTGGCCCACACCGATGTCCTGAACATTGGCGACGCTGCGGCGTTTCTCGGAGTGACCTGCGGCGCCGCCAGCAAGTCCGTGGACAAGCTCGTGCGCCGGCGCCTGTTGCGGCGCATCGCTCCGGCGGAAGACCGGCGCTCGTTCCGGCTCTCCTTGACCGAAACCAGCCGCAAGCTGATGGAAACCTACCAGACCGCGCGCGATTACCGCGCCGCGCTGGCCCTGCAACAGTTTCCCGTGGACGAACTGCGGCGGACCTCGGATCTGCTGGACCGACTGGCGGGTGCCATCGTCAGCGGAAGTACCGATCCGAATGCCGTGTGCATGAAGTGCGAGATTTATTTTCGCGAGCGCTGCCGGTTCGGTGAGTATGGGCAGCGGAATTGTTTTTATCAACATCACAAGACGCGGGCTCGGGAGAGCGGTGCTCCTCCGGCTCCCGCGGAAGGAAAGGTGAACTGATGCCGAGTTACGTAAACGCGGACAAGTGCGATGGGTGCAAAGCGCTGGACAAGACCGCCTGCCAGCACATCTGCCCCAACGACCTGATGGTCCTCGACAACGAAAAGAAGAAGGCCTACAACCGCGACGTCTCGATGTGCTGGGAGTGCTACAACTGCGTCAAGATTTGTCCCACTCAGGCGATTGAGATTCGCGGCTATGCGGACTTCGTCCCCTTGGGCGCGTCGGCGACCCCGCTGCGCTCCACGGATTCCATCCTGTGGACTGTCAAGTTCCGCAATGGGACGGTGAAGCGCTTCAAATTCCCCATCCGCACCACCGCCGAGGGGAAAGCGGAACCGGCGGGTGGCTACCCCACCAACGGCGACCTCAACTCGCCCGCTCTTTTCACCGAGCCGGAGTCGCTGGGACTTCCCGCGGTTTTCACCCTGAATAGCTGAGAGGAGAAATTTAATGGCCGAATTTGAAACTGTCGTAGTAGAAACCGATCTGCTGATCCTGGGCGGGGGCATGGCCGCCTGCGGCGCCGCGGTGGAAGCCGCATACTGGGCCAAGAAGAACGGCCTGAAGGTGACGCTGGTGGACAAGGCCGCCGTGGACCGCTCGGGCGCGGTCGCCATGGGCCTCTCCGCCATCAACCAGTACGTGGGCTTGAAAGACGGCGCCAACACCGTGAAGGACTATGTCGATTATGTGCGCAACGACCTGATGGGTATTACGCGCGAGGACTTGGTCGCCGACATCGCCCGTCACGTGGATTCGAGCGTGCACCTGTTCGAGAAGTGGGGTCTGCCCATCTGGAAGGACGAGAAGGGCGCCTTCGTCCACGAAGGCCGCTGGCAGCTCATGATCAACGGCGAGTCGTACAAGGTCGTGGTGGCGGAAGCCGCCAAGAATGCGCTGCTCGAGGACAACGTGGGCGAGATCTTCGAGCGCGTGTTCATCGTGGGGCCGTTGATGGATGGCGACCGCTGCGCCGGCGCCGTGGGCTTCTCGGTGCGCGAGAACAAATTCTACATCTTCAAGTCGAAGGCCACCCTGGACGCCATGGGCGGCGCGGTGCACGTCTTCAAGCCCAGGAGCTCCGGCGAAGGCATGGGCCGCGCCTGGTATCCACCATGGAACGCGGGATCCTCGGCCTACTTCACTATCAAGGCCGGCGCCGAGATGACCTGCCAGGAAGTGCGCTTCATTCCGGTGCGCTTCAAGGACGCCTATGGTCCGGTGGGCGCGTGGTTCCTGCTGTTCAAGTCGCGCGCCACCAATTCCGAGGGCGGCAACTACATGGTCGAACGCAAGCCCGAGCTCGAGAAATGGGCGCCGTACGGCCGCGTGAAACCCATCCCGGCGAACCTGCGCAATTACATGGGCATGCTGGACACCATGGAAGGCAAAGGTCCCATCTACATGCGCACCGAAGAGGCCATCGGGAAGATCGCCGAGGCTTACAAGGGCGACGAGAAAGCCTACAAGAAGAAAATGAAGGAGCTCGAGTCCGAAGCCTGGGAAGACTTCCTGGATATGACGGTTTCGCAGGCGTTGCTCTGGGCAGCCACGAACACTCAGCCCGAGCAGCGCAGCTCGGAAATCGCCGCCGCCGAGCCGTATTTCATCGGCTCGCACTCCGGCGCTTCCGGCGCCTGGGTCAGCGGTCCCGAAGACCTGCAGACCGAAGAGACCAAGGGCGAGTACTTCTGGGGTTACGCCAACATGTCCACCGTGAAGGGACTCTTCTGCGCGGGTGACGCCTCGGGCGCCTCCAGCCACAAGTTCTCCTCCGGCTCGCATGCCGAAGGGCGCATCGCCGCCAAGTCCGCCATCAAGTTCATTGTGGAGAACAACCAGATGCCGGTGCTCGAATCGGCCGCCCTGGAAGCTCTCAAGGCGGAGATTCTCAAGCCGCTCGATTACTACGAGCAACACAAGAACGCCACCACCGATCCGGAGATCAATCCGGACTACATCAAGCCCCGCATGTTCATGTTCCGGCTGCAGAAGATCATGGACGAGTACGCCGGCGGCATTACCGCACAATTCACCACTAACGAAGCCCTGCTGACGAGAGCGCTGGAGCTTCTCGATTTCCTCAGAGAGGATTCCGGCAAGCTGGCGGCGGCCAACCTTCACGAACTGATGCGGTGCTGGGAGAACGTGCACCGTATGTGGCAGGCAGAGGCACATGTCCGGACCGTCCTGTTCCGCGAGGAAACACGGTGGCCGGGATACTATTTCCGTGCAGACAAGCCCAATCTCGACGAAGAGAAGTGGCGCGTATTTGCCAACTGCCGGTTCGATCCCAAGACGAATACCTGGGAAGTGAAGAGCCGGCCGATTCTGCACGTATTCGCATCACAGCCGAAGGAGCCCGCCCTGGTGGGCGCTTGAGGCTGTTGAGCCTGGCGGGAGGCAACCGGAGGCCTCCCGCCCTGATCTTTCCGCCATGCCACAAGCCAACGAAATCCGATGTGAACACTGCGGGACGCGGATGCTCCGCTGCGCCAATCCTGCTGACAGCAGTTGGCCGGGCGAGTTTCAGTATGTGTGCTTCAACGACGACTGCCCGTATTTCGTGCGCGGCTGGCAGTGGATGAAGGAGCACTACAACATGGGGGCCTCTTACCGCCACAGGCTAGATCCGGCGACGGGTAAAGGCGGTCCACTGGCGGTCTGGTCCGCCGACGATTTCCGGAATTTGATTATGTCTGGAGCAGAGGAAGGCGCTGAATGACCTGCGACACGATTCTGTCTGAATGCCCGCGCATGACGCTGGACGACCGGTTCACCTTCCGCTGCGGTCCCGATCTGGATTGCTTTGGCGACTGCTGCCGCGACGTCACCATTGTCCTCACGCCCTATGATGTGTTGCGCATGCGGCGCGCCCTGCACATGGACTCGTCCGAATTTCTGGAGAAGCACACTCTGTCACCCACTGCCCCCGCCCAGAAGTTCCCCATCGTGATCCTGCGCATGAACGACGACGAAGGCAAGCAGTGCCCATTCGTCTCCGAACGCGGCTGTGGGATCTACCCGGACCGTCCCTGGGCCTGCCGCATGTATCCGCTGGGGGCCGCCGAGCCGAAATCGCCGGCGCCGGACAATGGCGCATTCCATTTCGTGGTGCATGAAGAGTTGTGTCACGGGCACGGCCAGGACTGCCCGGTATCTGTGCGGGACTGGATCGCACGGCAGGGCGCCGAAGAATTCGAAATGATGAGCACCGGCTTCAAGGAGCTGACCTTGCACAGCTTCTGGGATGGCGACCAGGAATTGACCGCGCAGCAGGCGGACATGTTCTACATGGCTTGCTACGACCTGGACCGCTTCCGCCGTTTTGTTTTCGAGTCCCGTTTCCTGCAACTGTTCGAAATCGACGAAGCCCGCGTCGAGGCGCTGCGCTGCGACGATGAGGAACTGCTCGAGTTCGGCATGCAATGGCTGCGGTTCTGCCTCTTCGGCGAGCGGTCGTTGCGGGTGAAGAGGAACGGCAAATGACAGCGGCTCCGCCCAAAACCGTGCTGGTCATCGGCGGCGGCATCGCCGGCCTGACCGCCGCGGTGGAGTTGGCGGATGTCGGGTGCCAGGTCGTCCTGGTGGAAAAATCGGCCAGCGTGGGTGGCCGCGTGGCGCGCATGCATCAGTACTTTCCAAAGCTCTGCCCGCCCTCCTGCGGCCTGGAGATGCACTACCGCCGGCTGCGGGCGAGCAATGCCATTACGGTGCTGACGCAGGCCGAAGTGATCGAAGTAAGCGGTTTGCCGGGCGATTTCAAAGTGACCGTCCAGGTGCATCCGCGCTTCGTCAACGAGTCGTGCACGCTTTGCGGGGCCTGCGCCGAAGCCTGCCCGGCCGAGCGTCCCGACGATTACAACTACGGGTTGGGCAAGACCAAGGCGGCTTACCTGCCGCATGGGATGGCTTACCCCGCGCGGTACGCGATCGATCGTGCGGCCTGCACGGAAGGCTGCAAGGCTTGCGCGGAGGCTTGCCCATGCGCGGCAATCGATCTCGCGGCGCAACCGGAATCACGAAAATTCAAAGTCTCTGCGATCATCGCCGCCACCGGATGGCGGCCGTACGATGCCTCGCGCCTCGTCCACCTGGGCTTCGGACAATTCCCCAACGTGGTGACCAACGTGATGCTGGAGCGTATGGCCGCGGTGGATGGCCCGTCGTCCGGCCGCATCCTGCGCCCGTCGGACAACAAAGAGCCGCGCACGGTCGCCTTTGTGCAATGCGCCGGATCGCGCGACGAGAACCATCTGCCGTACTGCTCCGCGGTCTGCTGCACGGCCTCGATCAAACACGCCGCCTACATCCGCGCGCTCTATCCCGAAACGGCCATCACGATCTTCTACATCGACATCCGCACGCCCGGACACCTGGAACAGTTTTTCGCAAGGGTGGGCTCGGATGCCAACCTGCAATTGGTGAAGGGCAAGGTTGCCCTCGTCGAAGAGAATCCGGCCACGCGCGACCTGTTGGTGACAGCCGAAGACACGCTGGCCGGCCGGAAGAGCACGCGTCACTTCGAACTGGTCGTGCTGGCCACCGGGATCGTGCCTCAGACCAAAGGTCTGCCCGTCGCGCTGCATCGTGACCCATACGGATTTCTGGCCGGTCCCAACGGCGCCAGCGGATACTACGCGGCCGGATGCGTGCGCCGCCCCGAAGATGTGTACACCACCGTGCAGGATGCCACGGGCATGGCGTTGAAGGCGCTCCAATGCGCCAACCGGAGCGTAACCCATGCCAGGTAAGCTCGGCGTTTACATCTGTACCGGCTGCGCCATCGGCGATGCGCTGGACGCCGCGAAGCTGGTCAAGTGCGCCACCGGCGAATTGAAGGCGCCGGTTTGCCGGACCCACGCCATGTTGTGCGGCGCGGAAGGCTGCGGGCTGATCCGCCAGGATCTGGAAACGAAGGCGGTGGACACGGTGGTGATCGCCGGCTGCTCGCCGCGCTTCAAGACCGAGGTCTTCAACTTCAACCACGGATCCGTGGTCGAGCGCGTCAACCTGCGGGAACACGTCGCCTGGTGCCACAAACCGCAGGACGAAGACACGCAGATGCTCGCCGAGGATTACCTGCGGATGGGTGTCGCGCGCGCGCTCAAGACCGAAGCGGGCGAGCCCCTGCACGATGAGATTTCCCGCACGCTGCTGGTGATCGGCGGCGGCGTGACCGGCATCACCGCCGCGCTTGAAGCCGCCGCAGCCGGATACCAGGTCGTGCTGGTGGAGAAGGAAGAGGAACTGGGCGGCCGCGCCGCGCATTCCCGGCGGCTCGCACAAGAGATCGAAGGGCTGGCCGAATCCGCGCTCTATCACCCGCGCATCCGGACGCTCTGCCTGGCGCAGGTTGTCAAGATCGAAGGCCAGCCGGGCATGTTCGACGTGGCGGTGTCCACGGCCGGCGGCCGCGAGACCATCCGCGCGGGCGCCATCGTGGTGGCGACCGGCTGGAAGCCTTACGACGCATCCCGCCTCACGCACCTCGGCTACGGCATCAGCCCCGATGTGATCACCAACGCCGACCTGGAACGTATGGCCGCCGCTGGACCGATCCTGCGTCCCTCGACGCAGCAGCCCGTGCGCAGCGTGCTGTTCGTGCAGTGCGCCGGGTCGCGCGACAAGGAGCATCTGCCGTATTGCTCGTCGGCCTGCTGCATGGGCACGCTGCACCAGATCGGCTATCTGCGCCAGCAGGATCCCGAAGCGCTGGTCTACGTGATCTACAAGGATATGCGCACGCCCGGCCAGGACGAGCGCGTCTACCGCGAAGTGCAGGACCATCCCATGAACTTCTTCACCAAGGGTGAAGTGGAATCGGTGCGACCTTGGTCCAATGGCACGCTTGCGGTCACCGTGAACAACACACTGCTAGGGGACTCGATCACGGTGTGTGTGGATCTGGTGGTGCTCGCCACAGGCATGGTGCCCAATGCCAGCGAGCAGATCCTGAACCTGGCCTATCGCCAGGGGCCGGAACTCCCGGTGCTGCAGGATGGCTTTCCGGACTCGCATTTCATCTGCTTCCCGTACGAGACGCGCCGCACCGGAATCTACGCGGCAGGGGTCGCGCGCGCGCCGATGGACGACGCCTTGGCCCGCACGGATGGCATGGGCGCGGCGCTCAAGGCGCTTCAGAGCATGGAAATGGCCGCGCAAGGGCAGGCCGTGCACCCGCGCGGCGGGGATGACTCGTACCCTTCGTTCTTCCTGCAACGCTGCACGCAGTGCAAGCGCTGCACCGAAGAATGCCCCTTCGGCGCCTTGGACGAGGATGCCAAGGGGACGCCCCAGCCGAATCTTTATCGCTGCCGCCGGTGCGGCATTTGCATGGGCGCCTGCCCCGAGCGCATCGTTTCCTTCCGCAACTACTCGGTAGACATGATCGCCTCCATGATCAAGGCGATCGAGGTACCCGAAGAAGCCGAAGAGAAGCCGCGGGTGCTGGCGCTAGTGTGCGAAAACGACGCCTATCCGGCGCTCGATCTGGCGGGAGTCCGGCGGCGGCAATACGACGCCAACGTGCGCGTGATTCCGCTGCGCTGCCTCGGCTCGCTCAACATCGTGTGGATCGCCGACGCGCTCTCCCGCGGCATCGATGGCGTGCTGCTGATCGGCTGCAAGTATGGCGACGATTACCAGTGCCACTTCACAAAGGGCAGCGAGCTGGCCGCGCGCCGCCTGGAGAACGTGAAGGAGACGCTGCAGCGCCTGCAGCTCGAGCCCGAGCGGCTGCAACTGACGCAGCTCGCCATTAACGAATGGGACAAGCTGCCGGAGCTGTTTGACGGCTTTGTGGAGCGGATGCGGGAGTTGGGCCCGAATCCGTATAAGGGACTCTGACCATGGCGGAAGCCGTGTTGGTACAACCCGATGCTTCGCTGATCCGGGAAATCATCGCCATGGGCGGCGGCGATCTCAAGAAATGCTACCAGTGCGGGACCTGCGCGGTGAGCTGCGATTTATCGGCGGAGGATGTGTCCTTCCCGCGGCGGCAGATGCTGGCCGCGCAGTGGGGCCTGCGCGACCGGCTGATGGAAGATCCCGGGCCGTGGTTGTGCTTCTATTGCGGCGGGTGTACCACGCGCTGCCCGCGGAAAGCGAACCCGGGCGAGGTCATGATGGCGCTGCGCCGCTACCTGACGGCGCAGTACGATTGGACCGGATTGTCGGGCCTGATGTATCGCTCGGCGTTTTGGGAAATCGGCGCCCTGGCGCTGGTGGCGGCGCTCGTGGTGCTGGCGTTCGTTCTGCCGCACGGCTTCGGATTCGGTTTGTTGGCGCAATCGCCCGCGGCGCTCGAATCCGTCAATCTCGGCCAGTTCGCGCCCAAGGAAATCGTGCACATCGCGGACCGGCTCTTAGCCCTGCTGCTGGGCCTGCTGCTGCTGGTGAACGCCTCCCGCATGTTCCGGGCTTTGACCCGCGGCAAAGACATTCCGCTGGGCGCCTATCTGCGGGCGATTCCGAATCTGCTGGTGGAAGCGGCCACGCAGCGGCGCTGGCGGGGTTGCCAGGATCACACGGCCGCCAGTAATTGGAGGCGCCATCTGCTCCTGGTCACCGGTTATGCGACGATCTTCACCCTGGTGGTGGTGTTCCTGCCCTGGTTCCAGGTGGAAGACAGCGGCTTCCACTGGACCAGTCTGCTGGGCTACTACGCTGCGGGGATTCTGCTGTGGTCCACGGCTTCCATGCTGTGGGACCGGGCGCGCCGGCGCAGCGAGATGCATCGCTTCAGCGAACTATCCGATTGGCTGTTCCCGGCGCTTCTGTTTCTGACCGCGCTCACCGGTATCCTCCTCCACGCGTTTCGCCTGTCGAACTGGCCCATGGCGACGTGCACCATGTACGTCATCCACCTGGCGATCGCGGTGCCGATGCTGGTGGTGGAGGTGCCGTTTGGCAAGTGGGCGCATTTGTTCTACAGGCCGGTCGCCATTTACGTGGCGGCGGTGTCACGCGAAAGCTCAAAAGGGAGTTCTTCAAACCTGGGCGCAAGGAGTAATTAAGTTATGGCTGAAAACGGAAAACCGAAAACGAAGCTGCTCGACGAGCTCGAAAAAGGTCCCTGGCCGAGTTTCGTCACGGAGATCAAGAAAACCAGCGATGTCAGCCCGATGTGTGACGATCTGCTGGGACAACTCGAACTCTCCTACGAGGAGAAGAAGGGCCACTGGAAGCACGGCGGTATCGTGGGCGTGCTGGGTTACGGCGGCGGCGTCATCGGGCGCTATAGCGACGTTCCCGAACAGTTCCCCGAAGTGGCTCACTTCCACACCCTGCGCATCAACCAGCCCTCCGGCTGGTTCTATTCCAGCGATGCGCTGCGCACGCTCTGCGGCATCTGGGAACGGCACGGCTCGGGCCTCACCAACATGCACGGCTCGACCGGCGACATCGTTTTTCTCGGCACCAAAACCTCCGAACTCGAACCGGCCTTTGCCGAGCTGACCGCGGCCGGCTTCGACCTGGGCGGCTCCGGATCATGCATGCGGACGCCCTCGGCCTGTGTCGGTCCGGCGCGCTGCGAATGGGCCTGCTACGACACTTTGAAGCTTTGCAATGACGTCACCCAAGCCTATCAGGACGAGCTCCACCGCCCGCCTTTTCCGTACAAGTTCAAGGTGAAGTGCTCCGGCTGCCCCAACGACTGCGTGGCGGCGGCGGCGCGCGCGGACCTGTCCATCATCGGCATGTGGAAGGACGATATCCAGCAGGACGACGATGCCGTCGCCGGGTATGCCGCCGCCGGTATGGATATACAAAACGACGTCTGTGGCAACTGCCCGTCGAAATGCATGAGCTGGGACGGAAAGAAACTCCACATCGAGAACAGCGAATGCGTCCGCTGCATGCACTGCATCAACGTGATGCCCAAAGCTCTGCGCCCCGGCAAGGAACGCGGCGCAGCGGTGCTGATCGGTTCCAAGGCGCCCATTTTACAGGGAGCGCTGTTATCGTCGGTGCTCATTCCCTTCGTCCCTGCGGAGGAACTGTTCGAAACGCTCCAGGAGTTGATCAAACGCATCTGGGAATTCTGGGATGAGTACGGCAAGAATCGCGAGCGGGTCGGAGAACTGATCCAGCGCATTGGCCTGGCGAATTTTCTGGATGCCATCGGGCTCGATCCCGTGCCCGAGATGGTATCGGCGCCGCGCGACAACCCGTACATCTTTTTCAAAGAACCGAAATCGAGCGAGGAGGCAGCCCAATGAGCACACTGACAGCACCACCCAAACGCATTACGGACATCGGTCCGCCGAACTACGAAAAGTTCCTGCCGCCGGTCATCAAGCGGAACTACGGGCAGTGGAAATATCACGAGACGCTCGCCCCCGGTGTGCTTTGTCATGTGTCCGAATCGGGCGAAAGACTCTACACCGTGCGGGCCGGCTCGCCGCGCCTGCTGAGCGTGCACACCATCCGTCTCTTTGCGGACCTGGCCGACAAATACTGCGGCGGCTATCTGCGCTTCACCAGCCGCAATAACGTGGAGTTTCTGCTGGACAACGCCGCCAACATCGAGCCGCTCAAGCAGGACCTGCACAAGGCCGGCTACCCGGTGGGCGGGACCAACAACGCCATCAGCAATATCGTGCACACGCAGGGCTGGGTGCACTGTCATTCCTCGGCTACGGACGCCTCCGGCCTGGTGAAGTGCATGATGGACGCGCTTTACCCGCACTTCGTGGCGGAGAACCTGCCGGCCAAGTTGCGCATCGCCGTGGCCTGCTGCCTGAACATGTGCGGTGCCGTGCATTGCTCCGACATCGCCGTGTTGGGTATTCACCGCAAACCGCCCAAGATCCGGCACGACGTGCTGCCGAAGATCTGCGAGGTTCCCACTTTGATCGCTTCCTGCCCCACGGGCGCCATCCGGCCGAACACCGTCGATGGCAAGCAGTCCGTGGAGGTGCTCGAGGAGCAGTGCATGTATTGCGGCAACTGCTACACGGTGTGTCCGGCCATGCCCCTCAACGATCCGGAAAACGACGGCATCTCCATCTGGGTGGGCGGCAAGGTAAGCAATGCCCGCAGTACGCCGAAGTTCACCAAGCTGGCCATTCCGTTCCTGCCCAACAATCCGCCGCGCTGGCCGGAGGTGGTGGAGGCCGTGACGAAGATCGTGGATATCTATGCCGCCCACGC
>DATKNQ010000171.1:0-9705 GCA_035541265.1 Bryobacteraceae bacterium
TTCGAAGGCTACACCCCCGCTGACGCCCTCGAAAACATCGTCAAGACCGCCCTGTAATTTTAGACCGAAAGCTCTGTTATTATGTCTGGTCGAGGCAGAACAGAGATCTCCAGATGAAACTGCACCCGATCGATGTCGCGATCATCGTGGCGTACGTGCTGACGTCCGTGCTACTGGGCTATTGGGTTTCCCACCGCGCGTCGCGCGATACCAAAGCCTACTTCTTAGGCGGTAATACCCTGCCCTGGTATTTTCTGGGCGTCTCCAACGCATCCGGCATGTTCGACATCGCAGGGACCATGTGGCTGGTCTACCTGATGTTCATTTATGGCCTGAAAAGCGTCTGGATCCCATGGCTGTGGCCGGTCTTCAACCAGATCTTCCTGATGGTCTACCTGTCCACGTGGCTGCGCCGCTCGAACGTGACCACCGGCGCCGAATGGATCCGGACGCGCTTCGGCAAAGGCCGCGGCGCGGAACTCTCGCACATGATCGTAGTGATCTACGCGCTGGTCAGCGTGATCGGATTCCTTACTTACGGCTTCAAGGGCATCGGCAAATTCGCCGTCGACTTCCTGCCTTGGCATCTTTCCGCCAATCAGTACGCGCTGATCCTGATGGGCATCACGACCTTCTACGTGGTCAAGGGCGGCATGTTCAGCGTGGTCATCACCGAGGTGCTGCAGTTCTGCATTCTCTCGGTAGCCTCCATCGCGATCGGCCTGATCGCTATCGCGCGTGTCTCGCCCGAAGCGCTGCACCGTGTGATCCCCGCCGGCTGGGAGCAGATCTTCTTCGGCTGGCACCTGAACCTGGATTGGTCCGGCCTGATCGCCGCGGCGAATACCAAAATCGCCGAGGACGGCTACACCATCTTCGGGTTCTTCTTCATGATGATGCTCTTCAAGGGTATTCTGATCAGCGCGGCTGGCCCCGCGCCGAACTACGACATGCAGCGCATCCTCTCGACGCGCAATCCGCGCGAAGCTTCACTGATGAGCGCCATGGTCAACGTGGTGCTGAACGTGCCGCGCTATTTCATGATCACCGGACTGACGATTTTGGCTTTGGTATTCTATAGCGACCGGATTCGCGCCATGGGCGCCGCCATGGATTTCGAGATGGTGCTGCCGGACGCGCTCAGCCACTTCGTCCCGGCCGGCCTGCTGGGTTTGCTCGTAGCTGGTCTGCTGGCGGCTTTCATGTCGAACTTCGCGGCCACCGTAAACGCCGCCCCGCCTTATATCGTGAATGACTTATATCGTAAGTACGTCAATCCGCACGCCAGCGAGCGAACTTACGTCCGTCTGAGTTATTTGGCTTCGTTTGGCGTAGTCGTGCTGGGGATCACTTTCGGTTGGTTTGTCACTTCCATCAACACCGTAATCCAGTGGATCGTCTCCGCTCTCTGGGGCGGTTACACGGCTTCGAATGTCCTGAAATGGTATTGGTGGCGCTTCAACGGCTACGGCTACTTCTGGGGAATGGTATCCGGCATCGCCAGTTCGCTGGTTCTTCCTTGGGCGCTACCAAACGTCTCGCCGCTCAATTCTTTCCCCATTATTGTGGCGATCTCGTTGATCGGCTGCATCGCCGGCACGCTGCGCACGCAACCAGAAGACGAAGCCGTGCTCAAAGACTTCTACCGCCGCGTGCGGCCATGGGGCTTCTGGGGTCCGATCCGGGAGAAGGTCATGCGGGAAGATCCGTCCTTTAAGCCCAATCCGGATTTCGTCCGCGACATGTTCAATATCGTGGTCGGGATTGCCTGGCAGACCAGCTTGGTGGCGTTTCCGGTGTATATCGTGATCCGCCGTTACGAGATTTGTTGGTACGCGCTGGCGATCGTCGCGATCACCTCCACCATCCTGAAGTTCACCTGGTACGACCACCTCAAGAAGATGGAGATCGAGTCAGAACCGTCTCCATCCGGTGTAACTCATCTTCGCTGAAATCGAGCTTGCTTACCGCGCCGGCGCACTGTTCGATCTGCTCCACGCGGCTCGCGCCAACCAGCGCGCTGGCCATCACTTCGTGCCGCAGCACCCAGGCGAGCGCCATTTGTGCGAGAGTCTGGCCGCGCTCGCTGGCGATCTTACCGAGCGCGCGCACACGCGCCAGGCGATCCTCAGTGACATCCGTCTTCTTCAGAAACGTGCCGGGCTTTGACGCGCGCGAGCCATCGGGAACGCCTTCGAGATACCGGTCCGTCAACAGTCCCTGCGCCAGCGGCGAGAACGCGATGCCGCCGATTTCGCGCGACGCCAGGGCTTGCAGCAAACCTTCTTCGGGCGTGCGCACGAACATCGAATACTTCATCTGGTGGATCAGGCACGGTGTGCCCAGTTGCCGCAATGCCGCCGCGGCGTGTGCCGTCTGTTCGGGATTGTAATTGGAGATACCCGCATAAAGCGCCTTGCCCGCGCGCACAGCGCTATCGAGCGCGGACATGGTCTCTTCGATCGGCGTATCCGGATCGGGCCGGTGCGAATAGAAGATATCCACGTAGTTGAGCCCCATGCGCTTCAGGCTTTGGTCGAGGCTGGCCAGTAGATACTTGCGCGATCCCCATTCACCATAGGGTCCGGGCCACATCAGGTAGCCGGCTTTGGTAGAGATGATCAGTTCGTCGCGCCACCCTCGCAGGTCCTGGCGCAGCGCGCGGCCGAAATTCTCCTCGGCGGAGCCGGGCGGCGGGCCGTAGTTATTCGCCAGGTCGAAGTGCGTGACACCTAAATCGAAGGCGCGGCATAGCATCGCACGCATGTTTTCGAGGGTATCCACGCCGCCAAAGTTATGCCACAATCCCAGCGAGATCGCCGGCAGGCGCAGACCGCTCGCGCCGCACCGGCGATAGACCATTCTGTCGTAGCGTTGCGTCTCCGGTGAATACACAGGCGTCCCCCTAATGCAAAGTGACTTCTACGAGTACTTCCGTGCGGCCATCTGCCGGAGGCGGGACGATGTTACTCGCCAACTGTCTGCCATCGGCAGTTACGGTCGCCGCATTGCCCGGCCCTTCGCGACGCACAGTAATCCGATAAGTCACGCCGCGGAACTGCCGCACAGCCTGAAAACCTGCCCACCGCGCCGGAATCACCGGTGTAATCTGCAAGCCGTCATACGCGGGGCGGATGCCGAGAATCCACTGTACGATGGCATAGTAATTCCACGCCGCCGTTCCGGTTAGCCACGAGTTCTTCGCTTCGCCATGCGTGGGCGCATCGCGCCCGGCGATCATCTGCGCGTACACATATGGTTCGCAGCGATGCAAGTCGCTGATCGGCTCGCGCGCCGATGGATTGATGCGCGAGTAATAATCGTGGGCCGCATCGCCGTTGCCGGTCATGGTCTCAGCAATAATCACCCACGGATTGTTATGGCAGAAGATTCCGGCGTTCTCTTTGTAACCCGGCGGATAAGACGAGATCTCACCAAGGTGCAGATAGTAGCGCGAGTAAGCCGGCTGCTGTAAGACGATGCCGTGCGGCGTGGCCAGATACTTGCGCACGGAATCGAGCGCGCGCCGTGCCAGGCCATCATCCAGTCCGATTCCCGCTAGGACGCAGAATCCCTGTGGCTCGATAAAGATCTTCCCTTCGGCGCATTCCGCGGATCCGACTTTGTTGCCGAAATCGTCATATGCGCGCACGAACCACTCGCCATCCCAGCCGTGACGCCGCACGGTTTCGTCCATCTTCGCGGCTTCGGCCAGATAGCCCGGCGCCTCATCTGCATGGCCGCTATGAGTGGCGATCTCCGCCAGTTCCTTCGCCGCCGCCACGAACAGACCGCCGATGAAAACGGACTCGGCCACCTTGCCCTCTTTGTTCGTGGTGGTCTGAAATGACTGGCCGGGGGTGTCGGAGAAGCAGTTTAGGTTCAGACAATCGTTCCAATCGGCGCGGCCGATCAGCGGCAGACCGTGCGGCCCCAGCCGGTCGAGTGTGTAACGAAAGCTGCGCTGTAAGTGCTCATAGAGAGGCTGCTCGGAGCCGGGTTGGTTGTCGTACTGCACCGGCTCGGTGAGGATACTCCGATCGCCCGTCTCTTTCAGATAAGCCGCTACGCCTAAGATTAACCAATGCGGATCGTCGTTGAAATTACTGCCGACGTCATTGTTGCCTTTCTTCGTCAGCGGCTGATACTGATGATAAGCGCCGCCGCTCGGCAACTGAGTCGCCGCGAGGTCGAGGATACGCTCGCGGGCGCGCTCCGGCACCATGTGTACAAAACCCAGCAAATCCTGGTTCGAATCGCGGAAGCCCAGGCCGCGGCCAATGCCCGACTCATAGAACGACGCCGATCGCGACATATTGAAAGTCGCCATGCACTGATAGGCATTCCACACGTTCACCATGCGATCGGTGTGGATGTCCGGGGTGCTCACCTGGCATATGCCCAGCAGCCCATCCCAGTAAGCCCGCAGCTTCTCGAACGCCATGTCCACATTCGCCGGATCGAGGTAGTGCGCGATCACAGGCTTCGCGCGCCTCTTATTGACGATTTGCGAATCGGGCGGATCGAACTTCTCGTCGACCGGGTTTTCCTGATAGCCCAGCACAAAGAGGATCTGCCGCGTCTCGCCCGGCTGCAGCACGAACCGCACGTGATGCGAGCCGATCGGCGCCCAGCCATGCGCCACCGAGTTGCTGCACGCACCGCGCTCGACCGCAGCGGGCCGGTCCCAGCCACGCATCGAGCCAAGGAAAGCTTCGCGCTGTGTGTCGAACCCCGCAGGTCCGGCCGAGCAGGCGAACCAGGCGAAGTGGTTCCGCCGCTCGCGATACTCGGTCTTGTGGTAGATGACGCCGTCTTCGATCTCGACTTGGCCGATGCTGAAGTTGCGCTGGAAATTCGTAGCGTCGTCCTGCGCGTCCCACAGGCAGAATTCGATCAGCGAAAAGACGGAAAGCGCGGCCGGCGTGAGCCGCTCGTTCGAGATGGTGAACTGCCAGACTTCCAGATTCTCATCGAGCGGCACGAAATAGCGCGTGCTCGCCGCGATGCCGCCCCTCCGGGAGCCGATCGTGCTGTAGCCCATTCCGTGGCGGCACGTGTATTGCTCCACATCAGAGCGTGTGGGCTGCCAGGAAGGAGACCAGTAGTCGCCCGTCTCATCGTCGCGCACATAGATATACCGGCCGCCTAAGTCGAAGGGCACGTTGTTATAGCGGTAACGGGTGATGCGGCGCAAACGAGCGTCGCGATAGAAAGAGTAACCACCCGCGCTATTGGAGATGATGCCGAAGTAAGCCTGGCATCCCAGATAGTTAATCCATGGCAGGGGCGTATCTGGCCGGGTAATTACGTATTCCCGGTTCTGATCGTCAAAGTATCCGTATTGCATATGATTCAGCGCAACCGCTCCATCATTTCAAGACAAACACGCACGTTGTGATATGGGCATTTCCATGCGCCCACCAGGCAGGCGTCGGGATCTTCTTCCGCTTTCCACGGCGTGCCATCCGGCTTCAACTTAGCATGCCACTCACCGTGTACCTTGTCGACGACGTGCTCTTCGATGTATTGCCAGGCGCGGCAAGCTGCCGTCCGGAACCGGTCATCGCTGGAGATTTGGTAAGCATTATAGAAACCCACCACCGCTTCCGCCTGCGCCCACCAGTGTTTATTCGGATCGGCCATCCGGCCGCGGGACGCCTCATAGAACAGGCTGCCATCGCGATCGAGGCCTTCCTCGTAGACGGCCGTAGCCATGCGCACCGCCAGCGTCCGCGCGCGTTCGAGCAACGCGGCATCACCCAACACCTCCGCGGCTTCCACCATCAGCCAACTGCCCTCGATATCATGGCCGAACGATACGTGATCCGAGAGCGAGTTCCACCGCCGGTCGAAGAACAATTTGAAGTGACCCGCGGCACAGTCTACAATCCGATCCATAGTCATTTCCAGCAACTGAGCCGTGCTGCCGCAGTCATCCGGCCACACACGCAATAGGTTCGTATAAGCTTCCAGCACGTGTAAGTGGGTGTTCATCGACTTAGGACAATTCAAGTCTTTCTCACTGAGCCGCATATCTTCGAGCGTGCCCCAGTCGCGGCCGCATGCCTCCAGATATCCGCCGTGTTCCGGATCGCGGCTTTTGCTCTCGATCAGACCGTAGATCTGCTGAGCCCACTCCAGAGCTTGCGTGCACCCGGTGGCCCGGAAGTACTCAGTCAGGCCATAAATAGCGAACGCCTGGGCATAGATCTGCTTGCGGTCCGAAATCGGATTGCCCATGAAATCGAGCATCCAGTAAACACCGCCGCATTCGCGGTCCCGGAATCTGGCGTCAAGATACGCATACGCCCAATCGGCGGTCTCGCGATAAGCCGGATCGCCCAAGCGGCGGGCCGCGGCGGAGAACGTCCACAGAATGCGTTCGTTGATCACCGCCGCGCGCGGCGCCTGTTGGTTGACGCGCCCGTCGCAATCGACCGCACCATAGAATCCGCCGTTCTCCTGGTCAACGGTATGCCGCATCCAAAACGGCAGAATATTCGCGGTCAGCTCGCGCTTGCACCGCGCCGCCCACTCCGCATTGCCGATCATTGGGGAAACCGCGCGCGATTCCTGTCAATCAGAACGATCCTCTGCTCGACGCACAGAGCGCTGCGCAGCGGGTCGGGTGGCGTGTTCAGCACATAATCGAGCAACCGCTCGACCGTGGTCGCCACCACGTAAGTGCGAGTGTCCGATGCGCCATAATAAATAAAGATATCGCCGCCGCGCGCCACCCAGCCATTCGAGAACGCTACGTTCGAAACATCACCCACGCGCTCTTGGCCCTGCGGCGCCAGAAAGTATCCGCCCGGATGCGCTATCACCCGCCACGGCTCCGCCAGGTCGCACAGGAAACAGTACAAGACATAACGCAGCCCCGCCGCCGTATTCCGCACGCCATGCGCCAGGTGCAGCCAGCCTTTCGCGGTCTTGATCGGCGCCGGACCCAGGCCGTTCTTCACCTCGTTGATCGCATGGTACGCGCGCCGCTCGATGATGATCTCGTTGTCGATGACCGCGTGCTCCATGTTCGCCGCCAGTCCCCAGCCGATTCCGCCACCGCTGCCCGCCTCGATAAAGCTATCCTGCGGACGCGTATAAAACGCATAGCGTCCGTTGACGAACTCCGCATGCAGCACGCAATTGCGCTGCTGCGCCGATGGCGTGCGCAAATCATCCAGCCGCTCCCACGTTTTCAGATCGTGCGTGCGCGCGATGCCGCACTGCGCCACGGCCGACGAGAGATCGCCCGGCGGCGCGTTCGGATCTTTGCGCTCGGCGCAGAACAGGCCGTAGATCCAGCCATCCTGATGGGCGGTCAGCCGCATGTCGTAGACGTTGGTTTCCGGCTCGGCGGCTTCCGGCATCACCACCGGATAATTCCAGAAGCGGAAATTATCGACGCCGCACGCACTTTCTGCAACTGCGAAAAACGATTTCCGGTCGGCGCCTTCCACGCGCACCATCAGCACAATATTGCCGTTCCACTCCATTGCGCCCACGTTGAACGCGGCGTTCACCGCCAGGCGCTCCAGCAGCAGAGGATTGGTCTCGGGATCGAAATCGTACCGCCAGGAGAGAGGAGCGTGGGCCGCGGTCAGCACCGGATAGCGGTAACGCTCGAACCAGCCGCTCGCCTGGGCGACTGGCTCGTTCGGCCGCCGGAGAAGCTGTTCGTGATCCCGAACCAGGCCCTCCAGGCGCTCTCGAAACGCGTTTGGCATATGAGGATTTGTGACGGCCCCATCATATAACGATTCATGCCGCAATTCCCGCGCCGCCGCGTAAGAGTTACAGTAAGAGTCGCATGCGATCAGTCATCTGCTGCGCCGTGCTGATGAGCGCCTCGTTATCCGCGCAGACTCACCCATGGTGGAATGAGCCGCCCGCCGGGTCCCGGCCGTACACCGTCAACGCCAAGAAAATGCCCCTGATCTCGGTCAGTGGAAACAAGTTCTTCGACCCGCAGGGGAAGACGATTCTGTTCCGCGGCCTGTCGATCGCTGACCCCGACAAGCTCGCAGGCCAGGGCCACTGGAACAAGGAACTGTTTGCGAAAGTGAAGGAGATGGGAACCATGGTCGTGCGCATCCCCGTGCATCCCGTGGCATGGCGCACGCGCACTCCCGTAGAGTACCTGAAACTCCTCGATCAAGCCGTCGAGTGGTCGACGGATCTCGACATGTACGTCGATCTGGACTGGCACTCGATCGGCAATCTGACCACCGGACTGTTTCAGGATCCGATGTACGATACGTCGCGGCAGGAGACCTACAATTTCTGGCGCACGGTGTCCAGGCACTTCGCCGGGCACAACACGATCGTCTTCTTCGAGCTGTTCAACGAGCCGACCACTTTCCGCGATCAACTTGGGCCGGTGAATTGGACGGAGTGGAAACGGATTCACGAAGACCTGATCGCCATCATCCGCGCCCACAACGTGCACGCCATCCCGCTGGTGGCTGGTTTCGACTGGGCCTACGATCTGACTCCGCTGCACCTCGCGCCGATCAATGCCGAAGGCATCGGCTATGTGACGCATCCTTACGCGAATAAGCGCCCGCGTCCATGGGAGCCGAAGTGGGAAGAAGATTTCGGATTCGCCGCCGCGAAGTACCCGGTGGTGGCCACCGAATTCGGCGGATTCGCCGCGTCGCCCTACGGTCCGGCGATCATCAAATATCTCGAAGGCAAAGGCATCAGTTGGATGGTGTGGTGCTTCGACCCCGAGTGGGGACCGACGCTCATCAGCAATTGGGAATTCCAGCTCACGCCTTCGGGCGAATTTGCCAAGCAGGCCATGCTGGCAAAATGATCTAATTCAGCTATGCGTCGATTTCTGCCGGCCTTCTTCGTCCTGTGTTTCGCGGGGGTGGCGCAGAGCCCTCCCGCTCCGGTTTGGAAGTTCGCCATTTCGGGCGATTCGCGTAATTGCGGTGACGTCGTGATGCCGGCCATCGCCTCCGCCGTGCTTGCGAGTGGCGCGAATTTCTACTGGCACCTGGGCGACTTCCGCGCCATTTACGATTTCGACGAAGACATGGTGCCGCCTGCATCGCTGCACCTCAACACGCCGCACCTCAACATCATTTCGTACCTGAAGGGGGCATGGCCGAACTTCATCGAGCACCAGTTGCGGCCTTTCGGCAGTCTCGAAGTGTTTCTCGGCATCGGCAATCACGAGATGATCTTTCCGCAGACGCGCGAGGCGTACCTCGCCCAATTCGAAAGCTATTTGAATAGCGCGCGGCTGCGCGACCAGCGCCAGCACGACCACGATACCGGCAGTTTTCGCACCTACTATCACTGGGTGATGAACGGCGCGATCGATTTCATCTCGCTCGATAACGCCAGCGGCAACGCTTTCGACAAGGCCCAGATGGAGTGGTTTCGCGCGCGCATCGCCGAGGACCGCCAGAACAGCGCGATCACCACCATCGTATTCGGCGCGCATGAAGCGCTGCCCGGCAGCAAGGGCATGAGCCACAGCATGTGCGATTCGCCCGCCGGAATCGAGAGCGGGCGCGAGGCTCACAACTTACTCTGGGATCTGCACCAGACCGGCAAGAAGGTGTACCTGTTGGCCAGCCACTCGCACTTCGTCATGGACGATGTGTACCGTACGCCTTACTGGGGCGATCGCGTGCTGCCCGGTTGGATCGTGGGCACCGCGGGCGCTGTCCGCTACCGGTTGCCTCC
>DATKNQ010000172.1:0-5828 GCA_035541265.1 Bryobacteraceae bacterium
CGCGGCACCAGCCTCTTTCTGCTCTCGCCGCTCGATTGGGCGTTGATCGAAAGCTGGAAGAACGCCGATGTCCCGCTCGAAGCCGTGCTGCGTGGCATCGACGCGGCCTTCGAGAAATGGCGCGGCCGCAAGCAGAAAACCCAGCTGGTGAATTCGCTCGCCTTCTGCGCGCAAGCCGTACTCACGGAAGCTCAGTTGATGGCCGGTACGATCGAACGTCCCGCCGCGCGCGAATCCGCGCCGCCCTTCCCGCTCAACGACTTGCGCGCCTACCTCACCCGCAACGCCGAAGCGTTACGCCGAGCCGGTGATTCCTATCCAGAAATCGCCGGAGCGCTCGATCGCCTGGCTGCCGCTGCCGCAGAGCACTACCGCGATCTCGAGGAGTTGGAGCGCCATCTCACCGTGCTCGAAGAGAAGATGATCGCCGCCGCCCGCGCCGGCCAGTCCGAAGCCGATCTGCTCGAAGCCCGCCGCTCGCTCGATGTACAATTACGCCCCTATCGCGCGAAGATGTCCGCCCCCCAACTGGCGCTGCTCGAGAAGCAATACCTGGAGCGCAACCTGTTGGAGAAGGCGGGCTTGCCGCGCCTTAGCCTCTTCTACATGCGCTGACGCAACGCCCGGCCGTTTACTTACGTCTTATTAATTGCAAGCGACCTCTTTCAAGTTAGGTTCCGATCCAAGGATACGGAACCGGCCGGCGGGCATGCTCCTCCGAGTGCCCGCCGGCTTTTTCTTTGCAACAGCAAAGCTCCGCTGGCAATTGGTATCATAGATCCGATGAAATCCTTGCACTTTTTGCTTTATCTGACTCCTCTGGCTTGTCTCCTCGCGCAGACGCCGCCTTCGCAGCCCCCGGCCACCCCGCCCGTGACGGCCGCTACTGCTCCAAACGCAAAGTCCGTCCCTCCCGATACCGTGGTTCTCACCATTGGCGATGAGAAGATGACCGCAGCCGACATCGGGCGTTTCATTGACGCTTTGCCGGAACAGTACCGGGCACGCATCCGCGCCAACCTCCGGCAGTTTGCCGACAACATCGTGAATCTGAAAGTAATGGCGCAGGAAGCCAAGCGCCGCAAGTTGGACGAGACCCCGGCCTTCAAGGCACAGGTGGAATTCCAGACCGAAGAGTTACTGGCGCGCGAGCTTTCCCAGAATCTGCAAACCACCACCAAGGTGGATGAAGCAACCGCGCAAAAGTATTACGAACAACACAAAGGTGAATATGTGGAAGTCAAAGCCAGCCACATCCTGATTCGCGAGAAGGGTTCGCCGGTCCCGCTCCGCAAAGACGAGAAGGACCTGACCGACGCCGAAGCCCTCGCCAAAGCGCAGGAGATCCGCAAGAAGATCGCCGATGGTGCGGATTTCGCCACCGTGGCCAAGGCTGAGTCTGACGACGTCGGCTCCGGCGCCAAGGGTGGCGACCTCGGTACATTTGGCCACGGCCGCATGGTTCCGGATTTCGAGAAGGCCGCCTTCACCATCCCCGTGGGCGAGCTTAGCCAGCCCGTGAAGAGCCCGCTCGGCTATCACATCATCAAGGTCGAATCGCGCCAGGAGAAGACCTTCTCCGAAGTGCGGCCGGAAATCGAACGGCGCCTCGCGTCCGACGCGGTTCGCAAGGAAGTCGAGAGTCTGAAGGAATCGGCGCACGTGGTGATGAATCCCGACTACTTTGGTGCCACTCCCTCGCCAATCACCATCACGCCGTCCGTGGTTCAGCCGAAGTAAGATCAGTGCCGGGGGCCGGTAGCGCTAAAGATCCCTAAGATCTGCGTTCCAACCTGCAGTCCGATACGCGGCCATTCGAGCGCCAGCGGCCCCAGCGCGATCCACGATCCCCACTCCAGGCTTTCCAGACCCACAAACAGCAGGACGGGCGAGTACACGCGGCCGAAGTTGTACACGCTCGTCCAGATATCCGGAATCTGCAAGAACACGCCCATCGCCACGAAGCAAAGCGTCGCAAGGGCAACCGGGTCCCGCCACCGTTTCCGGATCCAATAGGCGGCCAGCGCGAACGCGAGCACCATGCCGCACAACGCCAATCTGTCACTCAATACGGCCAGCCACGCCAGGCGTACTCCCGGCGGATAACCGTGGGGATGCCAGAAGTTCTTCCAGATGGCGCCCAGCGGAACCAGGTGCTTCGGAAACGCTTTCGCCGGCGTGTGCGCGTGCACGTACGCATACCAAACGAGCGCCGGAACCGCGGCCGTGGCATAGACCGCGGCGGCTTTCCAGCGCCGCGCCAGGACCAGATAGCCGCACCATCCGATCAGCAGCAGCAGGCCGGTCTCGCGTGTCAGGATGGCCCCTGCCAGAATCACGAACAGCCGCCACGAAGGCGCCCGCACATGCCAGGCAAATCCCGCCGCGAAGGCCGTGAGCGCGACGTCCACGGTCATGCGATCGATGCTGATCAGCGTGGCCGGCAGCATTACAAACATCAGCCCCCACGCCGGCGAGCGCGCCAGCGCCGCCGTCCAATAAACACCCGCGCCCACCGATAGCACGATCAGCGCATCAAACGCCGGATCGATCCACGCCGCGCGGCCGCCCGCCAGCAGGTACGCCAAACCCGGGATCAGAATGCGGCGGTAGCGCATGCGCTGCGCATCGACGTACCGCGCCAGATCCGGCGTGCGCATCAGCGGATCGTGCGCGATGTAGTGGTACATCTGGCCGTCGTATCCGTGGCTGCGCGGGAACTGGTAGACGTGTTCGCCGGCCAACGTCGCAGGCACGCCCTGTAGCGCGCCCGTGCAGTAGAGCGCGGTCCAGTTGCCACCGTAGTTGACACGCACCGTCAGCCACTGCCACGAAAACACCAGCAGCATGGCGAGCAGCGCGTAGGCCAGGCATTCGCGCCTGCTATCCACGGTAGAGTTCATGTTCGTGAATATAGGCCAGCACCGGCGCGGGCACGTCCACCCGATCGTCGCCTTGCGCCAGCTTCGCGCGAATCTCGGACGACGACACCGGCAGATCGATGGTCTCCAGGCGATCGACCACCGCACCCTGCGGCACGGCGTAATCGTGGCCCGGCCGGCTGACCACGATGAACTCCACGGCGCGGATCACGTCCTGCCAGCGGTGCCAGCTTTCGATCTCCGCAAAGGCATCCGCGCCGATCACGAAGAACAGTTGATCGGCCGGCTCCAAACGCGCGCGCACGCGCTCGATGGTGTCGATCGAGTAGCTGCTGGCGGTTCCCTGTTCGAGGCGCGACGCCTCGAGGTGCGGCTGGCCCGCGCAGGCCAGTTCGACCATGCGCATGCGATCCTCATACGCCGCATGCGTGAAGCGTTTCTTGTGCGGCGGTCTCTCGGCCGGGACCAGCCACACACGATCAAGCGCAAAGCGTACGGCGGCTTCGCGCGCAACCGCCAGATGGGCATTGTGAATCGGGTCGAACGTGCCGCCGAAAATTGCCAGTCGCACGTCCTTAAGGCAGAACCTTGATGCGAATGTTGCGGACGTACACTTCCATGGGCGGGCCGCGATGCAACTGCAGCGCGATGATGCCCTCGCGCCGCGCTGAATCGTGAATGTCGGCGGTGACCATGCCGTTCAACGTGAGCCGGATGTGATCGCCGTCACACAGGATCTCGTAGTCGTTCCAGCCTTTCAGCTTGACGGCTTTTTCGCCCTTGCCCTTCCATCCGTCCACCAGCGTGCCGCGGCCCTTCTCTTCGTAGAGGTTGCCCCAGTAGTTGTCTTCGGCGGCGTCGGCCTGATATCCGCGCACCACCCAGTCGTGCACCCGCTCGCTGCGAAACTGAATGCCGCTATTCAGATTCCGCAGCTTCATCTCCGCGCGCAGGATGAAGTTGGCGTACGGCTGCTTCAGGATGAGGAACGAATTGTCCGTCATCTCGACGCCCGCGGTGTGCCCGACGAGCATGCCGTCTTTAACGCTCCACAAACGCGGGTCGCCGTCCCAGCCGCTCAGGTCGTGGCCGTTGAACAGCGGCTTGAATCCTTCCTGCGCGAACGCGGCGGCCGCGAAGGCCAGCAACAGCAGGAGGCGCTTCATGGTTACGTCCTTTCGATCTTCACCGAGTTGACGCGCACTTCTTTGAGCGGCCGGTCCTGACCGCCGCGCGCCACTTCGGAGATCTTCTTCACCACCTCGTAGCCCTCGGCCACCTCGCCGAAGATACTATGCTTGTTGTCGAGCCAAGGCGTCGCGGCCACGGTGATAAAGAACTGGCTGCCGTTGGTGTTCGGGCCGGCATTGGCCATCGAAAGCAGACCGGGCTTGGAATGTTTCAGCTTGGGATGAAACTCGTCGGCGAACTGGTATCCGGGGCCGCCACGGCCGGTGCCTTCCGGGTCGCCACCCTGGATCATGAAATTCGGAATCACGCGATGGAATATGGTGCCATCGTAAAAAGGCTTGCCCGTCTTGGAGCCGTCCGCCAGGCTCACGAAGTTCTCTACGGTACGGGGCGCGTGTTCGTCCAGCAGCTTGACTTTGAAGGAGCCTTCGCTGGTATCGAACAGCGCATAGATTTCTTTCGGCATTCCCGAATTGTAACAGGACGGGCTAATTCAGATACTCGCTGGCCAGTTCTTCGAACTCGGTGGGCGTCACCAATTGGAAGCGCACGTCGAGCTTGGCGAAGCGCTGCAAGTCGCGGGTCATCTCGTCGGAGGGCAGTTCCGGACCGGCTACATGCAGTTGCCCATCCGCCACGCGGAACGGCAGCACGCGCCAGCGGCGCGAGATTTCCGCCGGCACCGCGCGCGTGGCAGGCTGGTTGATCTCGGAAGGCCTCGGCTTGCCGAGCGGCAGGTTGCGCTGCAGGCTCAGGGCGATGTACAACTCCGCTTCGGTGAGCTTACCGTGCCGCACCAGGTACTCGCCGATGCGCTCACCCGGCGCTTTGCAAGCGAGCGCTTCGTCCACGTCGGCCTGCACCACGAATTGCGACCCGACCAGGATCTGCCCCAGCGGCCGGATCTCCGCGGTCAGCGCGGCCGGGTTCGGATACGCGTGCTCGGTCTTGATCCACACCAGCGGAACTCCGCGGACCTTCGCCGTCGCGAACAGCCGCAGCGCCCGCGCGGCCGCCGCGCAATTCAGCCAGTTGCCAATCAGCGCGCGCACCGGCACGCCCATCGCGAACTTCCAGCCGTAGATGCGCCGCGAACACAGTGCCCGCACGCCCATCTGAAAGGCCGACAGCACGAAGGTCGCGGAGAACAGCCAGTTCAACGCGGGATGATGCATGCCGAACACCCACGCGTGGCCGGTGGCGCGGCTTTCACCCCAAGTGACCGCGCCGTACACGAACAGCAGATTCAGCACCGGCGTCAGCAGGTTTCCGATGATGCCCTTGCGATCGCGCCACAGCCAATACAGTTGCCGCCGCGGTGCCTGCCATCCGCGGCGCTCCCAGGATTGCAGCACGATCCCCATTACCCAGCGCGCGCGCTGCCGCACGGCGCCGCGAAAGCTGTGCGGGAAATACTCGCGCGTGGCCATCAATCCATCCGCCTCGCGGCGCAGCGGTACGAACACCTGCTTCAACCCCATGGCGTGGATGCGCCAGCCGTTCTCGTAATCTTCGGTGAGGCACTCGGGATCGTACACGCGGTTCGCGTGCGCGGCCGCCAGCCTCTCAATCACCTCGCGGGAGAACGCCGTGCCCACTCCGTTTCCGGGGATGAAGCTGCCCCACATCTGCCGCACCGGGATGTCCTTGGTCTGGAACTCGGAGAACTCGTCGCAGTAGAGGCCGTGCACCCACTCGCGGAGGGGCGTCGCCAACGGCAGCACCGGCACCTGTACCATGTCGTGCGTGGCGCCG
>DATKNQ010000173.1:0-3287 GCA_035541265.1 Bryobacteraceae bacterium
GTGCCCGGCAGCGAGCACGCCACGGACACCCGTCCGCGAGCGCCGGCGCCAATCGCGGCGATCTGGCGCCGGAGCGCGGGTTGCGCGGGGGACGCGGCGCAAAATGCGAGAACCAGCAGAAGCGCTTTCAATTCGGGCAAGCCCGGTTGAGGAGCGCCGTCATGAAGTGGTTGACCACTTCTTCGCGCGTGATCTCGTCGGGCGCGTCGAAGCTGGAAACCTGGATGTGGACAAGCTCGTGCACGATGGTGCATTCCATGTCGAGCCGCAAATCTCCGCCCTTGAGATTATAATCGGCGGGATCCAGAACGCTGATGGTGCCCGTCCTGTCTTTGGGATTCCACTGCGCATTCCCCCAGGTATTTTTTTCCAGATCACCTTGCCTGACCAGCTTCACAGTCAAGCGCCAGTCCTCCATCCCGAGGCGTTTCTGCCAGGATTTCAATTGCCGGTCCAGGTGCGACTCGACGGGGGACATGGGAAAGCAGCCCATGACAAAAAGAAACAGCGCGGCCAACACACGCATGAAGCAATTGTAACTTGCACGGTATGAAACCGCGCCGCATTTGAAGCTATCTTTGGTTAACTACTCATACCGCAAAGCTTCAATCGGATTAATCCGCGACGCCTTCATGGCCGGATAGATTCCGAAGATCACGCCCACCGCCACCGATACGCCGAAGGCGATGATCACCGATGCCATGGTCACGATGGTCTTCCACTCCGCGGTGCGCGCGATCAGCCAGGCCAGGAAGAAGCCGAAAGCGATGCCCAGCAGGCCGCCGCCTACCGAGATCAGCACCGACTCGGTGAGGAACTGCCGCACGATGTCGTTGCGGCGCGCGCCGGTCGCGCGCCGGACGCCGATCTCCCGCGTGCGCTCGAGCACTGTCGCCAGCACGATATTCATGATGCCGATGCCGCCCACCAGCAGCGAGATCGCGGCAATGGCCACCATCACGTAGGTGAAGATGGTCTGCGTGCGCTGCTGCTGCGCGAGCAGCGCGGCGGGAATCGTCACCGTGAAGTCTTCCGTATTGTGGTGCGTCGAATTCAGAATCGCGGTCACCACCTTGGCCACTTCCAGGCTGTCGGCGCCGGCCTTCAGGCGCAGGTCCACGCCGTCCAGATCGTCCTTCATGAAATTGCTGCGATCGAAGTAGCGGTATTGGAACGTATTGAGCGGGATGTAGACGATGTTATTCAGATCCTGCATCTTGCCGCCGCTCGATTGGCCGCTCGAAACCAGTTGCTCGCCGAGCACGCCCACCACTTCGAGCCACGTATCGTTCACCTTGACGAACTTTCCGGCCGCCGGTCCATAGCCGAGCAGGCTGACTTTCGCCGCCTCTCCCAGCACGCAGACCGAGCGGCTGGACGCGTCATCCTGCTGGTCGAAGAAGCGGCCCTCAATGGCGTGCAAACTGTGGATCGCGGCGTACGACGGCCGGACGCCGTACAACTCCGGTATCTCATGCGAAGGCTTGGGCAGCACGCTCGCGGGATGCAGCGTGCGCCGCGGCGAGAGCGTCTCGAGCTGATCGATGTTCGCCTCCAGGATGCGTACGTCGCGGTCGGTGAGCCCCGGAGAGTCGCGCCGGCGCTGCTGCAACTCCTCCTGGCTGGCGGCGGGCCGCGACTCCACCAGTACGTTGCGCACGCCCAGTTGTTCGATGAAGCGCAGCGATTCCTCGCGCGCGCCCGCACCGATAGCGAGCATGCCGATCACCGAGCCGACTCCGAACACGATGCCCAGCGCGGTCAGCAGCGTGCGCGTGGCCTGCGCGCGCAGGTTATCGAAGGCTTGCGTCAGGTCGGAGAGCATCCGCCCCAGATTCTTCATCGCGAAAGTGCCTTCATCGCACTGCCCTTAGTTTGCGGGTTCTGGTTCATTAGCTCCGGATTGGCCATTGCTACGGTCTGCCCTTCGTTGATGCCGGTCAGCACCACCTGGCTCTCGCTGCGGCGCACCAGTTTCACGTCGTGCGGCACGAATCCGTTGGGCGTCTCCAGATACACGTAGGTGCGCCCGTCGCTTTCGAACAACGCCTGCGAGGGCACCCATAACGAATTGGGAAACGTGCCGGTGGTAATCACGATGTTCGAAGTCATGCCCGGCCGCATCCCCGGCGACACGTCTTCAAGCGCGATCTTGCAATCGAAGTGGCGGTTCCAGAACGAGCCGATGGTCCCGCCGATCTCTTTGACTGTGCCATGGAAAGTCTTGCCCGGCAGAGCCACGATCGACAAGCTGACCTTCTGCCCGACCGAGAGATGCCCGCGGTCCAGTTCGCCGATACTGGCGGTCGCTTCCCAACTGCTCAAATCCGGAATCTGCGCCACCACCATGCCCGCGTTCACCGTGTCGCCCACTTGAATGGTCGGCAACTGCATGCCGTAGATGAAGAAGTTCCCGTTCATGTTTTGCATGACACTGACGTAGCCGCCGGATTTCGCTTTGAGCGTCATGTTTTCGATGTTCTGCCGTGCGGTCTCAGCTTGCACCTTCGCCTTGTTGCGTGCGGCGTCCTGAATGGCGACGGCCGCGGCGGAAGTGGCTTGCCGGTTGGCGGCGTCGTGCTGCAGTTGCTTCAGGTGATCCTTGGCGGCTTCGAGCGCCAGCGTATTCTCGCGCGCCACGATTTCAGCCAGGATCGGATTGCGGCGCGCTTCGAGTTCCGCGGTGCGGACGTCCGCCTGCGCCTGCACCAGCGACCAGCGCGTTTCCTCTTCCTTGGCCTTGTTGTCGGCCTCGGTCTGCTGGACCTGTTGCTCGGCTTCCGCCAGATCGGCCTCGGCCTCTTTCAGCTTGAACTCCTGCTCGGTGGTATCGAACTGGACCACGATGTCGCCGGCCTTGACCAATTCTCCGGGCTGGCGCAGAAACGTGATCGCCATATCGCCGCCGCCGGTCATGGGCGCCGAAAGCATTTCGGTATGTCCGCCCGATAGGGAACCCCGGGCATTGACCGTGACCGTCACATCGCCGCGTTTCACGCGCGTTACCGGCACACGCGTTCCTGTGGCAGGGGACATGGTCTTCAACAAGCGCGCGCCCCATGCCAGCAGCGCCAGCATGAGCGCCGCCAGGCAGCCGCCGATGATGACCTTGCGGATCATTTCTGCTGGTCTTTCTTGACTTCCACCAGCGCCACCATATCGCCGGCCTTGATGCCCTTTACCGCCACTTCATCCGGATTGCGCGCCAGCAACTCCACCTGGACCGCGCTATAGCCGTTCTTCCGCGCCACGTACACGATGGGCTTGCCGTTGCGCGTGAACACGGC
>DATKNQ010000174.1:0-31950 GCA_035541265.1 Bryobacteraceae bacterium
GCCTGAAATCCCCACATCTTTACCGCCTTGTCGCGCAGCCCCGATAAGTTGCCGAAGGTGGTGGCCAGGATCAGATAGCCGCAGGAAAGTCCAGCCAGCACGCCGCACAGGTAGATTGCCATATGCGCCGGTGTCCAAAACGTATCGCGTCCGATCGAGCGATGCCACGAGATATCCCACTGTCCGCCGATCATTGCGGAAGTGACTCCGAACACCGCACACCAGACATACCAGGGTACGCGTTCCACTGACTCGCGCACCGGCGCACTTCGAACGGATGAGATCGTAGCGCTAGTGGTTGCCATTCGATTCCCCTCTGCCGCTTTGATTATATCCCGGTTCCGGGCGATTCGGCTTTCAAATCAGGATTGCCGGTACTGCTGCGCCACCTCGATCAGATCCGCAAACACCCCGTAAGCGGTCTGCTCCACTCCGGGAGAAACTGACAGAGTCCCGATGGTACCCATCAGGTCAGTGTGAAGCAATAGCAGGTTCGAGGTGCCTTTGCCTGAGGCGAGCACATCGGTCCTGTCGAGCACCTCGGCCCGCACGCGCAAATTGATGCCGCCGGGCCCGCGGCGGGCGCGGCTGATCAGGCGGACGGTCTTGCCGGCACGCACCAGTTCCGCCACTCGTTCCGGCGTCAGCTTGGTGATACCGCGCGTGGAAACGGCTTGCGGCGTCGTGCGCGCATCCATCAGCACGTTGGCCAGCGCGGCGGTCTTGGCAGCCGAATCCCAACCTTCCACATCGAAGCTCGCATCGGCTTCCGCGACGCCCAAGCGCCGCGCGACCGCCAACCCATCCTCGAACGAGCCGCCCTGCTCCATGGTCTCGATCACCAGCTTCGAAGTGGAATTCAGCGCGCCTGTAAACCCCAGCACGGTAACTCCCGGCAGATTGTGGCGCACCAGATTGAAGACCGGCGCGCCGTCCATCACAGTCGATTCGAAGCGGAAGTCGACGCGCTCGCGCGCCGCCGCCTCTCGCAGGCCGGCGTAGGCATGCGCGATCGGACCTTTGTTCGCCGTCACCACATGCATGTGCCGCGCGAACGCCTCGCGGATATGCGAGATGGCGGGCTCGCCCGTGGCCGGATTCAGCGTCGTCAGTTCGACGGCAACATCCGCCTGGGCCGCATCCAGAAATTCGCCGGTCGAAGCCATTCCGGGACCGAATCGTGGCTCGGCCGGCAGACCGCCGGGAGCCACCGCCGTGCCATGCCGCGCCGTGTGGATGCCGGTAACCCGGAACGGATACCGCGCCCGCTGTTTGCGCAGCAGTCGTACTAGGGCGCGCGCCACGTTGCCGTAGCCGATGAGGGCCAGGCGGGTCACTTCTTTACAGCGTCGCGAGTTGCCTGCAACGTGTTAGTCAGACCCTCGCGCTCTATGGTGTGGGTGGAAGAAACGAACAGCGCGCCGATGACGGGCGGCAACCCGCGCGTGAGCGACGCGGTTTCGCACTCCACATAGACGCCGCCATCGCGCTGTTCGATCCGCCAGTAACCGTTGAGCCGCCAAATATAGCCGCTGCCCTTGCCGGGCGGCAATTCGTGCTGCGAGCGCTTGCCGTAGTCTTCGATCTCCGTCACGCGCGTGGTGCGCGTCTGGCAAACCCAGCGCGTGCCGTCGATCTGCTGGTAGTGCGCCTCGAGATCGGTCCGGAACACGCCGCTGATGGGGCCATTCTTCAACACGCGCAGGCGGTAATATTTGAACTCGTTGCCGTTATGCGCCAGCAGTTTCGACTCGGGCACACCTTTATAGAAATTCTTGTGATGATCGTAATCCTGTAGCACCGCGAGCGTTTTCTCCAGCGTGACGCCCGGGATGAAGATTGCGCCCACCCAGTCGTGAATCGACGACCCCGCCACAAAAGTATCGCCGTCACCCTTCCAGGGTTCCACCACCACCTGCCCCTGCTTGACGCGGTTCAGCCGCTCGGGCCATGCATCCACCCACAGAAACGGCTTGGCCGCGGCCAGCCGCACCTCCATATCGTGTGTGTAACGATCCCAGGCTTGGACGGCTTCGGGCTTCAACTCGGCGGAGAAGCATGCCGCGGCCGCCGCGATCAGGATTACCAAACTGCGAAGCACACTGAATTGTAGCAAGCCCGGCGGCTAACCTACCCGGTCTGCGAGCGTCTAAGGCGTATGTCACACATCGCGGAACTGCGCCAGGACTTCGTCTACGGCGTCCGCCTGCTCGCAAAAAGCCCCGGCTTTACTACCGTGGCGGTGCTTTCGCTCGCCTTGGGCATCGGCGCCAACACCGCCATCTTCAGCCTGATCGATTCCGTGCTGCTGAAGATGCTGCCAGTGAAAGACCCGCAGCAGCTCGTCGCCCTGACCGACCCCACCAACTCCGGCACGAGCATCGGCACCTCGACCGGCGAGCGCGGCGAGCTCTCGACCCGCGAATTTGAAGCTCTGCGTGATCGCACGCAAGTGTTCTCCGGCGTGCTCGCCGCCCAGGCCGAAATGGACCGGCAGAACGCCAGCATCGACGGCAACGCTTCCGAAGAACTGCACTCGCGCCTGGTCAGCGGCGATTACTTCACGGTGCTCGGCGCGTCGACCGCCATGGGCCGGCCATTCACTGCGGCTGACGAGCACGGTCCCGGAACCGCGCCTTACATCGTGATCAGTTACGATTTCTGGCAGCGGCGCTTTGGCGGTTCTTCCGCGGCACTCGGTTCCCACATCCACATCGGCAAAGCCGACCTCGCGATCATCGGCGTGGCGCAGCCGCATTTTCTCGGCGAAAACGTGGGTGAGGCGCCCGACCTCTGGATCCCCCTCGACATGCAGCCCGAAATCATGCCGGGGCGCATGTGGCTGGCCGACGATCCGGCCCGCATCGCCGAAAAAGTCATGTGGCTGCAGGTCATCGGTCGGTTGAAGCCGGGCGTGACGCGTAAGCAGGCGCAGGCCAATGTGGACGTGGTGTTCAAGCAGGTGGTCGCCGAGGAATTTGCGAAGCTCAGCCAGAGCCAGCCCGGCATCCTGAAGCAGAACCTGGTGCTGCATAACGCCGGCAACGGTGTCTCGAGCCTGCGGGGCGATTTTGCCGACCCCCTATACGTGTTAATGGCTGTGGTGGGCCTTGTGCTGGTGATCGCGTGTGCGAATGTCGCGAACCTGCTGTTGGCGCGCGCCACCTCCCGGCAAAAAGAGATGGGAGTGCGCCTGGCGCTGGGTGCGGGGCGCACGCGCATCATCCGCCAGTTTCTGACTGAAAGCCTGACGCTCTCAGTAACGGGAGGCCTGCTCGGCGCGCTGCTCGCCGTCTGCGGTGTGCGCCTGCTCGTCGCCATGGTCCATGGCGGCTCGGGCTCGATGTTCCTCGACGTGCGCCCCGATCCACGCGTGCTGCTCTTCACCATAGGCGTCTCGCTGCTCACCGGCCTTGTCTTCGGACTCGCGCCGGCGTGGCGCTCCGCGCGTGTCAACGTCAGCAGCACGCTCAAAGAGGCGGGCCGCGGCCTGACCGCGAGCGGCGCCAAAATCGGGGCCGGCAAGATCCTGGTCGCCGGCCAGATCGCGCTGTCCGTCATGCTGCTCGTCGGTGCCGGCTGGTTCATCCGCACGCTGCGCAATCTGGAAAACGTCGACTTGGGATATCCCCGCGACAAGCTGGTGCTGGTCGGCGTCGATTTCCTCTCGGCGGGCTATAGCGGCCAGCGGATGCCGATCGCCTATAACGAGGTGCGCGACCGGCTGGCGCGCATACCCGGCGTGCGCGCGGTCACTTACTCGGCGAACGGCCTGTTCAGCGGTAGCGAGTCCGGCGACCGCATCGGCGTGGAAGGCTACAAGTCGCAAAAGCCGCAGGATCTGCACGCCCGCTTCGATGAGGCCGGCCCGGAGTACTTCGGCACCGTCGGCATCCCGATTCTGTTGGGCCGCGATATCGGGCCGCAAGACGTGGCCTCGGCCGAATCCGTCTGCGTGGTCAACGAGGCGTTTGCAAAATTCTACTTCGGTTCCCAGAACCCCATCGGCAAGCATGTGACTGACGAGTTTCCGGATACGCGCAAGACTTTCACCATAGTCGGCGTGGCGCGCGATGCGCGCGATCACAGCCTGCGGCGCGAAATCTTCCGCCGCTTCTATCTCTCCGCTTTGCAGCCGCTGGGCGATTTCAATCCGGACATGAATTACGAGATCCGCACGATGGGACAGCCGGGCGCTGTGATGCAAGCGGTGCGCAAGACCATCCAGGCTTACGATCCGGCCATCCCGATCGGCAAGCTGAGCCCGTTTGTCGCGATGCTCGATGACAACATGCGGCAGGAACGCATCATTGCGCAGCTTTCCACGGTCTTCGGCGGCATAGCGCTGCTGCTCGCCGCCATTGGCCTGTACGGTGTGCTTTCCTACGCCGTAGCGCAGCGGACCAATGAAATCGGCATCCGCATGGCGTTGGGAGCCCAGCGCGGAACCGTGATCCGCATGGTGTTGCGCGAGACCGCGGTGCTGATCGCGATTGGACTGGCCGCGGGCGTGCCAGCCAGCCTCGCCTGCGCGCGGCTCGTTCAGAGCAAGTTATTCGGCTTGAAGCCCGCCGACCCGCTGACATTGGCTGTGGCGCTCGGCATCATGATCGTGGTGGCCATCGCTTCCGGATACCTGCCGGCCCGCCGCGCCGCGAAGGTCGACCCGCTTATCGCCTTGCGCTACGAATAGGTCGCTACTCGGCCGCGAAAACCCGGTACGATGCTTTTTCGAGCGGCACGGCAAACACCGTCGCATTGCCTTGCGGCTGGCCGGTCAGTACCTCGCCGCTCAATATATCACGCAGCTTAGTAATGCGTTTGTCAGTCAGCACGCGGGTCTCAACCGAATTGTCCTGGAAAGACTCCACAATGAACTTATCGTTGTCGTAGACAAATAAACTCACCGATTTCGGCGCGTCGAGGTGTACATGCATATCCCGCGTCAGTACGTCACGAATGGCATTCAGCACACCGGGCGGATAGCTGTACAGATCGCCGATCGCATTCGGAACCGTGAGCACATACAGGACACCCTTCGAATACTTCGCCGAGAGCAGCACGGGTGCGCCCGATGTCTCTGACGGCGATGTCAGCCCGCTGACGATCTCCCATGCATCGTTGGTCGCATAGTGGATCAGCGGGATCAGGATATCGGAATCGGCTTTGTTGGCGTTGCCCAGCCGGAAGCCGAAAAAGTCCCGCGCCGCCACCGTTTGTCCCGTATCCTCCAACTCGACGATATCATCGATCCCCCTGCCCTGTAGCGCCTTCAACAGCCCCGAAGTGATCACGACGTTCTTGCCGGCCACTAACTGTTTCTTGATCTTACTCACGATATCCGGATCCTGCTTGGCCTGCTCCGTCAGCAGGACGGTTTTGGCTTCCTCCGGGAACTCCGGAACAATGTCCATCGGAATGCCAAGCATACCCAGATAACTCGGCAGAAAATCCTCGCCCGACGAGTTGTACGGTTTGTAAGTCTTCACGCCGACCGGATTGCCGAGCTGGCCGAGGAATCCATCGACCTTGGCGAACACCTGCCCGGCGGTATGCGCTGCCCGCGAATCCTCCGGGGTGTTGGGCTGATAGAGCGTGCCGAAATTGAATAGTGTGATCTCCGGAGCCTTGGCGAACAGCGTGATCCATAACTGCTCCGCGTAGCGCTGCGGCCCACCACCGTATTGATCCACCCATCCTCCGGCATTGCCGCCCGGCTTGATATTTTTGAAGTACCGGAAGATCGAATAGCCGTGGTACGGCTGCAGGTGCTGATTGCTGTGCACGGCATCGCGTGTCTCCGTGCCGGTATAGATCTTGTCAAACAACTTAGGCCCTACCGAAAGATCGAAACCCATGTATTGGAAATGGTCGTACCAGTTCGGATACTTGATAATCACGCGTACTTTCGGATTCACGGCCTTTGCCGGACCGAGCACCAGCTCGCGGGCGGCCTGATCCATTAAAGCGAGCCGGTAAGCGGTCCAGGTCTTATTGCCCTTCGCCGCGATCTCGCTATCGGACTTACAGTCCGTGAAAAAGAAGTCATCGAAGATAATCTCGTCGAAGTTACGCGCCGTAAACTCGACTACGTCCTTCATCTTCTGCCGCAGCGTAGGATCGGAGTAGCAGTACGTCTCGAAAAGATTTCGCTCGTTGATCGTGGCGGTGATGCCGCCCGACACTTTCACGCCTTTGCTCAAGAAAAACTTCTTCGCCTGGTCGAGCGTCGCCTGGTCCACCACCACCATGTCGCGATGGGTCTCGAGGTAGATCTTGTCGATCTTCATATATCGCGAGATCGCCTCCCAGTGGCTCTCCAGCCACGCGGGGTCCTTCATCTGCTTGGTCTCGTAGACGCGGCTATAGACAGCCACGTCGAAGTTCTTGTAATTATCGCCGCCCGCCCAAGCGGCCGAAGCGCAGAGTACCGAAATCAGAAAAATGCGTCGCATTGCAGAGCCGATTATAATATCTCGCTATGCTGACTCGGATTGCCTTGCTACTATTCGCCCTCGTGGTTCTGTTGTCCGCGCGCGCCCGCGATTTGGGCGTGCCGTTCGATGGCGCGCCGGGACCGCTGAATGCCATTACCGACGTGCCCGGAATTGAAGTGGGCCACGTCACGCTGATCTCGGGCGAGGGCCCACAGGCGGTGCGCACCGGAGTCACGGCCGTCTGGCCGCGCGGCAAACAATTCGCGCCGCCCGTGTTCGGAGGCTGGTTCTCGCTGAATGGCAACGGCGAAATGACCGGCACCACCTGGCTCGAAGAATCCGGCCTGCTGGACGGGCCGGTGATGATCACCAACACGCACAGCGTCGGCATCGTGCGCGACGCGTACATCAAGTGGCGCGTGGCGCGCGCCCGCCAGGCCGGCATCGACTTGAGCGACGAATGGTCGCTGCCGGTCGTCGCCGAAACTTGGGACGGCTTCCTGAACGACATCAACGGATTTCACGTACACGAAGCCGACGTCTCCGTGGCGCTCGAATCCGCGAAGGCCGGACCGGTCGCCGAAGGAAACGTGGGCGGCGGCACCGGCATGGTGTGCTACGGATTCAAGGGCGGCATCGGCACCAGTTCGCGCAAGGCTGGCCCTTACACCGTAGGCGTGCTGGTGCAATGCAACTGTGGACGCCGCCCGCAGCTGCGCATCGCGGGCGTGCCGGTTGGACAGGAGATTCCGGGCAACGAGCCATACGCCAGCAACTACCGCCACTCGGGCGAGGATGTCGGATCGATCATCATCGTAGTGGCCACCGACGCGCCGCTGCTGCCGCATCAGACAAAGCGCTTGGCACGGCGCGCCTCGCTGGGACTCGCCCGCACTGGCTCCATCTCCGGCAACGGCTCAGGCGACATCTTCATCGCTTTCTCGACCGCCAACCCCGACGCCGGCCGCACCTCGGGCCAGGTGAAGCTGACGATGCTCCCAAACGATGAAATGAACCGGCTGTTCGAAGCGACGGCCCAGGCCACCGAAGAGGCGATCGTTAACGCCATGGTCGGCGCGCAGACCATGACGGGCTACGAAGGACACAGCGTCATCGCCCTGCCGCACGACCGCCTCAAGCAGGTGCTGGAGAAGTACAATCGCCCGGCACGATAACACGTCGTTGCCGCAGATTTCTCAAGCCGTGCCCACGATCTGCGCCGTATTCGTCAACTCGCCGATCTCGGCAATCCGGATCGCCACCACATCGCCCGGAACCAGCGCCGCATTCTCCGGCACAATGATCCCCGTGCCCGTGAGCAGCACGGTGGCCGCCGGCACGTGGTTGGCTCGCTGCAAATATTCGATCAACGTGTCGAACTTGCGATGCAGCTTGGAAGTCGATACGCTGCCCGCGAAGATCTGCTGGCCATGGCGCGTGATCGTGCACGTCATGTCCAGGTTGTAAGGATCGGGCAGATCGTCCGCCGTCACGATCACTGGGCCGAGCGCGCAGGAGGCGGAATAGACCTTCGACTGCGGCAGATACAACGCGCTCTCGCGCTCGATATCCCAGGCGGAGACGTCATTGGCCAGGGTGTATCCAACCACGTTGCCTTTGCTGCCCAGCACCAGAGCCAGTTCCGGCTCGGGCGCGGTGAAGCGCGAATCTGCCCGGATACCGATCGCCTGTCCGTGGCCCACACACACGCGCGCCGTGCCTTTGAAAAAGATCTCGGGGCGCGGCTGGTTGTACACATAGGCGTACATGCCCTCGCGTGTCCCGTGCTCGGCATCGCGAAACGATGCGCTGGTTTCGTAAGTGCAGCCGCATGCCCACACCTCCGGCGGCACGATCGGCAGGGCAGGCGGAAGCGGTTCCGCGTGACGGCTGGCCAGCCGCGCGGTAGTCTTACTCAGCGAAACGCCCTGCGTTTCCGAGCGGCGGATCAGATCCGCCACGGTGTAGCCGGGAACCGTGCGGGCTTGGTCCCCTTCAAACACAGCGGCGAGCAGACCGCTTTCAGCTTTGATTTGTCCAAGACGCATTAGTATTTCAGGTAAACGGTTTTGTAGTCGCTATAGAAATCGAGCGCGGCGGGACCCTGTTCCTTCGGCCCGAAGCTGGAATCCTTGGTGCCGCCGAAGGGCAGTTGATACTCCACGCCGGCGCTGGGAAGGTTGACGGTCAACAGGCCTGCTTCCGCCCGGTACACAAACTCGAAAACACGTGACAGGTTGGTGCTCTGGATGGAGGCGGAAAGGCCGAACGGAATGTCGTTAGCGATGCGCATGGCGTCCTCGAAATCGCGCGCGCGCATGATGGCGAGCACCGGACCGAAGATCTCTTCGCGTGCGATGGCCATCTCCGGAGTTACGTCCGCAAAAACAGTCGGTTCGACGAAGTAGCCTTTGGCAAGATCGCCCGTCGTCAGCCGCTGCCCTCCAATCTTCGGTGCCCCTGCCTCGCGCCGTCCAATTTCGATGTAATGCAGCACGGTATCCATTTGCGCCTGGTCGACGCACGGGCCGATGTCGATGCCCGCTTGCATGCCGTCACCCACTCGCAGCTTGCGGGTGCGCTCCACAACCGCCTCCACGAAGCGGCCGTAAATCGCGTCTTCCACGATCGCGCGGCTGGTGGCGGTGCACTTTTGGCCCGTCGAGAAGAATGCCGCGTTCACCGTGTTTTCGACGGCGGCGTCGAAATCGGCGTCGGCCAGTACGATCGTTGGATTCTTGCCGCCCATCTCGAGTTGGATGCGCAGGCGGCGCTTGGAGGCTTCCGCGTGCAGCCAGTTGCCGGTCTGGCAGGAGCCCGTAAACGAAATAGCCTTCAGCGGCGCGGCTTCCACCAGCGCCTGGCCCAGTGCGCCGCCGGATCCAGCCACAAAATTAACTACACCCTTCGGCAGCCCGGCCTCGTGCAAGGCTTCCACGATACGCCAGGCGCTGAGGGGCGCGGCGGATGCGGGCTTCAGCACCACAGTATTACCGCAGATCAACGCGGGCGCGAGCTTCCATGCCGGTATGGCGCTCGGAAAATTCCACGGCGTGACCAGGCCCACCACGCCGATCGCCTTGCGAATGGCGAACATGTGTACGCGCTCGCGCTCTGAAGGCACCAGGAAGCCGTCCAGGCGCGCACCTTCGCCGCCGAAATACCGAAAAATGTTGATGGAGCGGCGCACCTCGCCCTTGGCCTCGGGCAGCGTTTTGCCTTCCTCGCGGGTCATGTCCGCGGCGATCGCGTCGAATCGCCGGTCCAGAATCTCGGCGGTCTTGAAAAGGATGGCGCCGCGCGCCGGGGCATTCAGGTGCATCCAGGCCGGCAGCGCTGCGGCGGCCGCGGCAGCGGCAGCGGCGACATCCTGCGCGGTACCCTTGGCAAATAGACCCACGACCGCTTCCGTGTTCGCCGGGTTGCCATTCTTGAAGTGCGATCCACTGTCGGCCCACTGGCCGTCGATGTAGTTCGGAAAAACAGGTGTGTCCATGATGAGGTTACATTGCGGGCGTCTGGAAATAGGCGTCGATTTTGCCCAGGCGCGTCACCGAGGCCACGATGTTGTTGGGGAACACATCCAGGCCCGCATTGTAGTGTTCCACGGCTTCATTGTATTTCCGGCGCGCCACCGCGATCTGGTATTCGGCGTCTTTTAAACTATCGAGGAAACCGCGGTACCGCTTGCTGTTTTCGATCTTCGGATAGCCTTCCACTTGTAACATCAGGCGCGCGATCGCGTCATCCAGCCGCGTGTTGGCCTGTATCTTTTCATGCAAGCCGTGCGCCCGGGTGAGCGCCAGGCGCGTATCTTGGACCTCTGCAAGGGCCCGGACTTCTCGCGGCGCTTCGGCCCGCACCATCTCCGCCAATTCACCGGCCACTGTGGCCCGCTGCTCGAGCGCGGCGTCCACCTGCGCCCAGTCCGCGCCGATGGCCTGCCGCTCCGCCGTCAAGTCCTTGCGGATCGTGATGCCCTTCGCACCCGCCAGCAGCAGGACGACGGCCGCTAGGACCGGAATCAGGAATTTCATGATCTCAGCACACCAGGTCCTCACGGCCGATCTTGAATCCGTCCAGATTGCCGAGCACGGTGAGGGCAATCTGCTTCGGATCGAAGAAGGTCTGTGCGATGCGCTGCACGTCGGCGGCACTGACCTGTTCAATGCTTTCCACCAGTTCGTCGAGGGTGAAGAAGCGGCCGAAGTACATCTCCTGGCGCGCCAGATTCGACATGCGGCTCGACGTGGATTCCAGGCTCAGCATGAGGGAACCTTTTAGATGATCCTTGGCGCGGCGCAACTCTTCGTCGCTGACACCTTCCTGCTTAAGCTGCTGGAATTCCTTGGTGATGGACTCGACCACCTTGCCCGCCGATTCAAGCGAAGTGCCGGCGTAGATCGACAGACAGCCGGTATCGCGGTAAGGGCTCAGTTCGGAGAAGACCGCGTAAGCCAGGCCCTGGCGCTCGCGGATATTCTGGAAAAGCCGCGAACTCATGCCGCCGCCCAGCAGCGTGTTGAGCACGTAGCAGGCGAAGCGCTCCTCATGCGGCAGCGGGTACGAGGGCACGCCCATGCACAGGTGCACTTGTTCGAGCGATTTCTTGTTGCGCAGCGCGATGCGCGCGTGCGTGGCCGGCGCCTGGTCCGGAGGCGGCATTCCGTTCGGCGGCAGGGCGGCGAAATTCCGGCTGGCCAGGTCGACCAGCGCTGCGTGTGTCAGATTGCCCGCCGCTGTGATCAGCAGATTCGACGGAGCGTAGACCGCGCGATAGTAATCGCCGATGATCTGCGGGTCGAAGCGTTTCACCGTTTCGCGCGTCCCCAGAATGGGCTTGCCCAGCGGATGATCCTTCCAGAAATTGGCGGAGAAGATCTCGTGGACCAGGTAATCCGGGCTGTCCGCCTCCATCTTGATTTCTTCTAGGATGACGCCTTTTTCCTTGGCGATGTCTTCCTCGCGGAACAGCGGATGCAGCACCAGATCGGCCAGCACATCGAAAGCCAGCGGCAGATGCTGGTCGAGCACCTTGGTGTTGAAGCAGACCAGTTCCTTGGCCGTGAAGGCGTCCAGATTGCCGCCCACCGAATCGACCGAGCGGGCGATATCTTCCGCCGACCGGTTGGTGGTCCCCTTGAAGAGCATGTGCTCAATGAAATGCGAGATACCGTTCTGGTCGCCCGTTTCGCGGCGCGAGCCGGTCCCGATCCAGATGCCCACGGAGATCGAGCGCACATGCGGCATGGTCTCGGTAATCACCCGCACGCCGTTGGGCAGGGTTGTCAATTCGATATCGCGCGCGGTGGCGACGGGAATGGCCATGGTTTTAAAGCGGGGACTGGTTGTTGCTCCTCTTCCATAGCATACAACCGCACGGGTTTCGGTTGTGGCGGCCGCCCCGCATCACCGCCGCAACCCGGTCTGGTAGACTCGCAATATCGGAGGCGGAAACGTCCCTGCGGCCCGTAAAGCGGTTAGTGAAAGCCAAGCCCACGATCGAAGGCGCAGGCGTGCACCTGCGCCGCGCGTTCGGATTCGGCAACACCTCGGACTTTGATCCCTTTCTCCTCCTCGATGACTTCCGGAACGATATCCCCGCGGATTATCTGGCAGGCTTTCCCTGGCACCCGCATCGCGGCATCGAAACCGTCACCTACGTGCTCGACGGAACCGTCGAACACGGCGACAGCATGGGCAATCGCGGCGTCATCGGCGCGGGCGACGTCCAGTGGATGACGGCTGGGCGCGGCATCATCCACCAGGAGATGCCCAAGGGAAATCCCGAAGGCCGCATGCATGGCTTTCAGCTTTGGGCCAATCTGCCCGCCTCGCTGAAGATGACCGCGCCGCGCTACCAGGAGGTGAAGGCGGGCGACATTCCGATCGTCACCGACGACGATGGCACCGCGGTGCGCATCGTGTGCGGGAGCTTCTGGGGCCAGTCCGGGCCGGTGGATGGCGTGGCGGCCGAGCCGACCTATCTGGATGTCTCTGTGCCGCCGGGGCACCGCAAGATCCTGCCTGTCAAGACGGCGCGGCATGCCTTCGCCTACGTTTTCGCCGGAGCGGGCAAGTTCTGCAACGCCTCCGGTCCGCTGGCTGTGCCGACCGAATCCGTGGGATGGCTGGATACCGCCCCACCGGCGGAAGCCGACAATCGCTCCCTCATTCTGTTCGATCGCGGCGACGAGGTCGAAGTTCAGGCCGGGCCGGACGGGATCCGTTTCCTGCTGATCTCGGGCAATCCCATCCAGGAACCGGTGGCGTGGTACGGCCCCATCGTCATGAATACCCAGGAACAGCTCCGCCAGGCTTTCGAAGATCTCGATCGCGGCACGTTCCTGCAGGGGTAGCGGGCGGGGTAAAGGCACGGCAGTTCGGCCGCTCAGACCAGTGCACCGAGGACCTCAAGATTGGCGCCTTGTAGTTTTAGATGTTTCAGCTTGGCGTCGAATGTCACAAAGGTGGCCTGGTGGCTCCGTGCCAGAGCCAACAGATACATGTCCATGACCTGTCCGTAACCCAATATACCTTCAAAGGGAGCACGGAACTCGCCGCTGACCGGCGCGGGAAGCGATTCGAGATATACGTGCAGTGAATCCTGGATGATGAGTCCCAACATAGCCGCTGCCTCTGCCGGGGTCTTGTGCGCCCTGACGGCGGCCGGGTTTGACGATAACCGCACGAATCCGAGTTGTGTCACGGCGCAAGTCGCCCAGCGGTTCTGCCCGGATTCCAGCCGCCGCGTAGCTGCAGCGTGGAACTGATGGTTCGGCCAAGCGATGGCTAACAGGACGTTCACGTCCAACAGCAACAGATCAGAAGTATCCTTCTTCATCGATGACACGCTGGATCCTGGATGCCGGAATCACGGGCGCGTCCGCCGGTACTTCGAAAGTGGGGAATCGCCTGGAACCCTTTCTGGGAGGCTGCGGCGGGGTAAGCCCACGACGAGCAAGTTTCGAAAGAACCTTACCCAAGCGCTCACCGGACGACTCGGCCAGGTGCATAGCCGCTTGGTAGACGTCATCGTCCAGGGTGACGGTGGTCCGCATCTCTACATCATGATTCAGTGATGCGCTGATGTCAACCCGCCTCCTGACCCTCCCCCTGTCTTCAACCGAACAAAACCTTTCCGGATGCGTAATAGAGTATTCGTTCGCCAGGGCCTTGGCCGCCACATCCAGCGCAGGCGCTTCCAGAAAACTGCCGGTGGCCTGCGGTTGCGCCAGCAGGGTCCGCAGTTCCTGCATCAGCGCCTGGTCTCCCGCGCAGGCCTTTGCGATGAACGCCGCCCTCTGGCCCTCTTCCACCTCCCGCGCGGCGTGATAGATCTGCTCGACTTTCCGCCAACGGTCAGGCTCCATGCGACTACTCCTTGACCCGCTTTTCCCTGGTCAACTCCCGCCGCAGCCAACTCTTGGCTAATTTCCAGTCTCGCAGAGCGGTCTCTTCCGAGATCTTGAGCACCTCGGCGGTCTCTTTTGCGTTCAAACCGCCGAAAAAACGCAGTTCCACCACCTGGCTCTTGCGCGCGTCAACGGCGGCGAGAGCCGTCAGGGCCTCATCTACGGCGACCAGATCCGTGCCGGGGCGCCCCACTACCGTTAGCACTTCGTCCAAACTTAACGTTGGCAGGTCGCTCCGGCGTTTCAAGGTCTGGCGGGAACGCGCCCAATCCACCAGGATCCGCCGCATCATGCGTGCGCAGACTGCAAAGAAGTGAGCATTGTCCCGCCAGGTGGGGCGCTCGGAATTCAACAGCCGCAGATAGGCTTCGTGGACCAGAGCAGTGGCTTGCAGCGTATGTTCCGGCCGCTCATGAGACATATAGCGCTGCGCCTGCCGATGCAGATCGGCATAGACCATAGGCATAAGCTCATCGAGCGCGCCCTGATCCCCTCCGCTCCAGGCCTGCAGCAGTTCCGTTATATGGTGAGCTGGTTCCGTGCAGCTACCCTTCCTGGGCCCAGTCTGTCTGACACAGTACCATAGCCATGCTGCGTCTGCGTGCGCAGCAGTACCGCTATCGGAGAAAGTGCTCTCGCGCATTACGGTTCTCATCCGCTTTCCGCGCTTTTATAGGTGAAGGCAAGTGAGAGACAAGGCGAGCCGGAGGAATTTAGGCCCGCAGCGGCTTTCCGCCGCGGTATCACGCCGTAAGCCGGCCGGCACTCGCCGTTTAAACACATACCAAGGAGGGGCATTCCCATGTCGAAACCGTTACCACTCAACGGCAGCAAGTCTTCGAATGCGGCGTCCGCCATGACTCCGGCGGACGGGCCGCGTGTACATCGGGCATACTGCTTTGCGGGCCAGCCCGCGGGGTGCCCGGGTTACTTTGCGGACGATGTGCTGCCGTGCGTGTGCGGCGTTGACGGAACCGTTCTGGAGGCGCTGAGCCGGATTGCCGTTCCGGCCGCTCCGCCCGCCAGCGACGAGCCCGCCAAGCCGCACGTGACGCCCTTAAGCGCCTGAACGAATTCTCCGCTGCGGCCTTCCGGCTTTCCCGGGCACTCCGGCTGGCACGGGGGCTAAGCACGTCCATCATATTCGGCGGATTCCGGTCCCTCCCCTTGGGATCCGGTCGGGCTCATATGGGAATCCGAATCAGGCCAACCTCCAGCAAGTTCCCGGCTGGTCAAAGCTCCGAACTTTTTCCACTGGCGGACAAGCGGGGCGTTGCACTCGCGCGGTCCAGCCAGAGGCATGCTGCCCGCGGCGGATCCCCGGCCCGCCGGAATTGCGGGGCTGCGAGTCTTCAACCGAACAAAACCTTTCCGGATGCGTAATAAACTATTAGTTCGCGCGTCACCTTAGCGCGAGCTTGGCGCGCGACTGCCCAAAGGTGCCGTCCGCCAACTGTTAACGGTTGATTTCAAATGAGCAAATTGCAAACCTCCCTCCGCATCCTGTGGGTTTCCCTGGCCCTGTGCGCCTGTGCGGCTGCCCAGAGCGAGATCTCCATCCGGCCGGCCACCGGTGGCCTGGGCTTTTTGACGCGTCCTTATCAAGCTGGCAGCGTTCCCGCGATTCGTCTCGACAATTCCTCGCGCCTGGCGTCGCTGATCCGGGCGGGCAATCTCTACTTGACCGCGCAGGATGTGGTGGCGCTGGCCATAGAGAACAACATCGACGTGGAAATCCAACGATACGGCCCGTTGCTGGCCAAGAAGGTTCTGCTGCGCGCGGAGGCGGGCGGCGCACTGCGCAGCGTCGGACTGCCAGTCGCCGCGGGCCCGCAAAGCGTCAGTCTGCAGGGCGTCAGCGTGGTGACGAGCAGCGGTCTGAGCGCCGGCAACGGGGTCACTTCAGGCGGCGGCATCGTCACGCAGTTGGGGCCGCCGATTCCCTCGTTCGATCCTACCGTCGTCGGGATCGCCAGTTTCGGGCACACGAGCACTCCGCAAACGCTTCCCACTTTGACCGGCGTGAGCAACCTGGTCACAAACACGCGCAGTTACGAGGCGCAGTACATCCAGAACTGGGACTTCGGCCTGAACGCGCAACTCACTTACGCCAGCACTCACGTGAGCCTGAACAGTCCTCTGTACTCGCTGAATCCATATACTTCCGGTTTTGTGGATTTGCTGCTGACGCAGAACCTGCTTTACGGTTTCGGGCGGGCGGTCACCGGCCGGAATATCCGTGTGCAGAAAAACAACCTGAAGGTCAGCGATTTGCAGTTTGAGCAGCAGGTGATTACAACCGTTTCCGCGGCTCTGAACCTCTATTGGGACCTGGTGAGTTTCGACCAGGACGTGCGCGCCCGCCAGCGCGAAGTGGCCACAGCCGAGCAGTTGCTCTCCGATAATAAGAAGCTCGTGCAGTTCGGCACTGCCGCGCCGATTGAAATTACGCGCGCCGAATCGCAGCTCTACGCCAGCCAGCAGGACCTGGTGACCTCGCAGACCAATTTACTGCAGCAGGAGACGGTCCTGAAAAATTACCTGACCCGTAACGGCGTTGCTGCCGCCGGCCTGGTGGGCGTCCATATCATCCCGCTCGACAAGATCGAAGTCCCCGCCCAGGACGAGGTCCGGCCCCTGGACGATCTGATCAAAGAGGCCCTCGCCAAGCGTCCCGAGATGACTCAGGCGCGCTTGAATCTGCAGAGCAACCAGATGAACCTGGCCGGCATCCGGAGCGAGCTCAAGCCCACGCTGCAGGCCTTCACGGAGCTGACAAACAATGGACTGGCCGGCCAATTGGCAGGCACCTCGTACGCTACCGGGTATAGCGATCTGCTCTCCCAGATTGCCCGCCGGAACTATCCGAATTACTCGGCCGGCGTTTCGCTCAACATTCCGCTGCGCAATCGCGCGGCTCAGGCCGACTACGCCACCAGCTTGCTGGAATTGCGCCAGAACGAACTGAACCTGCGCAAGAACGTCAACCAGATCCGGGTGGATGTGCAGAACGCGCTGGTTGGTTTGCAACAGGCGCGCGCGCGCTATGTGGCCGCCACCAAATCGCGCGAACTGGTGGAACAGACCCTGGAAGGGGACCAGAAGCGCTACCGGCTGGGCGCCGTCATCTCGTACCAGGTAGTGCAGGACCAGCGTGACCTGGCCACGGCGGAGAGTTCCCAAGAGCAAGCCATGGCGAATTATACGCACGCCCGCATCGCCCTCGATCAGGCCGTGGGCCGCACGCTCGAAGCCAATCACATCTCGGTGGACGAAGCGATGACGGGACGCATTTCGACGCCATCCACTTTGCCCGCGGAGTTGCCCAAGGAGGAACGGCCATGATCCGCGACTCCATTCGCCGGTGTGTCGCCCTGGGACTGAGCCTCACCTTTCCCGCATCCCTGTCGTGGGCGCAGGACGCGCACTCCGCAATCGCGCCGGAGAGAGCATCCGTCCCGCCCTTTGTGCGGTCGTATTTCCCGGTGGAAGTGCCGCCTGTCCGCCTGGCGAACTCCGGCCGCCTCGCGCAACTCGTGCGCGCCGGAACGCTATATTTGACCGTGCAAGATGCGGTCGCCCTGGCTCTGGAAAACAACCTGGACGTCGAGGTGGCCCGCTACAATCCGCTGATCGCGAACTGGAACGTGACGCGCTCCGAGGCCGGCGGCACCCTGCCTGGCGTGCCGTCCAACACCTCCCAGGTCGGAGCGTCCGCACTGGGACAAGGCGTGGCCGGGTCACAGAGATCGGCCGGCATCTCCATTCCCGGATCGGGCAGCAGCCGTGTCCAGACGACCAGCGCCTCGATCCAACAGATCGGTCCGGTAACGCAAACGCTCGATCCCGTCATCCAGGAAACCAGTACCTTCAGCCACACGACTAACCCGCAGGCCAACCAGATTCTCAGCGAAACCCCCGCGCTGGTGGACAAGACGCGCGTCTACTCTTTGAGCTACACGCAAGGCCTGCTCACGGGCGGCAGCGCCACGGTCACTTATAGCGAAAACTACCTGAATGAAAACTCGCCCAACGACCTTCTGAATCCTTCCTCGGCCCCGGCTCTTTCCTTCTCCATCCAGCAGGGTTTTCTGCAAGGCTTTGGCATTGCGGTGAACTCGCGCTTCATTACTGTGGCCAAGATGAACGCCGGCGTTTCCGATCTCGCGTTTCAAACGCAGGTCATCAACGTCGTCTCTCAGGTTCTGAACGTCTACTACAACCTGGTGGCCTCCGATGAGGACGCCAAGGCCAAGCGCACAGCCGCCGAGACAGCCCGCACATTTCTGGCCAACGTCAAAGAGCAAGTCCGGCTCGGATCGCTCGCGCCTTCCGATGTGATCAACGCGGAAAGCCAGTTAGTCACCAGCGAGCAGGCCCTGGTGGATTCCGATACGACCCGCCAGCAGCAGGAATTGCAGCTCAAGAACCTGATCAGCCGCGTCGGAACCTCCGACCCGGCGATCGCCAACGCGCGCATCGAACCGGTCGACCGCATGATCATGCCGGACCAGGACAATCTGCCCTCGATCGGCGAGTTGGTCAAGCAGGCGTTGAGCAATCGCACCGACCTGGCGACGGAGAAGGAAAGCGAAGCGGCCGCCGCTGTCTCGAACCTGGGAACCAGGAACGGATTGCTGCCAAACTCCGGTGTGTTCGCCAGCGACAGCCAGGCCGGCCTGGCCGGTACGGGGCATTCCCTCACCATCGACGGCGTGACTCTGGCGCCCAACCCAAAACTGGTCGGCGGCATCGGCACGGCCCTGCAGCAGGTGTTCAACTTCTCCTATCCAGCTGCCACCGTTGCCGGATTCTACGCCGCGCAGCTGCGGAACCGGCAGGCGCAGGCCGATTACGGCATCGATCAGTTGTCATACCGCCAGACCCAGTTGAGCACGCGCAGGGATCTGAACCAGGTGGAAGTGGACGTCCAGAACTACGTGATCGCCGTCCGGCAGGCGCGCGCGCGTTATGAAGCCGCCGTGGCCAACCGGAAATTGCAGGAGCAGTTGCTCTCGAGCGAGCAGAAACGCTTCGCCCTGGGCGCGTCGATTCCGTATAACGTGATTCAGCAGCAGCGGGACCTGACGACGGCGCAATCCACCGAGACGGCGGCCCTGGTGGCTTACGTCACCGCGCGCATCGGCCTCGACCGCACTACCGGTACGATCCTGGCCGCCAATCACATCTCGCTCGACGAAGCGCGCAGCGGAAAAGTCGCGCGCGCGTCCGCCATCACGGTGGAGCACACACCGGCCGCTAACTAGATCCGCCGCAGCAACATTGCCGAATTCTTGCTGCCGAAGGCGATGCAGTTGGCCACCGCGTGTTCGATGTTGAGGCGCCGCCCGATGTCGGGGATGTAGTCCAGATCGCATTGCGGATCCGGCTCGTCCACGTTGATCGTGGGATGCACCACACCATCGCGCATGGCCAGCAGCGTAGCCGCGATCCCGGCCGCTCCGCAGGCCCCTTGCGGATGACCGATCAGGCTCTTGATCGACGATCCCGCCAGCTTGTAGGCGTGCCCGTCAAACGCTAGTTTCATGGCGCGCGTCTCGATGCGGTCGTTCAGCTCCGTACCGGTGCCGTGATAATTCACGTACTGCACGTCGCCCGGCGTGACGCCGCCTTCCTCCATCGCCATCTGCATGGTGCGGGCGGGCTCTTCGCCGCACTCTTCCAGCCGCACGCGATGAAACGCTTCGCAAGTCGACCCGTAGCCGGCAATCTCGCCGTAGATGTGCGCGCCGCGCGCGCGCGCCCGTTCCAGGTCCTCCATCACGAAGAACCAGGCGCCCTCCGCGATCACGAACCCGTCGCGATCGCGCGAAAACGGCCGCGAAGCCCGCTCCGGCTGGGAGTTCCAGCCCGTGCTCATGATGCGCATCATCATGAACCCGCGCAGAATCAGCGGCGCGATGGGCGCATCCACGCCGCCCGCGATCATCGTGTCGAGCACGCCCGCCTGAATATTGCGGTAGGCGTAGCCGATCGCATCCGTCGAAGAGGTGCAGCCCGTCGACACGATGTGGCTCAGTCCGCGGAAGCCGAACCGCATCGAGACCTCACTCGCCAGCGTGCCGATGGTGGACGTGGGAATGGTGTACACGCTGCACTGCTTCTGTTTGCCCGAGTAATAGAGGCGGTATTGCTCTTCCGTGAATTCCTGGCTGCCGCCGCCGGAGCCAACGATCACGCCGACCTGACGCAACTCGTCGCGGGTCAGCGATGTGACATCGATGCCGGCGTCCTCGAGCGCTTCTTTCACCGCCGCGGCGCCAAGCGGCACCACGCGCGACACGTGCTGGCGGTCCTTCGGGTCGACATACTTGAACTCGTCGAATCCCACCACCTCGCCGGCCACCTGTACGGCGTAGCCGCACGGGTCGAAGCGGGTGATGCGACGCACCCCGCTGATGCCCTTTCGGCTGGCCTCCCAGAATGCCTCTCGGCCTATTCCATTGGGGCTGACCGCCCCGATCCCCGTTATCACGACCCGACGTTTCATTTGCGCTGACGCTTTGCCTTTGCCAATAGGACAGTATAGGCTGATTTCATGGGCGATGGTGAGCCCCTCCGTTCATTACACTGTACACCCGTCGGCCGGCGCGTGTGGCGCGGGCATCATGCGGCCTAAATCGAGGAAGCAGGCCCTGCGCGAATTTCTCGCGGAGAGGCGCCTCACGGCGATCGGCGAGGCGGAGTGGCAAACGGCTCTCCGCGAGCTGGCGCCCATCTCGGAAAGCTACCTGCGCGACTTGTTGCGCGACACCGGATTGCCCTTCGCGCAGCCATACGCCGGCATCCGGCAGCACTCCTTTGCCGGGCTCGAATCCGATCTACGCGCGATGCTGGAAGTCTATATTGAGGCTGCACGCGCTGGCGACCGGGTGCGCGCGCGCTATTGCCGGCGGCAGGTGATCGCGGCCAAGGACCGTGCGCACTTCGTCGCGCGCAGCCCCAAAACACCGCCCGGGAAGCGGGCGCAGAAGGAAGAGATGGCGCAGTGGATACTGGTGTGGCTGGAAAACCCGGAGGTGTTTCCGGCCTGGGTGGACGTTCGCAAGCGGCTATTGCAGTTCGACTGATTCGACTTGAACCGTGTCGCCGTCGAGCGTGCCGGTGACCTTCGCCTTCAGGTCTTTTTCTTTGTTGGTGGCCTTCAGTACTGCCAGGGCTTTGGCGTTGCCGGCTTCGTCGAACTTCACGAACTTGCCGTCGGCCAGCACCAGACCGTATCCGCTCCTGGCGCAACCGATCGCGCACTTGGTGGTGTGGCTGGCCAGGTCCTTGTTCTTGCACATGACGTCCACCAGCGTGCCGTTCCAGGTTTCGGCGAACGCCAGGGAGGAAAACAGCATCAAAAAGGCGACTCGTTTCATGGGGGAATTATACACTACATCTCCCGCCGCCCCTCCATCGCCTTCCACATGGTGACTTCGTCGGCAAACTCGATATCGCTCCCCACGGGAATCCCCATGGCGATGCGCGTCACCTTCACGCCCAGCGGCTTCAGCAACTTCGATAAGTAAACCGCCGTAGCTTCGCCTTCCACCGTGGGATTCGTAGCCGCGATAATCTCCTCGATGCCGCCGGCGCCGATACGTTCCACCAGGCTCTTGATCTTGAGTTGCTCCGGGCCGATGCCCTTCAGCGGCGACAAAGCGCCGTGCAGCACGTGGTACAGGCCGGAGAACTGCCGGGTGGTCTCAATGCCCAGAATGTTCGGCGCTTCCTCGACCACGCATACCACCTTCTGATCGCGATTGGGATCCCGGCAGAAACCGCACAGGTCACCGTCGCTGATGTTATTGCAGATGCGGCACAGGCTCAGCTTATCTTTTACATCCAGGAGCGCCTGCGAAAGCTGCTCGGCATCCTCGCGCGGGGCACGCAGCACATGGAACGCCAAGCGCTGTGCGGATTTCTGGCCAATGCCGGGCAGGCGTTTGAATTCGTTGATCAGCCGCGCCAGCGGCTCCGCGAAATCCGGCATCGGCTAAAACAATCCTGGCGGCAGACCCAGCCCGCCCAACATGCCGCTCATCTTTTGCTGGCTCTCCTGCTCTACTTTCTTGGTTGCTTCATTGCAGGCGGCCAGCACCATATCTTGCAGCATCTCGACGTCGCCGGCCACTTCCGGGTCGATTTTCACCGCCAGCACGTTCTTGTGCCCGTCCATCTTGATCGTGACCATGCCGCCGCCGGCCGACGCCTCCACGCGGATCTGCGCGACCTCTTCCTGCATGCGCTCCTGCATCTGCTGCGCCTGCTTCATCATCGCCTGCATGTTGCCTGGTATCTTCACGTAGCTACTCCTTTAGATTGCGAACCGTGCGCACTTCGCCGCCGAACACATCGCGAAAGCGCTGCACCTCCGGATTGGCCAGTGCCCGCTGCGATAGATCGTCCTCGCGCGCCGCGGGGACGGCGATCTTCTCCTGTACGGCGGCCTCGCCGATCATAATCTTGATGCGCAGCGGCCGGCCGCCGATCTGCCGCAGCGCCTTGCTCAGATCCGCCTCCTGCATGGCAAGCGAGAATTCCTTGGGCGTGGTAAAGCGCAGTTCGCCATTCGTTTCCACAATCTCGGAATGCTCGACGGCGTCGGCCGTAAAGGCCATGCCCAGTTCCATCAGGGTGGCGTGCAGCTTTTCGCGCCAGGAGCCCTGCTGGGGGCTGGGGGCTGGGGGCTGGGGGCGGGCGGCGGTATGCGGGCGGTCGGCCGCCGCCGGAATTCCCGCTAGAGCCTCCTCGATCGACACGAGCCGGCCTGCGTGCACCATGCGCAGCAGGCCCAGCTCCAGATGGAAGCGCGGCTGGAGCGAGGCTTGCAGGTCGCTGAACAGGTCGAGCGAGAGCTGCAGATAACGGGTCAGATCTTCCTCGGAGAACTTGCCGGCGATCTCCGCCAGCTTCTGCCGCTCCGCTGCCGATGCCGCGATCAGCCGTGTCTCGCCGCCCGTCAACCGCGCCACCAGCAGATTACGAAAGTAGCGCGCCAGCTCGCGGCTGAAGTGCTGCAGGTTATGGCCGTTGCGCTCCAGCTCGTTCACCACTTCCAGCATCCGCGCCGGCGCGCTCTCGATCAGCGCCTGGCTCACCTGCTCGAGCGCATCGAGTGAAAACGCGCCCAGCAGGGCGCGCACTTCGGTGGCCGAAAGCGTATCGCCGCAACAGGCGATGGCTTGGTCGAGCGCGGAAAGCGAATCGCGCACGCTACCCTCGCCCGCCTGCGCCAGCACCGCCAGCGCCTCCGCATCGGCGTGGATGCCTTCCTGCTCGCAGATCCAGGCCATGCGCGCCACCAGGTCTTCGAAATCCACCGAGCGGAAGCTGAACTGCTGGCAGCGCGACGCGATGGTCGCCGGAATCTTGTGCGCCTCGGTCGTGCAAAGCATGAATACCGCCCAGGCGGGCGGTTCTTCAATCGTTTTCAGCAGCGCGTTGAAAGCTTCGTTGGTGATCTGGTGCGCTTCGTCGATTATGAAGACCTTGTAGCGGTCGCGCGCGGGCTGGTAGCGCACATTTTCGCGCAACTCCCGCATTTCGTTGATGCCGCGATTGGAAGCCGCGTCGATCTCGATCACGTCCACCGAACCGCCTGCGGCGATTTCGCGGCAGCTCGCGCACTCGCCGCAAGGCTTGTTCGTGGGACCATTCACACAATTCAGGCAGCGCGCCAGAATGCGCGCCACCGTGGTCTTGCCTGTACCCCGCTGACCGGAAAAGATGTAGCCGTGCGCGATGCGGTTCTGCGCGATGGCGTTTTCGAGCGTGGTCTTGACGTGCTCCTGATTGACCACATCTACGAACGATTGCGGTCGGTATTTGCGGGCGATGACTTGGTACATAGGTGGGTAGCCGTGAGGCCCAACCCATCACCATCGGACCCCCGCGGCCTGACAACCGACTATCGTAGCATGGCCCTCCGGGCGCTTGACGTTAACATGGTAGTTTCATGGCGACAGATGCGAAGGTCATCATTATCGGCGCTGGAATCATTGGCGGTTCCATCGCCTGGCGGCTGGCTCAGGCGGGCGCCGCCGTTACGCTGCTCGATGCCGGAACGTTCGGCGCCGAGGCCAGTTGGGCCGGCGCCGGCATGCTGGCCCCGGGAGGCGAATTTGCCCAACGCAGCCAGTGGGCGGAATTCGCGCTCGCAAGTCTGGCCATGTATCCGGCGTTCGTCGAAGAACTGAGGAGCGAGACTGGCCTGCCGATCGACTACCGGACCTGCGGCGAAATCGAAATCGCGCGCAACGATAGCGAATGGCAGGAGCTGCGGGCGCGCCGCGCGACCCAACAGGAGGCGGGGATCCGGTCGGAGTTCACCGAGCGCGGGCTATTTTATCCGGACGAAGCCGTTGTAGATCCCCGTCAGGTCATGGACGCCCTCCGCCGCGCCTGCGAGCAGCGCGGCGTCGAGATTCGCGAACAGACGCGCGCGATAGCGGTGCGCACCGCGGATGGTCAAACGGAGGTCGAGACCACCAGCGGCAAGCTGACGGGTTCGGCGGCGGTGTTGGCGGCGGGAGCCTGGGCCGGAGAGATTCCGGTGCATGGTCCACACGGCAGGATCGAGACCCCCGTCTCATTCCCGGTCCGCGGCTACCTGTTTGGTTTCTCGCTGCCGCCCGGCTCCATGGGACCAGTGCTGCGGCACGGGCATACCTACGTCACACAGCGCTCGAACGGCTACACCATCGCCGGTACGTCCTCCGAGCAGGTGGGCTTCAATCGCGAAATCGACGCCCAGGTGATCGCCGATATCCGCGCGCGGGTGTTCGACCTGGTACCGGAATTGCGCGCGGCCGGCGAGCCCGAAATCTGGCTCGGCTTCCGTCCGGCCACGCCCGGCTTCGAACCGGCGATCAGCCGTCTGCCGGACGTTCCCGTGTGGCTGGCGTACGGGCATTACCGGAACGGGATTCTGATGGCGCCCGCAACCGCCGCGCGGATCGCGAAAGAAATCACGTCCAGTTGGGGAAAGGGTTGATGCGCGCTTTGCGGGTATCGGCGATCAGGTCCGGCACCCGCGCGCGGCGCCGGAGCAGATTCTCGAGAAGCTGCTCGAACTCGGCATCCTCGCCGGCAAGCCATTCCGGCGGAATCTGGCGAAACGCCCGGTCCACGATCTCTTCCGGAAAATGTACGATCTGTTCGAGCCACGGCTGAAAATCTTCCAGCGAACGGACGCGCTCGTAGACCAGCTTGCGCGGATAGAGTCCCTGCAGGGGAGAGTCCGCGAAGTCCCAACTCGGACCGTTGAAGACAAATCCTTGATCGATCATCACGGCGACGAATGCCTTCTTGACCGTCTGCTGCCAGTCCTCCACGCGCGCGCGAAAGAAGACGGACTGCCGGCCGTCGGCATTTCCCATCCATTTGTCGAAGACCAGCACCGCCAGAAAATCGGACAGGTTGCTCACGCCGCTCAGCAGCGCATCCGGCAGGAAGTCGTAGACCGCCAGCAGCTCCGGATTGCCCGGGTGCCGCGAACCGAAGTGCCAGCCCGGTACGACGGGTGTCTGTTTGGAGCCGAGTTGGATGTGAACCGCAGGATTGGCGCTCAGGAATTCGGGAGTGATGTTGATGATTTCAGCGGGCGCCGCGGAGATCTGCAGGTAATTGAGGAAAACCGCGGCAACCAGCTCGTTCACCAGGATGCGGCGGTGCTGGGGGTTGTTCTGGAACTTGACGATGTAATAATTGCCGTCGTCCGCCTCCAGCAGGTGGGATTGGGCCCCTCCGCGCATTTTACGGACATGCCGGCGAGCGGTGAGCGGCATCGATGCTGTACCCTAGAGTTGTATCACACCATGGCGGAGAACATCATCACAGTGGACGAGAATAAAGAAAACACAGCACCGCCCGCGCCTCCGGCGAAGACTAAAGACGAGGTCGCCCTCGAATTGATGAAGTTTATTGCGGTGACGACGGGTTACGGGAAGGGAAACGCGCCCTCGGCAGGATTCTCCGGCAAACCCGTGACGCGGTCTGCCGAAGAACATGCCGAGGCACTCTTCGAGCTCTTTGAACGCTGCCGGACGATCGTGAACAAGTAGACGGCTATTTCTTACCCTTCTTCTTCGTGGCCTTCTTGGCCGGCGCTTTCTTCACCGCTGCCTTTTTGGCCGCAGTCTTAGCGGGCGCCTTCTTGACGGCGGTCTTTTTCACGGGAGCCTTTTTCGCGGGAGCTTTCTTCGCGGGAGCCTTTTTCGCGGGAGCTTTCTTCGCGGCGGCCTTCTTCGCCGGGACGGTCTTGGCGGCCTTCTTGACCGGCGCTTTCACCGCAGCCTTCTTCGCCGGCGCTTTTTTCGTGGCTGCCTGAGTGGCCTTCTTCGCAGGCTTCTTGGGCGCTTCAGCCGGAGGGGCAGCGGGCGGCGCGGCGGGAGGGGCGGCAGGTGCGGACGCCGCCGGAGGGACCTCCACGGCGACTACTTCCACGACCTCTTCTTCCTCCTCGTCCTCGTCTTCGTCGTCGAAGTCGTCGAGCTTCGGAGTCAGGCCGGAATGTTCTTCGTCGTCGTAGTCCTGAAAGTCTTCCATGTCTTCTTCGTCGTTGGCAGTGAGCTTCTGACCATCAAACATTATGCACGCCTCCTGTTGTCAGGCTTAATCACCCCTAGAATAACCTTTTTTCGCGTGGAGGCAATAGCAAAAAAGCAAAAATCGAAAATTTCTCGGGCCTGCGCGTACGCTCAGGCGCCGGTGGCATCCGGCTGCTTGGGACGCAGCGCATCGAGCGCGACCTGGCGAAGCTGTTCTTTGAGCTTGCGAATCTCCTCGGTGTGCGCGCTCAGACGTTCGAAGAGTTCCTTCTGGCTTTCGATGCCAGCGCTGATCAGAAACGCGGCGCACTCCGACCGGCTGGCGAAGATGCCAGCCTCCACCAGTTGATCGATGCGCGCCAGCGCATCGTCGCCAACCCGGGCCATCACCACGTTGCCGCGGCCGTTACGGCTGTGGCTGTATTGATTCAGCAGATCTTTGAGTTCCTTGCCATCCCTGGTGGTGGCGATGAGACCGATCTTGCCGCGTAACCGTCCGGCTCCAAATTCCAGAGTCTTCTTCATTGGCTGCTCCTTCACGTATTGTACTTACGCGTAATTCGTAAATCAACGACGAACTGCACGGCGATACCCTGGCGGATCTCTGGAACGCGGGAATTTGCTGATAGGAGGCGCTACGCGCCGCGGGTGGCGCCGGCGGCGGGTGTGAGGCGGCTGCGGATCTGGTTCATGACGTCCGAGGCCAGGAACGGTTTGCGCAAAACGGGGAAATTGTGTTCCTCGCAGAGCGCTTCTTCCTCGGGCGGCAGGATCGTGCCCGTCATCATGATGACCAGCATGCGCGGTTGCGATTGCAGGAATTCCACGCCGAGCTCCACGCCGTTGCCATCCGGCAGCATGTAGTCCAGCAAGGCGGCGTTGGGCTTCTCGGCGGCCATCAACTTACGAGCTTCGGACGCCGATTCGGCGGTCAGCAATTTCCAGCCGGCGTCGGCCATCAGGCGTTCCAGGAAATGCAGCAGGTCGCGGTTGTCGTCCACCAGCAACACGGTGGGATGCGAGGGCGCACGGGCTTCGTCACCTTCGGCGGAACGTAGGCGCAGGCCTTCGCCATCGGCAGACACTTCCACGAGCACGCGTGCGCCGGCGCTGACTTGCCCGGTGGCGACCAGGGTCGCGAGCGGCTGCGTCAGGTTGCGGTGAATCGTACGGTTGAGCTCGCGGGCGCCGTACTCCGCGCTGGTTCCCTTCTGCAAAAGGAACCGGCGCGCCTCGAAGGGCACATCGAGCGTAAACGACCGCGCACCCAGCCGCGTATTCACGTGATTCTGGAGATCGGCAATCTGCTGATCGAGGATGGTCGACAGCGATTCCGGCGTGAGCGGCTGATAAGTAATGATGCAATCAATGCGGTTGACAAATTCCGGCGAGAAGCGCTTGCGGACCGCTACCAATGCGATGTTCTGCAGCTTGCCGGTGAGATCGCCGCGCTCGGCCTGCTGGACGGATTGAAAACCGAAATCCGGGTTGATTTCCCGGATCATTTCGCGGGCGCCCAGATTGCTGGTCAGGAAGACCAGGCTCTTTTCGAAATTGACGACGGTGTTGTCGCCCAGCCGCAGGATGCCCTTGTCCAGCACTCCCAACAGCAGGCGCGTCATGGAAGGCGCGGCCTTTTCGATCTCGTCAAACAAAACCAGTGAGAGGTTGCATTTCTCGGAGGTGACGCCGTTGAGTTTCTGCTGGGTAAGCATCGGCTGCGTTTCACGATGCCCCAGGTAGCCCGGCGGCGCGCCAATGAGCTTGGCCACCTCGTGCTCCATCTGGAATTCGCCGCAATCGACCTTGAGGATGTTCTTCTCGGAGCCGTGCAAAACCTCCGCCAGCGCCTCGACCGTTTTGGTCTTGCCTGTGCCCGTCGGACCGAGCAACAGGAAGACGCCGACCGGCCGGCCCTCCGGGGCGAGGCCAGCCTGGTACATCTGGATGTACGGCACAATCACGCGCGTGGCGGCCGGTTGACCCACGACTTTCTGCGACAGAACCGCAACCAGATTTTCGGCCGGATCGCCGGTCGGCTTGCGGGAACGGCTGGACGACTGCGCGTTCCTGCCCTTTTCGACCGCGCCCTCTGCCTTGATATCGTTGAGACGACGGGTACGCGTACGCCGCGCGATGCGCTCCTCGGGAGTCATTGGATCGTCCATCCTTGCACGCTAGACAGCCCTAACTCAAACAACTGTATGAACTTGGCGCCGGCTCCCGGCCGTCGAAGCAAGGCCTGCGAACCCATACACAAATAGTAGCCCACGCCGGCCGAACTCTAAACAATTTTTAGCACGGACAAACCAGTACTGTATGTAATGTAGCGCACTATCTTGAGGTTGACCGAGGATATCAGGACTCTACCTATGGCGGAATGTAATGCGGCCCTTCGTCAGGTCATAAGGGGACAGCTCGAGGGTGACCTTGTCGCCCGCCAGCACCCGGATGCGGTTGCGGCGGAGCCGCCCGGCCAAGTGGGCGAGCACCACCCGGTCATGCTCGATTTGGACGCTGAACTTGCCGCTGGGGAACTTCTCCAAAACCGTGCCAGTGACTTCAATGTTGTCTTCTTTGCTCATAAACCTCCACAGTGGATTTCGACGCGGGCGGTCCGCCGGCCTGGATGCCGCCCGCCATGCCTTAGGCCATCGTGACGTTGGCCGCCTGCAGCCCCTTGGGACCGCGCGTTACTTCAAACTCCACACTGGTGCCTTCATCCAAGCTCCGATAACCCTCCTTCTGGATCGCCGAAAAATGCACGAAGACATCTTCGCCATTTTCCCGCTGGATGAAGCCATATCCTTTGGCTGCATTAAACCACTTCACTGTACCTTTTTCTTTCATCGATGTTCCTCTTCTTGTTAGTGCAATCGATCCTCGCTATGGCGGCTCCACAAACACAAAAGGGGGCTCGCGGCCAACTCACGCAAGCCCCCCTCGGACCTGTATCGACGCGAAAGCGAGTGTCAAAATGCACCTATAGTATAGCAGGGCAAGGTTGCCGCGGCGGACGCCGCTGAAAATGACGGCCAGGCAATATCTTACGAGCGCCTGGCGAATTTGTGAAGTCTTTCGCCGCCGGGTGTACGTCATGATAATTGTGACACGCCGCTTCGTGGGACTGCTGTCCCTGGTCGCGTTCCCCTGCCTCGCGGCCACAACCGCGCCGCGCGCCTGCGTAGGCAGCCAGTCGCTGGGAACATTCAAGATTTCCGTCGCGCCTTCCAAAGGAGGCGCCGTGCTGCCGCTGCGCGACGTCAATTCGCTGCGCAAAGGCCAGAACCTGATCTATGAGCCGGTGCATATTCCGCTGGCGGTGAGAACCAAGGCGGAGATTGCCCTGCTGCTCGCCCCGCTGGGCAACTCCCAGGTCCCGCTCGAGACCCTGCCGCCCGCACCCGCCGACAAAGCAACGGTTTGGACGCTGCCGCGCGACGCCTCCGTGGTGGCGCTGGTATACGGTCCGCAGGGCCTCAGCATGCGTAAGGTGAAGTCGCTGATGCAGAAGAACGACGAGGTGCTCTCCGAGCTCGCCGACTACGCAGACCAGACCGAGCAGGTGAGCGCCCTGGTTCAGGAGTTGCAGGATTCCGAAGAGTCGGGAGCCGACGTCAACGCGGCGCTGTCGGGATTCGCCGCGAAATCCGGCGTGAGCATGCCCCAACTGGACCCGCACGCCGCCACCAACCAGCAGGCCGCGACCCTGTTACAGGCGCTCTCGCCCTCGATGACCACAATGGACCCGCTTACCGCCTCGAACACCGCGGTGGTGCAACAATCCACGGGCTTGGCCGCCGCCGTGGCGGGACTGTTCTTCGGCAGTCCGGTCGGGCTGGCTGCGGGCGGCGTGTCGTTGTTCGCGAACATGCACGCCATGATGTTTCCCGAGACCGAATTCCGGTCGATCATCGCGCAGACCGCCGCTTCCGGCAGCTTCGCGCTCTGTGCGAAGAGCGAGACGGCCAAGGCCCGCACGCGCGTCGCCTACCTGTGGGCCCACCGGTTGCCAGACCTCGCCGAGCCAAAGCTTTCGCTCGCCAAGGCCGAACATCTGCCCATGGGAACCAAGTCGGTGATCACGCTGAAAGTGGATGAAGGTGAAAAGGCGCTCGTCCACCTGCGCGACTGGGAGCTGACACCCGCCAAGGGCGGCGCGTCGTTCCAGGTTCCAGCCACGACCGGGAAGACGCCCGGCGAGATTCAACTCGATCTCAGCAAAACTAAGGCGGCGCCCGGCCAGTATCGCCTGAAGGCGATGTGGGATTGGGACGATGCTCCGGTGTCGGGCGATGTCTATCTGCATCCGTTCGGCGATCTGAAGTTGGCCAAGCTGACGGCGGACTCGCGCGACCACCTGGTCGCGGGTAGCGGGGAAGTGCCCTTGAAGCTGGAAGGCACGGATTTCGAATTCGTGGAGAAGGCGGAACTGGAGCGCACGGGCAAGAACGCGGGCGCACCGGTGAAGGTATCCTTCACCCTGCCCGACGGCAAAAGGGGCGGCGAACAGGAATCCGCCGAGGCCGAAGTGAACACTGCCGGCCTCAAGCCCGGCGCCTACAAACTCGTGCTGGCGCAATCCGACGGTGTGCCGCACCCCATCGCGGTCACTGTGTTGCCGCCCAATCCGAAGGTCGAAGACTTGCCGCTGCGGCCTAACGTCGGTGAAGCAGAACAGAAGGCCGTCTTGCACGGCAGCGCGCTCGACCGCATCGTCAAGCTGACCACCAGCGCGGGCGAGATCGAACTGGCGCCCGCACATGGCACGGACTCGCGCGAGGTAACCATCAAACTGAATTCGAAGGCGCACGCCGGCGACCAATTCGACCTGCACATGCGGGTGCAAGGGCTGGAGGCGCCGCTCACACTGGCCGGCGCCATCGAGATCCGCGCCGCACGGCCCCACATCGTTTCGGTTCGCAAATCCTATCCACAGAGCTTCGGTCTGGTCTTGAACGACGATGAGCTCCCGGCGGGCGTCATTGCGAGCTTCGCCTTGAATGTGGACCACGCGGGCGAGGCGCCGTGGGTCGAGGTGACTTGCAAGGACTCGGGAGCGCTGCGCAAGAGCCTGCATTTGAGCGCGGGCGATCGCAGCGGCGGGGCCAGCCTCGATATGGCCGGCGAAGGCGCGCTGTTCCTGTCCTTCGATCCCGGCATAGTGGGACGATCGGGCTGCCGTTTGGAAGCGCGCGTCCGGTCTGCCGAGGGCTCTAGCGACGCCTACCCACTGGGCCGGATCCTGCGGGTGCCGCGCATCGAGCAGTTCGTGCTCACCGACCAAAAAATCAGCGATGGGATTTACGCCGGCACGCTGAAAGGCGAGGACCTGGACCTCATCGCCGAAACCGGTTGGGATGCCGATCACGGTTTGCCGGTGCAGTCGATTCCGTCCGCCGTGGCCGACGATCCTAGTAAACAGCTGCTCCAGATTGAGCTGCCGTGGCCTGCTCCAGCGCCGCACGCGCCCGTGTTTATTTGGCTGCGAGGCGAGTCCAAGGGCCGGGCCACCGGCGTGCAGTATTGAAGGCCTACCGC
>DATKNQ010000175.1:0-5888 GCA_035541265.1 Bryobacteraceae bacterium
TCAGCAGGATGACGACGAACGTGTGGACCAGCAGATCGTAGTAGCGGTAGCGCTCGCTGTTCATCCTGCGGACCGCCGCTCCCATTGCACGGAATGATCGGAGGTGACGGCGCGCGTCTCGGCGGGGGAATCGGTGCGGAAGTACGACCAGGGCCCCGGAATCCAGGGGTAGCGTTCGATGACGGATTCGTCCACGGTGACGCCCAGTCCCGGCCCGCGCGGCACGATCAGGTTGCCATGGTCGATCTCAAGCGGGTCTTTCAGGATCTCGGCAGCCAGTGGAAACGGGTACATCCCCTGGCGCGCGGGCGCGGAGTAACACGGATATTCGAGCCACTCGACGACCGCCTCGGGCCAGCACACGCCCAGATGCGCCGCGGCGATCACCTCCAACGCCGTTCCCCAGCTATGGAACGCGAAGCGCAACCCGGCGCGTGCGATCGAGGCGAGCAGGCGGCGGCCCATGGCAAAGCCGCCCTGGCAGCAGACGTCCATCTGCACGTAATCCACGGCCCGGCGCAGGATCAGGTCCTGATAGCGCTCCTCGCTCGGTTCGTGTTCGCCGCTGGCGAGGGGCAGATAGTCGAGCTCCTTCAGGCGCAGATAGGCTTCGTGATCGTCCGGCGGTAGCGGTTCTTCGAGCCATGCGACGTCGTGTGAGGCCATTTCCCGCGCCAGGTCCTTGATGGTTTCGAAGCTGTAGCTGCGATCGCCCATGCGCCACCAGGTGTGCGCGTCCACCATCAGTTCGAAATCGGGTCCGGCGGCCAGGCGCATCTGGCGCACGGTCTCCAAATCCGCATCCGGACCGCCGGCAGGGCGCATCTTGTACGCGCGAAATCCAAGGTCCGCGATAGCCGCGGCTTCGGCGGCGTAACGTTCGGGGGGCATATACATGCCGGCACTTCCGTAAAGCCGGATGGTGCCGCGCACGCGGCCGCCGAGCATCTCGGAAAGCGGAACGTCCTTGGCCTTCGCGCACAAATCGTAAAGCGCCACTTCCACCGCGCAATAGGTCTTGAGAGCATCGGTATCCGCCTCCGGAAGCGCCATGAACTGGATGCGCAAGGCGTCCGGATCGGCAAGCTGCCTGCCTTTCAGAAACGGCGCCACCACGTTCTCGATGATGACTTGTGCACGCTGGCTGCCGGGACCCGGCGCGTATCCGGCCAAGCCATCTTCCGACTCGATGCGGATCAGCATGGCGTCGCGCTTCAGAATGGTCCGCTCGCCCCCGTAAAAGGTTAGGCGCACCGGTTCCGGGAACGGATAGGACAACAGGAAGGATTCAACGCTGGAGATTATCATCGAACTCCAGCACAACAGGATAGCAAACCAGAATTGGCGGCGTCTGGTAGCTTACATAAACTGTAGCCACACGACTGCGATACCCATCAGCAGAAACGAGGACACGAACGGTATCCGCCACTTGCGGCCGGCTTCCTTTGGTTTGAACAGGATGACGGGCGGCCTGCCGTCCGGCCCTACTGTCTGCTCCGAATCGCCAGCCGTCTCTTCGGCGGCAGCTGCTTCGTCCAACTGGGCCTCGGGCTCCTTCGCCGGCGGCTCCTGGCACGGCGGTTCGGGCATCACGATTACAGGCGCCGCCAAGGCCGCTGGCGTCCCTGCAGCCTGCTCCGCGGGCGGCGCGGCGTCCACCGGCGCGGGCGGCTCCTCAGCTTGAGCGGCTGGGGCAGGCGGAGGCGGCTCGATGTCGTCCGAATGCGCCGGCTCAGCTTCGGCCGGCGCGGCGGCGACCGGCTCGGACGGCTGAGGCTCCTCGGGCTTCACATCTGGCGCAGACTCCTTTACGGCGCGGGGGACGGGCTTTTCGAACAACTGCCCGATGCCGGCGATCAGGTCGAGCACGCTCTGCTCGGCGCTGGTGGAGCGCTGCCGCAGATCGCTGACGGTTTCCGCGGGTGCCGCTGCAACCGGCGCCGGAGCGTGTTGTTGCAGGCGGCTCTCGAGCGCTTGCCAGACACGCTCGACGGCGCGACTCTCAATCTCCACCGCGCTGGCGGCGAGTTGCTGCTCGAGCGCCGCGACGCGGGCTTCCAGCAAAGCGGCGTATTGTAGCGCTTTCTCCAGTTCCAGCGAGCGCTCCTCGACGGGCGGCTTCGCCGGCCCGTCCGCGCGCACCCGCTCTTCGAGTTGCCGGAGTTCGGCGGTGAATCCCTCGCTGACCTGTCCCACACGTTGCTCGACGGCCGTCGCGTGGTACGCCATGCGGCGATCGGTTTCTTCCAGGCGCGACTGCATTGCGGCCAAATCGGCTTGCAGCGTCGCCACGCTTTGCTCGTGCTTCGTGTCCCGCGACTGCAACTCCGAAGTCACCCCAGCCGTCATCTGCGCGACATGGGCTTCGACGGCCGCCGCATGTTCGGACGCGCGCTGGTCGCTCTCATCCAGGCGGGTCTTGAGCGCCGCGGCCAACTCCTGACGCAGTTGCTCGTGCGCGCTGTTCAGCCGGCTCTCGGTCTGCTCGATCTGCCCCCGGTGTTGCTCGCCGGCCGTTTGTAGTTCCGCGGCCATGCGCGCCTCGAGGGACTCGTGGAGAGCGTCGACGATCCCCTTAATCTTGGTGGGCAACTCCTCTTGCAGGGCCGTCAGTTTCTGGTCCACTGCGGCAACCTGTTCGGCGTGCCGCTGCAAGCTCTCATCGATCGCCTGACGGAATCCGCCCGCGCTGGGCATTTCATCGCGCAGTGCCGTAAGGGCCTGCTCGAGCGTGGCCAGACGTCCGGCTGCCCGCTCCTCGCCTGCCGCGATCCGCGCTTCCATGGACTCTTCCACGGCTTCCACGATCTGGCGGATCTTGGGGGGCAATTCCTCGCGCAGCGTGTTCAGCCTGGTTTCGAGTTGCTGCAAAGCCTGCTGTAAAGGCTCGGTCTGGCTCTGCTGCTGTTCCGCCAGTCCGGCCAGCTCCGCGGACAGCTTGTCCGACAACGCCGCGACTTCTCTGTTCAGCCGCGTCTCTAGTTCCTCGACCTTTTCCGGCGCGACCGCGCCGGCCTTCACGCGATTCTCGATTTCGGTCAATTCCAGTGCGACGCGCGCCTCCATCGACTGGCGCACAGCCTCGATGATCTCGCGGAACTTCGCCGGCAGCGTTTCGTGCAAGGCGGAGAGCCGCTGGTCCACGCCGGCGATCTGGTCGGCGCTGGCCTGCTGCGCGGCCGTCACGTAGCTGCGAACCTGCGATTCAATCTGCTGGATCGCCTGTTCCACGGCGCTGGCCTGGGCGGCCGTGTGGGTATCCACCGCTTTCAAATCCAAGGCGATCTGCGCGTCGAACTCCGCCAGGCGGCGGTCTACCAATCCGATATGCTCCGTCAAGCGGGCTTCCAGAGCGACGATCACCTTCTGCAACACCCGCCCGTCGAGACCTTCGCCGAATTTCGTCACGGCCTCTTTGTCGATCGTCTCCGTGTGGTCAATGCGGTCTTCCACTTTTCTAAGCCTTTCAGCCAGGGGACCTAAGTCGGTCATCCCTTCCTCCCGTGTTCTAAGGGGTCCTTGAGCGAGTTTCACCGCCACGCCAAATACAAGCCCGTCGCCAAATGCCAACGCGAGGCTCTTCAGGAACGAGGACTGGTTGGACTTCTCCATAGAACATAATTTACACGGAATGTTTCAATACATAAAGCAAAATCTTCGTTTCCGCTCCGTAACTTGTTGACTTTACGTCGCTCTAAATGGCGTTACAATCCGCCAGTCCTCTTCGATTATAGTGGCAAAACACACCGGCGGACCCATTTACTATATGAATTGTTATCCTTAGCAACATGTCCGGGCTCGAGTCGTGGTTCGATTGGCATCTGTTTGTGGCCGTGGCCGGCAAGATCGCGGCCGCGTATTTTCTGGCTTTACCCATCGGTTGGGAGCGGGAGCAGGCCGAGCACGCGGTCGGCGTGCGCACCTTTCCGCTGGTTGCCATGGCCAGTTGCGGCTATGTACTGATAGCCGATACTCTGGCCGGCGGCGACACTGCGTCCCGGTCGCGCATAATCCAGGGGCTGACCACCGGAATCGGCTTCATCGGCGGCGGCGCCATCATGCGCGCCCGAGGTAATGTGCATGGAACCGCTACGGCGGCCAGCATCTGGAATACCGGAGTGATCGGCGCGGCCGTGGCCTCGGCCCGCTTTGAGATTGCTATCATATTGAGTTTGATGAACTTATTGACTCTGCGCCTACTCCTGCCCCTGAAGTCGCGCATCGACCGCCAGGAGCACAAGCAGTCATGACGAGACGGCAAGCCGGCCTGACATTCCGTTTCCCGAACAAAGCCGCACCTTATGCGGATGCTCTCCGCCTGGCCGGCATCGAGCCAGTGCTGATCTCTCCTGAGAATCCCAGGCCGCTCCATGGATTGCAGGGGTTGCTGCTGAGCGGCGGCACCGATCTGGATCCGGCGCGCTACGGCGCCGCGGCTCTCCCGGGCAACGAACATCCTGACAACCAGCGCGACGTGTTGGAGTCTGGGTTGCTCGCAGATGCATTGGCCGCGGATTTGCCGGTATTGGCGATTTGCCGCGGCATGCAGCTTTTCAACGTGTTCCACGGAGGTACGCTCGTCCAGCATCTGGATAACGCGGATTTCCATCGCGTGCGCGGCGGCCATCCGGAGCTACCGGTCCACCAGATCCTGGTTGAGCCGGGGACGCGCCTCGCGGCCATTTTGGGTGCGGGGCGGCACGGCGTGAATTCGCGTCACCATCAGGCTGTGGATCGGATCGGCGGCGGCTTATTAGTGACCGCCCGATCTATTCCGGATGGCGTGGTGGAGGCGCTGGAGCGGGCGGATCGGCGGTTTGCGCTCGCGGTGCAGTGGCACCCCGAGGACCAGATTGTCCACGACCAGCCACAACTGAATCTCTTTGAAGCGTTTGCGGAAGCTCTGGGGTAGTGCGGAAAGGCTCTGCTATTGGACCCGGGGACGGTTCTGCTCGTTCAGTACCAAGCCATCGAAGATGGCCAGCACCTGCTTACGGTAGGTGTAGACGCGTCTCAGGTCCTGCCGGAAACCTGCTTCGAAGTCGTGCGCTTTCATCCATTTATCGAGCAGAGTCCGGGGCACGTCGATGTCTTGCCGAAGAGCGTCGATGGGATGGCCGCGCAAGAAGAGTCCGTAGAAGAAGGCGGCTTCCCGTTGGGGCGCCAAGGGGTCGAAATCATCTCTCGCCGTCATAAACATACGGTCTAACTCAAAAAAGCCAGTATAGCGGTGCCCGATGGAGTCGGCAAGTCCCCCGGACGGCTGGTCTGCGCGCCCTGGAGCGGTATTTGTCCAGCGCGGTTTGAGAAGGTGTTGCGCGCCGCCATGCTATGTTGAGGGGCGTGCGCTCCTGCCTGGTGTATCTATTCTCGGCTCTGGCGCTGCTGGCGCAGCGCCCCGGTGCCCCTTCTATGACGCAATCGACGTACGAAGGCCTTCCTTCTCTGGTCCTGTCTAACGGGCGGATCGAGCTGACCATCCTGAAACATGGCGGCGCTATGACCAGCATCGTCATGCTGGAGGATGCATCGAAGTTGAACCCATTGTGGAACCCGATTCGCCTGGCACGCGAAGCTGGTGTTCCGAGCGCTTTTGGTCCGTCGATCGGCCACTTCGTGTGCGTGGACGGCTTTGGCGCGACATCGGCGGAGGAAAAAGCCGCAGGCCTGCCCTTCCACGGCGAAGCTTACGATAAGCCGTGGGACGTGCGCTTCTCCGCGAAGGAAGGCGCGACCACGACCGTCACGTTCGCCGTCAAGCTGCCTCTGCTCCAGGAGCAGTTCACGCGCACCGTCCGCATGGTGGATGGCGAGAACGTGGTCTACGTGGAGAGCCACCTGGAAAGCGAGATCGCGTTCGACCGGCCGGTCTGCTGGGCCGAGCATGC
>DATKNQ010000176.1:0-11506 GCA_035541265.1 Bryobacteraceae bacterium
GGGGATCGTCCAGCGCAGGAAAAAGTATCCAAACAGCATAGACACGGCGAGCGAGGCTGCGGCACCTTCCCACGATTTGCCGGGGCTGACGATGGGCGCGAGCTTGTGACGGCCAAGGGAGCGACCGACGTAGTAAGCGCCGATATCGCCGATCCAATTCAGCACCAGGGCGTAGAGCAGCCAGTAGCGGTTTTGGGCGGCCAGAAGCGGTGCGCAGCGCCAGCATCCGAAGATATACACGACGCCGAGGAGCAGGAAGGCCGCGCGCAGGATGCCGGTTCGCAGGTCGTCGGCGCGTAGGGCCAGGCAGAGTCCGGCGAGGGCAAGGACGAGTACGACGAGGAGGACGTGCGCGTTTTGGGGTAGGGCCAGCACGAGCAGGCCCGCGCCGTAGCCGAGCGGTCCGAGTTTGCCCGCCTGATAGGCGGCGACGATGGCGGAGTACTCGTGAAAGCAGATCAGGGCCACGAGAGCGGTGACCGTCAGCACGGCCCATTGCGGGGTCCAAAGCACAACGTACAGAATGAGCGGAATCAGGACGAGGGCGGTGAGGACGCGTTTCATGTGGCCGGCAGAGCGGCGATCATCTCCTCGGAAACGGCGGCCCGTGCGGCGCCTAACGGCGTGCCGCTCAAGCCTCCATAGCGCCGGTCGCGCTTCTGGTATTCGAGGATGGCGGTGAGCAGGTGGGCGCGGCTGAAGTCGGGCCAGAGCGTTTCGGTCATGTAGAGCTCCGAATACGCGATTTGCCAGAGCAGGAAATTGCTGATGCGCATTTCGCCGGAGGTGCGGATCAACAGGTCGGGCTCGGGCGACGATCCGGTGTAGAGATGCGCGGCGAGCAGGTCCTCGTCGACACGCAGCGAGGAGAGGCGGCCTTCCATGCGGGCGAGCTCGATGATGGAGTTGACCGCGTCGACGATTTCGGTGCGGCCACCGTAGTTGATCGCCAGGTTGACGAGCAGGCCGCGATTCTGCGCGGTGGCGTCGACTACGGATTCCAGTTCGCGGCGCACATCCGGCGGGAGCGCGTCGACGCGGCCGATGGCCTGGAGACGGATATCGTTCTTCTGGAGATCGGGTAATTCCTTGCGGAGGTAGTAGCGCAGAAGGCGCCAGAGCGTTTCGACCTCGGCGCGCGGGCGCTTCCAATTCTCGACCGAAAATGCGTAGAGGGTGAGGACCTCGATGCCCAAGCGGGCGCATGTTTCGACCGTGCTCCTCACGGGCCCGACGCCGGCCTTGTGACCCGCCACGCGCGGCAGGCGGCGCTGATTGGCCCACCGCCCGTTGCCATCCATGATGATGGCGATGTGCGCAGGTAATCTCGCCGGATCGATCGCGCTGGCGAGTTCCCAATCGCGTTCACCGGGGCGGAGGGAATCCAGTAGGGCCTTCATGCGGTAAACCTCATAGTTTAACAGAGTGTCGAGTCGTACGGTTTTGAAATTGGCGGGCCGCGGGCCCGCCGCAGGCAAAGCGCCTGCCCCACGGATAGAATGATTAGTCGGTTAAGAAGTGATGACGATTCCCGATCCTAGAGTCCTGTTGGAGGAGAAGTTTGGCGGCGGGGCAGATCCGGTGCGGGTATGCGCTCCCGGACGCGTGAACCTGATTGGCGAGCATATCGACTATCACAACCTGGCGGTGCTGCCGATGGCGCTGCGGCGGTCGATCCGGGTGGCGTTTCGTCCGCGGGTGGACCGGCGGATTCGCGCGGTCAGTTCGGGAGGTTATGGGGTGTGCGAGTTCGATTGGACCGCGGAGCTCAAGCCGGCTGGCGCCGGCGATTGGGAGAATTATTTGCGCGCGGCGGCGCGCGCGGTATCGCGGAAATGGGAGGCGGGGCGCGGTGTGGACGCGGCGATTGTGTCGGATTTGCCGCCGGCCGCGGGTCTGTCTTCATCTTCGGCGCTGATTGTGGCATTTACTTTGAGCCTGCTGCGCGCCAACGGGTACGCGCCCACATTCGAGGAGCTAATGGAAGTGCTGCCGGAGGGTGAGCAGTTCGTGGGCACGCGCGGCGGCGGCATGGATCACGCGGCGTCACTGGAGTCGCGGGAGGGGTGCGCGCTGCTGATCGAGTTCGATCCGCTGGCGGTGCGGGCGGTGCCGGTGCCGGGTGACTGGGCCTTTCTGGTGGCGCACAGTTTGACGGTGGCGGAGAAATCCGGCGCGGTGCGGCAGCAGTACAACGCGCGGCGGGCGGCGGGCGCGACGGCGCTGGCGCGGCTGGGATTTGCATCGTACCGCGCGGCGATCGAGGGACGGTCGCCCGCGGAGATCGAGGACCTGGCTGCGCGGGCGCTCACGGATGCGGACGAGCGCGCCGGGTTCCTGCACGTGGCCGGCGAAGCTTTGCGTGTGCGCGCGGCAGTGGGCGCGATGGAGCGAGGGGACGCGCCTGCTTTCGGACGGTTGCTGCTGGCTTCGCATGCGAGCCTGCGCGACCGGCTGCGCGTGAGTTGTCCGGCGCTCGACCGCCTGGTGGAGGCGGCGATGGAGTCCGGGGCGCTGGGGGCACGTCTGACGGGCGCGGGCTTTGGGGGCTGTGCGGTGGTGTTCTGCCGGAGTTCCGATTTAGCGAGCGTGCGCGCCGGGCTGATTCAGCGTTACTATGCGGAATCGGCGCACTTCAACGAAGACATGCATCTGATCCACGCCGAACCCGGACCAGGCGCGCTCCACATGAAGGACCTCAATGCAGCTCCACACACTTGATTGGATTATCGCGGCGGCAACCATCCTCATTTGTTTCGTTCCCGCGTTGTTTTTTGGGAAGCGCTCGGGCAAGAGCACATCGGAGTTTTTTGCGTCCGGGCGATCGGTGCCCTGGTGGCTGGCGGGCCTCTCGATGGTGGCGACGACGTTTTCGAGCGACACGCCGAACCTGGTGGCCAACTTCGTGCGCACTGAGGGCGTGGCCGGCAACTGGCAATGGTGGGCGTTCACGCTGACCGGCGTCGCGACGGTGTTCTTTTACGCGCGGCTGTGGCGGCGGTCGGGCGTTCTGACCGATTTGGAATTCTACGAACTGCGGTATTCGGGTAAAGCGGCCAGCGCCGTGCGCGGATTTCGCGCGGTGTATCTGGGCTTCTTCTTCAACTGCATGATCATGGCCACCGTCGACCTGGCGGCGGTGAAGATTGCGGCGGTGGTGTTCAACTTCGATCGCTGGCAGACGCTGCTGGCGGTGGGCCTGCTGAACGTGGTGTTCGCGGCGCATTCGGGGCTGTGGGGCGTGCTGGTGATCGACATGGTGCAGTTCTTTATCAAGATGTCGGCCGTGATCGCCGCGGCTTACTTCGCGGTGGAACTGCCGCAGGTGGGGGGACTGCACGGCCTGGTGCAAAAACTTTCGCACGTACATGGGCCGGGCGGATTGAATTACCTGAACATGCTGCCGGATTTCCGCAATAACTGGGATCTTGCAGTGGCGATTTTTATTATGCCGATTGCGGTGCAATGGTGGGCGGTCTGGTATCCGGGGGCGGAGCCGGGCGGCGGCAGTTACATTGCGCAGCGCATGCTGGCTTCTAAGTCGGAGAAAGACGCCTTAGGCGCTACTTTGTTCTTTAATGTGGCGCATTATGTGTGCCGGCCGTGGCCCTGGATTCTGGTCGGCCTGGCGTCCATCATTGTGTATCCGCAGTTGTCCGACATTCAAAGGGCGTTCCCGCACTTGAACCCCGCCTTGATAGGGCACGACATCGCTTTCCCGGCGATGCTGCGATTTCTTCCCGTCGGCTGGATGGGATTGATGCTGGGAGGGCTGGTGGCGGCTAACTCATCCACAATTCTGACGCACTTGAACTGGGGCGCATCTTACCTGGTACACGACTTCTATCGCCGCTTCATCAAACACGGGGAGAGCGAGAAACACTATGTGATGGCCGGACGCCTGGCAACCATCTTACTCTTTGTATGTTCGTCCGCTCTGGTCTTCGCGCTGGATACGGCCAAGGAAAGTTTCAATATCATTCTGCAGATTGGCGCGGGCACGGGTCTTCTGTACCTGATGCGCTGGTTCTGGTGGCGAGTTACGGCATGGTGCGAGATCGTGGCGATGAGCAGTTCCTTCGCCATCTCGATTGTCTTTCTGATTCTGACGCACAACGGAATTATCGTCGGCACTTACCAGCAGTTACTCATTACCGTGGCGTTCACTACCGTCTGCTGGATCGCCATTGCTTACGTGGGTCCGCAAACGGATCCGGCCACGATGATCGAATTCTACAAGAAAGTACACCCATTTGGGCCGGGTTGGAAGCGGATCCGGAAGTTAGCGGGTATTTCGGACGAGCAGGCGGCGGTGTGGTCGCAGCATGAAAACATCCCGCTGTCGCTGTTGGGTTGGACTACGGGTTGCGTGGTTATCTGGTCGGCGCTGTTTGCCGTCGGTAATCTGCTGTACGGCAGGATGGGGTACACGCTGGCGTTGTCGGCGATCTTCGTGGTAAGTGGAACGATCCTGATCCGGGTGATTAACCGGCTATGGAATTAGCCTGCATGTCACGGTAGTAAGCGATCAGGTCCAGCCGCGGAGGCACGTGGCCCATGGAACGGAGAAATCCGGATACCTGGCCGCGGTGCGGTTTCTTGTGACGACGTGCAGGGCTAACTGGCCGAGCGGCTGACACCGTGGATTGGCGCGGAGATCGTGGTAGGAGGCCTCGGCGCGCACGCGTCTTCGTCAGTCAGTCCATCGGCCCAGGTTTTCCAGCGTTGGTACAGCGCAGGCCAGTCGTGCTGGAGCACGCCGAACTGGTAGTCGGCATCGGTCAGGTAAGGGTGTGCGGTTCGCGCTGCAGCCGGGAGAGCCAGATACGATCCGCCCCGTAGATGTGGACCAGTGTGCCGAGCACGCTCTTGCCGGCGGTTCCAAAATCGCGAGTTAGTTCCCTGGCTGTAAGTTGGCTCGCGGCTTCCACTCACAACCCGGTAGCCCATGCCGAGTAGGCGATGTGCGATCGCGGCCCTTCCGCAGATACAGTCATCCGATTCCTCTCAAAAATGCTCCATCAGATCAGCGAACCGCTTCAACACCAGCAGCTTGCCCCTTCCCGGCTGGATCTCCTGGCGCTCCAGTGTCCACGTGTGCGGATGCGGAATGAAGACGGCGTTCAAACCAGCGGCCAGGGCGGGGTTGATGTCCGACTTGGCGCTGTTGCCCGCCATCCAGGCGAGGGACGGATCAATGTCTCGCTGCGATACCAACTGGCGGTAGGCAGCCACATCCTTCTCCTTCACGATGGCAGTGTGAGCGAAGTAAACGGTCAGGCCGGAGCGATCGATCTTGAGCTTTTGTTCGTCGGGGTGACCCTTGGTGAACAGAGTCAGCTCGTGGCGCGAGGATAGATACTCGAGTGTCTCGGCCACGCCTTCGATGACTTGCATGGGACAATCGAGGATGCTCTCCGCGAATGACATGACCTTGTCGAGATCATCTTCATTCACTTCACGTTCGGCCAGATTCTGGTAACATTGCCGTAAGTTACGGCCGAAGTTCAGCGATCCGTAGCCGTGGATCTTGGAGTTAGCCAGCTCAATTTCATCCAGCACGTGGCGGATTTCGGCCGGAGTGAGTGTAGAGTGGTCAAGAAACTCGACGAAGCCGTCGAAGGCGCGCTCGAAGTAGATATTGTTTTCCCAGAGCGTATCGTCGGCGTCGATGATCAGGTGTTGACGGGTCATCTCGTGGTCCTGGGGGCGAGCCGGAAAGGGATTTCGATGACGGCGTCCACGTCTATCGGCTGGCCGTCGCGCAGGGCAGGCTCGAACTTCCATTTATCCATGGCCTCCTGGGCGCTGTGGTCGAGGCGGTCATCCAGGTGCTCGAGGAGCTTGACGGAATCCACGCTGCCGTCCTTGCGGATGACCGCGGCGAGGCGCACCTTGCCTTCCACGCGGTCCGCGATAGCGGCCGGGAAGTACTTCGGATCGACTTTGCGCAACGGCACCGGCGGACTGAGCAAGCCGCCCGCGCGGGCGTCGTCGCGACGTTCGGCGAACCAGATCATCCAGCTTCCGGTGTAGCTGGTGATGTTGGGCATTTGGATGGACATGGCGTAAGTATCGCGCCCTTCGAGCACGGGATCGGGCGCGTGCGAGACGCGGGTGGCCAGCTGGCGGTTGCCGGCGATCGTGGTAGTGGGAAGGGTATCGCGGAGCGCCGCGCGGAGGTTGGCGGCGGAGGTGGGGGACGCGGCGCGGGCCATCAGGGTGGGCTGGGCATCCGGCGCACCTTTGCGGATCATGAGACCGGGCACGGTCAGAAGCGCGCCGGTCGATGCGCCTTCGGCTGCGCCGGTGGTGCGCGGCTGCGGACCGGCGGCGAGCCGTGCATTGCGTGCGCCATCGGGAATCGGCGCGGGGGCGGACTCTTTCGGATTCAATCCGACGATGGCCATGCTGACCGAGGATGCGGAGGCCGATTCGGCGATGGCGGGCGCATCGGGCAGTTGTACGCCGAAGGGGCTGGGCTTGGCTGGCGGCCGCGGCGGAACGAAATCGCGGTGCGGCACGACGGGTGTGGCATCCAATCCGAGCGGGGTAGATGCGTGTGTGTTGGCGGCTTCGGTAACGGCCGGGGCCGCGGGAAGCGCGGGGGAGCGATCGGGACTACGCTCCGGCGCGGGCGCCACGAATGCGCGCGGCCCGGCGCGAGGCAGTGCCGTACCTTGAGTTTGCGGGGCTGACGGAAGGGCCGGAGGATGGGGTTGCGGCGGTTGAACGGCCAGGATGTTCGGTGACTTCAGATCCTGCTTCAATTCGAGTTTGGGCGCGGGTTGCCAGACGAATTGCTTCGCGCGTGGCATCTTCAACGATCCAGCGACGATTTCCTGCGAGGCGATCTTCGCTTCGAGGCGCGGCGGCTTTGCGGCAATATGCGCGCGCGCGGGCGAGACGTCCGGAAGCTTCCGGCGGAAGTCGTACCACACGATTTTGCTCGAGTGCGGCGCGATCACGGCGGCGTAGATTGATTTCGGTTGTTCGCGCACGGGTCCGGAGGCGACCCAGACCAGAATGAGGCCGTGAGTCAGGAGAGACAACCCGAACGGGACCGGCCTGGATGGCGCGAACATCATGCGTCAAACGCCGGCGGGCTTGCCGCCGTACCCGTTGCGCGGCGCGACCTGGCGCACGCGGGTGATGTGCCTCTGGCGCGGAATGTACTGCGCCAGAAAATCGTTGAGATCGCGCAGGCGCTGGGTTTCCGAACGCATGCGCAGCAGGCCGTTCAGGAAGTCGAGATCCTGCAAACCTTGCGCCAGTTGAAAGCTGAGCTGTGGATCGTCGAGGTTAGGCTCCGGCGTGGGGGCCTGCATGGCGCCCGATTCAAGCAGGCTCTTGTATTGCGTCAGCGCCATATGCTGGAGGGCGAGGGGCGCAGCTTCGTCTTCGTCGTCGTCGAAGAACTGCACCTCGCCGCGCAAGAAGTCTTTCTCCTCGTCGAGCATGACCACCTCGAAGCGCCGGCGGCCGATGGTGAGGATATCCAACTTGCCGTCCGGATAGCTTTTGAGCACCTTTTCGACGACCACAGTGCAGCCCGCGTTGACGATGCCCTCGTCTTTGGCCAGCACGATGCCGAACTCGGAGTGGTCGCGAACGGCGGCGCCGATCATCTCCTTGTAGCGCTCCTCAAAGATGTGCAGCGGCAGATGCGTGCGCGGGAAGACCACCATATGCAGCGGGAACAGCGGGAGCAGCCGCGAGGACATGCTACCATTATTGCGTTTCAGCCCGGTTCCGGCAAATCAGCGGCCATGCGCATCGATGGAAAAGTGGTTCTCATCACAGGCGGCTCGGAAGGCATTGGCGCTGCGTGTGCGGCGGCGTTCCGCAAGCGCGGAGCGAAGCTGTCGCTGGTGGCGCGGTCGGCGGACAAACTGCGCGACGCGGGCGGCCCGGAGGCTTTGATTACGGGGGGAGACGTTACGCTGCCGGAGGTGCGCGAAGGCGCGGTGGCGGGCACGCTCGAGCGATTTGGCGGGATCGATATTCTGATCAACAACGCGGGCATGGGGCTCTACGATCCGGCGTGGCGAGCGCCGCTCACCGATGCGCGGAGGTTGTTTGAACTGAACTTTTTTGCGCCGCTGGCGCTTACGCAGCTCGTGACACCGCACATGCGGCAGAGGCGCGCGGGCGTGATCGTGAATGTTTCGTCGATCGGCGGCAAAGTGACGCTGCCCTGGCTGACGCTTTATTCGGCTTCGAAGTACGCGCTGTGCTCGCTGACCGATGGGCTGCGCATGGAGTTGAAGCGGGACGGCATTCACACCATGACGGTGTGTCCCGGTTATGTGAAGACGAATTTCCAGGAGCACGCGCTGGGCAGCGCGCCACCGCCGAAGGTTTCGAGCGGCAAACAGTTCGCGATCACGCCCGCGCAGTGCGCGGAGGCGATCGCGCGGGGCGTGGAGCGCGATGCGCGCACGGTGATGGCTCCGCGTTCGGGATGGCTGTTCGTCGTGGCGGCGCGGCTGTTCCCGTCGCTCGTGGATGCACAACTCGCCGCGCTATTACCGGACGTATGATCCTGAAGCTGAAACAAACGCCGGGAATTTATCTGGTCGGATTCATGGGATCCGGCAAGAGCACGATCGGGCGTTTGCTTGCGGAGCGGCTGGGCTGGCACTTCGCCGACTTGGACGATGATATCGAAGCGGCGACGGGCATGCGGATCCTCGAGATCTTCGACACGCGCGGCGAAGCGGAGTTCCGGAGGATCGAGCGGGAGACGATGCGGCAGCGCGTGCGCGCCATTGAGCGCGGTTGGCCTTGTGTGTTGGCGCTCGGCGGCGGGGCGATCATGGCGCCGGAGAATTTCGAAATGGTGGCGGATAACGGCATCATGCTGTGGCTGGATTGCCCTTTGGAGACGGTGCAGCGGCGGGTGGCGAGTGCGGCGCACCGGCCGCTGGCGCGCGATCCGGAGGACTTTGCGCGGCTGTATGAGGCGCGGCGCGAATCGTACGCGCGCGCGGATTACCGCATCGCGATCGAGAGCGACGATCCGCTGGTTGCGGTGGAAGCCGTGCTGCATCTGCCGCTATTCAGATGAAGCGGGAAGCCACGCTACGGCGGGACGCGCTGGAGATCTTCAAGGCGGCGCTGGCGGCAGCGAATCCGGAGGCCGGGGTGGCGCGGCAGTTGGCGCGTGAGGATTTCGCACGCTATCGCGCGATCTACGTGGTGGGGGCGGGTAAGGCCGGCGTGGCGATGGCGCGCGCTACGGAGCGCGTGCTGGGGCGGCGGATCACGTGCGGATTAATGAACGTGAAATCGGGCAGCGGCGCGCGGCTGCGGCGCATCGAACTGAACGAGTCCGGGCATCCGGTGCCGGATGCGCGCGGCATGGACGGCGCGCGGCGCATTGTGGACATCGCTTCAGGTGCGGGGGCGGACGACCTGGTGCTGTGCCTGATTTCGGGCGGGGCCTCGGCGCTGCTGCCGCTGCCGGCCGATCCGGTCACACTCGACGAAAAACAGGAAACGACGAAATTGTTGCTGGCGTGCGGCGCGAGCATCCACGAGATCAACGCCGTGCGCAAGCACATTTCGCAGATCAAGGGCGGGCAACTGGCGCGCTGGGCTTATCCGGCGGGGGTGCTGGCGCTGCTGCTCTCCGATGTGATTGGCGACGATCTGGACGTGATCGGATCGGGACCAACTGCGCCGGATGCATCGACTTTCGCACGGGCGCGCGCGATTTTGGAGAAGTACGGGATCTTCGGGCGGGTGCCCGCGCCGGTTCGCGCGCGCATCGAGCAGGGCGAACGCGGGGAAGTGGCGGAGACGCCGAAGCAGGGCGACCGCATCTTCGCGCGCGTGCGCAACGTGATCGTCGGCAGCAACCGGCAGGCAGTGGACGCGGCCGCGGCGCGGGCTCGCGAGCTGGGATTTCGCACGTTGGTGCTATCGACGTTTGTGGAGGGCGAGACGCGCGAGATCGGGCGGATGCATGCGGCGATTGCGAAAGAGATCGTGCACGCGCGTCGTCCGGTGAAGCCTCCGGCCTGCATCATTACGGGCGGCGAGACTACGGTCACGCTGCGGGGCGATGGGCTGGGCGGACGCAATCAGGAATTGGTGCTGGCGGCGGCCATCGATATCGCGGGGCTGCGGAATGTCGTGGTGCTGAGCGTGGGCACCGACGGCAGCGATGGGCCGACGGATGCCGCGGGTGCGATCGCCGACGGGCGCACGCTGAGCCGCGATCCGCGCGCGGCGGAGTTTCTGGCGCGCAACGACTCGTATCATTATTTTGAGGGCTTGGGCGATTTGATTGTCACCGGGCCGACACACACGAACGTGATGGACGTGAGGCTGATCCTGGCGGGAGAGCAGGCATGAGTTTCTGGCGCAAAGAGGTGATCGATTTGGCGCTGGAGCAGGAGACTGCCGCGCACATTCGCGAGCAGAAGGAATGGATCGCGCGGGAGCCGGGGAATGCGCGGCCATGGTACAACCTCGCGCAACTTTACCGGATCGAGCAGCGGCAGGATGAGGCTCTGGGGTTGCTGCTTGAGGCGGTGCGGTTGGATGATGCGTACGCGGATGCGCATGTGGCGTTGGCGGAGATTTACGCGGTGCGCGCGGATTATGCGGCGGCGCGGCGGCATGCGGAGAAGGCCGCGGGGCTGGGGAATGCGCGCGGGATGGATCTGCTGCGGCGGCACGGAGCCGCGTAGGCGTTCTCGAGGTCTACAATCAAATGGATGCAAGAACTCGCCTTTTGGAAAGCGGTCATTGTGGACGAGTCCAATTTTCTGGAAGAGATCGCCAGTCTGCTGTCGAAGAACGGGATTCGATATTGCGTGATCGGGGGCCAGGGGGTGAACGCTTACGTAGATCCGCTCGTCAGCCTGGACCTCGACTTGGTTGTGGCCGTGGATCAACTCGAACCACTGACGCAGCTGTTGGGTGCGCGATTCAAGGTGGAGCGCTTTCCCCATAGCCTCAACGTTGCGGATGCCGGGTCTAAGCTTCGGGTGCAGATTCAGACTGATTCGCGCTATGGCGCGTTCGTGGATCGGGCCCGCCCGGCCGTCGTGCTGGGACTCAGCCTGATGGTCGCCGATCTCGAGGACATCCTGCAAGGCAAGATTTGGGCAGCACAGGATCCCGGGCGGAGGCCTAGTAAAAGGCGAAAGGACCTGCTGGATATCGAACGGATCTTAGACGCGTACCCGGCCTTGCGGGCGCAGGTTCCAAGCGATATTTTGGATCGGCTTGGGCTGTCCTAGTAGCGGCTGAACAGGTCGCCGAGACGGATGGCAAAGCCGGGGATGATTTCCGGGCGGAATTCGTCGCGGTCGTCGAGGATGGCGCGGCGCTGTTCGGAGAAGACGAACGCCTGGTTGGTTTCGGCGGAGAGGATCCAGACTTCGGCGGTGCCGCAGTTGCGATAGCGCTGAGCTTTTTTGGCTAACGTTTCGAACGCGTCGTTTGTGGATACGATTTCGATGGCGAGGTCGGGAACGAATCGCTGCACGCG
>DATKNQ010000177.1:0-2175 GCA_035541265.1 Bryobacteraceae bacterium
TCTGGGGTTCCTCGATGATGCGCAACGTTCCCTCGCCATCGCCTGGGTACAGCGAATACGCGCGCAGGCGATGCACGACATCGGGGTAGATGGTGACGAGGTCGCGGTCGCAGAAGGAAAACACGGTATCCAGATGCATGCAGGAGCGGTCGCTTGGCATGAGTGCGGCGATCACGCGCGTGGCGGCATTTTGCGCAAATAGCCGCCGCGCATATTGCGACACGGCTTGCGGCGTGGAACGCTCGCCCATGCCGATCAGCACCGTGCCGTTGCCGATGGGCATAAAGTCGCCGCCCTCCAGGCTCATCGCCCCGGCGTGCTCCTCCGCCGCGTTGAAGTATTTATGGAATTTCGCGCCTTTGAAGCGCGGATGGAATGTGTACACGGCAGCGACATTCACTGCCTCCAGCTGCCGCGCCGGCCAGTGCATCGGGTTGATGAACACGCCGTTGCCGGCCCAGCAGGAGGTGTCGCGCGCGAACAATTGGTTGGGCAGAGGCGGCAGCACGAATTCATGCGGTGCGCGGGTCATGGTGAACAGCGAATGCGGCTTAAACGGCAGTTCCGCCCGGGCGATACCGCCGATCATGTAGGCGGCAAGCTGCTCCGCCGGCATCTCCGCGAGCCAGGCGCGTAATTCGGTATCAACGCCGGTGGCGCTCTCCGCGGTACCCAGGCGCTTATCGAGCAGCCAACCCCGCGCGGCTTGGTGCGCCAGCGTTTCCGCCAGCGCCCTGCCAAACTCGACCACCACCACGTCGCGCTCGCGCAGCGCATCAACAAATGCGTCGTGTTCCTGCCGGGCCTTTTTTACCCAGATCACATCGTCGAACAGCAGTTCGTGGCAGTTGCCCGGCGTCAGCCGGCTGAGGCTGAGATCCGGCCTGTGCACCAGAACTTCGCGCAGCTTGCCGACTTCGGAATGGACGCCGGGGTCCGGAAGCGGGGTGGTCATGGCATGTTTCCTTTGTTGCTCGGTATTACCGTGTGTCTACCGCGGACAGCGGGCTGACAGCCGCTCGAAATCAATCCGCCAGCACATAGGTGTAAAGGGTGATCCGCCCGTCCGCGTCCGCCTCGCGGTACACGCCCTGGATTTCGTTCTCGAAGCCAGGGAACAGGTTGCAGCCTTCTTCCACGAGGCGGAAATATTCCAGCGCCGACCGCGCCGCGCCGCCAAAGCGCTCGCCGGGGAGGATTAGTCCAATGCCGGGCGGATAGACGAGGGCGACTGTAGCGGCAATGCGCCCTTCGGCCTGCAGAACGGGGATGTAATCCACCTTGTTGCGCATCAGCTGCTCCCAGGCCTCGCGCGGCAGAAGCACCTGTTCCGGCAGATGCGCGGCCTCGAAACATTCGCGCTGCAACCGGCTGGCATCGTGCGTCTTGTAGAAGTCATGCAGGCCGCGGCAGAGATCGCGCAGGCCGGTGGTCTCGTAGCGCGTGCCATGGCGGCGGACGAAATCCGGGATCACCTCGGTGAGCGGGGCGTTGGCGTCGTGCAACTTCTTGAAGGCGGTGAGGGCCACGAGCAGCGTGCCGGCCTTGCTCGCTTCCAGCCCTGGTGTGAGCAGGAAGAGGATGGAGTTGAGGTCGTTCTTCTCCGGCACGATGCGCCGCTCGCGCAGGAACTCGGCGAGCACGGGGGCGGGGATGCCATGTTCGGTATACGCGCCGGTATGGCGGTCGAAGCCCGGGGTAAGCAAGGTGAGCTTGTTCGGGTCGGTCATGGCGTAGCCCTCCACCATGCCGGGGAAGCCATGCCAGGACGCACCTGGCGCCAGCGCCCAGGCGGCGGGGTTGCTGGCCAGCTCATCGGTGGGGATGTTCTCCCAGGCCACGCCGCCGATCATGTCCGGCACAAACGGGTCGAAGAACCACGCCTCATCGGGCGTTTTCGCCGTGGCGGCGAAGCCTTTCGTCAGGTTGCGCAGCTGTTTGCGGATCTCGATGCCCATTCGGATCGTATCATCCCAAAGCACTTCGCCGGAACGGCCCTTCATCATATGCGCCCCGACATCGAGCGAGGCGAACAGCGGGTAGAAGGGCGAGGTGGAGTAGTGCAGCATATACAGCTCGTTGAAGCGGCGCTGCTCGACCCGCGCGCGGCCCTGCACATGGGAATCCTTCACGTGAATTTGCGAGGCCTGGGAAAATCCGGCGAGCTGCTTATGC
>DATKNQ010000178.1:0-6630 GCA_035541265.1 Bryobacteraceae bacterium
CTTGCGGCAAGCCGCAAATGACAACAGCGGGTCCTAGTGGACCCGCGCCGACAGGCTGAAGCCCGCCCCACCACGGCGCGAAAGCGCAACAGTGTCAAAACTCGAGGGACCCGCTGAGAGCGGGTCCGCAGCCCGAGGGGCTGCCCCACCAAGGCGCGAACGCCTACCCCACCAGGGCACCAAGATTATGCGGCCTGCGAATCGGCTATATGATGGGGAGGAAAGCAGGAGGCATTTGATGCAGACCTTGATCCTTCCGCATGGCGGCGGCCCGTTGAAGCCGTTGCTGCTGGAAGGCGAAGCCGGGCGGGAAGAGCTGAGCAGAGCCGAGCGCCTGAAGAAAGTCCCGATGACCAGCCGCGAGACCAGCGATCTGATCATGATGGGCATCGGCGCGTTCACGCCGCTGGACGGTTTCATGGGCCAGGATGACTGGCGCGGCTGCTGCGATACGTACAGCATGCCGTCCAGGAACGGGTTGTTCTGGCCGATTCCGATCACCCTGTCCGCGGAAGAAGGCTACGCCAAGTCGATTGCGCCCGGCGAAGAGGTGGCGCTGTGGGACACCGAGACCGAGTCGATCATGGGCACCATGAAGGTGACCGAGAAGTACACCATCGACAAAGCGTACGAGTGCAAACAGATCTTCCGCACCAACGACGCGGCGCATCCCGGCGTGCAGAAGGTGATGGAGCAGGGCGCTGTGAACCTCGCCGGACCGGTGAAGGTGCTCTCCGAGTCTTACTATCCGGAGATGTTCAAAGGGATCTACGAGCGGCCGGCCGAAGCGCGCAAGGCGTTCGCGGATCGCGGCTGGTCGACGGTGGCGGCGCTGCAGCTCCGCAACCCGATGCACAACTCCCACGCCTACCTGGCCTGGATCGCGATTGAAGTTTGCGACGGGGTCTACATCCATCAGTTGGTCGGCAAGCTGAAACCGGGCGATATTCCGGCCGAGGTGCGCGTGAAGGCCATCGATGCGCTGGTGAACAAGTACTTCCGCAAGGACCGCGTGATTCAGGGCGGTTATCCCATGGAGATGCGCTACGCCGGTCCGCGCGAGGCGCTGCTGCATGCCGTCTTCCGCCAGAACTACGGCTGCACGCACCTGATCGTGGGGCGCGACCACGCGGGCGTGGGCGACTATTACGGTCCCTTCGACGCGCAGAAGATCTTCAACGAGATTCCCTCCGGGGCCCTGCTGCTGCAGCCGCTGTGCATGGACTGGACCTTCTACTGTTACGAGTGCGGCAGCATGGCGTCGATGAAGACCTGCCCGCACGAATCCAAAGCCGTAATCGACGAGAACGGCAATTATAAAGGCGGCGCGCGCCTGCTGCTTTCCGGCACCCTGCTGCGCAAGCTGATGAGCGAAAGCAAACCGGTGCCGGCCGAGTTCTCGAGGCCCGAGGTGATCGCGGTGCTCAAAGAGTACTACGACGGGCTGGAAGAAAAGGTCGAAGTCAAACTGCACGGAGCCGCCACCGGCGAGCTCGCCAAGAAGTGAGGCGAGGGCCGTCATGCCCCTCGTTGAAATCACACCGGCCAACCAGAAGCAGGAGGACGGCCCGCCGCCCTCCTTCGAGCCGGGCCGCGGTCTCCCGCTAGCCTCTCCCGCGGATAAGGAACAGGCGTTCGCCAATTCGAAGAAGCCGGAGGTGCTGGAACGCCAGCACCTCCCGGTACGCTTCCACGTGGAGGACCACGCCGTAGCGGACCGGCCGCGCCGTTTTCTGGAGGCCTTTGCCGCGATCCTGAAACACTCGAATTACCGGCTGGCGCTGGAGCACTACATCCGGGTGAGCGCGAAGTGCTCACGCTGCGCGGTGGAGTGCCAGGTCTACATGGCCACCGGCGAAAAGCGCGATATTCCGTGCTACCGCTCCGAACTTCTGCTTTCGGTCTATCGCCGCCACTTCACCATTTCAGGCGTGCTGCGCGCGCGGCTGTTCGGCGATCCCGGACTGACCGACGAGAAGATCCAGGAGATGGCGGACGCGTTCTACAACTGCACCGCCTGCCGCCGCTGTACGATGGAATGCCCCGTAGGCATAGACCACGGCCTCATCACGCACCTGGGCCGCTACATCCTCTCCGAGATCGGCATCGTGCCGCGCGCGTTGGCGGTCAGCGTGCGCGAGCAACTGGCGGGCGCGACAGGCAATACCTCCGCCGTACCGGTGCCCGCGCTGCTCGACAGCCTCGAATTTCTGAGCGACGACATGCAGGAGCAGACCGGCGTCGAGATTCCGTTTCCCATCGATCAAAAGGGCGCGGAGTATCTGTTCCTGGCGCCGGTATCGGACTTCCTCATGGAGGCGGATACCCTCATGGGAATCGCCGCTGTGTTCCGCGCTACGGGCGATCCCTGGACCATCGGCACGGGCTACTTCGACGCAATCAACTACGGCCTGTTCTACAACGACCAGATTCTGGAGAAGGTGGTCCGGAAGATCCAGGCGGAAGCCGAACGGTTGGAGGTGCGCAAGCTGCTGATCGGCGAGTGCGGGCACGCCTCGCGGACCGCCAAGTACTTCTACGCCACGTTTTGCGGCGGGGAGCACGCGCTGCCGGCAGTGAACATCCTCGAGTACACGCACGCGGCCTGGAAGAGCGGGCGCCTCAAGCTCAAGCCGGGCACCATCGCCGAGCGCGTGACCTATCACGATCCCTGCAACCTGGCCCGCCCGGGTTGGATTGTAGAGCAGCCCCGGGAGCTGCTGCGGGCCTTCTGTTCCGACTTTGTAGAAATGACGCCCAACGGCCGCGAGGGCATCTGTTGCGGCGGCGGCGGGGGCACGGTTTCGATCGACGAGGTCAAGCCATTCCGCATGCTGGTGGGCGGACGCGCCAAAGCCGACCAGATCCGGGCCACCGGCGCGAAGTATTGCGTGGCGCCCTGCGCCAACTGCAAGAAGCAGTTGCGCGAACTGGTGGAGGCACACGGCATCGACTGCCAGATCGTGGGCCTGCACGATCTGCTCTACAAGGCCATCCAATTCGAAGATCAACCAAGGAGTCCTCGTGGAGAGCTGGATTGAATTCGGCCGTGGGTCGCTTTTTCGTTTCGCCTTCGTCCTGATGATTCTGGGGCTCGGCCGGCTGGTGGTGCTTACCGTAGCCGGCTTGTGGGAGGTCTGGCGCGACATGCCGGACCGCCGTCTCCCCTGGGCGGATATCCGGCGCAACACGGCCGGATGGCTGTTTCCCGTGGGACGCCTCTGGCGCCGGCGGCCGGTCTACAGTACGGTTTCCTTCGCGTTTCACGTCGGGCTGCTGGTGGTTCCGCTGACGCTGGCGGCGCACCTGCTGCTGTGGAAGCGGACCGTGGGCGCCGCCTGGCCCGCGATTCCGCAGCCGCTCGCCAATTGGCTGACGGTGCTGGCTATCGCCACCGGCGCCGCGCTGTTCGTGATGCGCGCCGCGCACGCCCCCACGCGCGCGCTGAGCCGGGCGCAGGACATGCTGTGGCCGCTGCTGCTGATCGTGCCGTTCTCGACTGGCTTCCTATGTTCGAATGCGGTGCTCAGCCCGCCGGCCTACCGCACCCTGATGCTGCTGCACATCTACGCGGGCGACCTGATCCTGTTGTTGATTCCCTTTACGAAGATCGCGCATTGTGTGCTGGCGCCCTTCTCGCAACTGGTGGGAGCCATGAGCTGGAAGCTGGCTCCCGGCGCGGGTGACCGCGTGGCCGCCACGCTGGGCTACGCGGAGCAGCCGACCTGGATCGCCGGATCGCGGGTGGCCGGTAGTGGAGCGCGCAAGGAGGCATAATGCAAGCCGCTATTCTGACCGACACCACCAAATGCATCGGCTGCAGCGAATGCGCCCTGGCCTGCCACAAAACCAACCATCTGCCGGCCGCCGTGCCGCGCCGCTGGGATCTGGACGATGGCCTGTCCGCGCGCGACTGGACGTCGGTGATCGAGCCGTCCCAGGGGAAATACGTGCGCAAGCAGTGCCGCCATTGCCTCGAACCGGCCTGTGCGTCGGCCTGCCCAGTGGGCGCGCTGCACAAGACGGAGCTCGGGCCGGTGGTCTACGATTCGGCGAAGTGCATGGGCTGCCGCTATTGTATGATGGCCTGCCCCTTCGGCATTCCGCGCTACACCTGGGACCAGGCGGTCCCGTATGTGCGCAAGTGCATCCTGTGCTACGACCGTCTGAAAGAGGGCAAGCAACCCGCCTGTACGGACGCCTGCCCCACCAAAGCTACCATCTTCGGCGACCGCGCCGAGTTGCTCGCCGAAGCGCACCGCCGCGTCCGCGAGCAGCCGCAACGCTACGCGCCCAAGGTTTGGGGCGAGGAGGAGGCCGGCGGAACCTCCGTGCTGTACATCTCCGATATCGACCTGTCGTTCCTTACCGGGAACCACGCGGTCGGCCCCACGCCTTTGCCCGAACGCACCAGCCGGGCCATGCACGCCGTGCCGGTCACATTCGTGGGAGTGCTGGGCGGCCTCGCGGGCCTGAACTGGATCATCCGCCGCCGCATGAAGCTGCAGGAAATTCCAGAGGAGGACCGCGATGAGTAGGGTGCGGCGCTTCAAGCTGGTGATGTGGATGCTGGCCGGGCTGGCCACCGCGGTGGCCTGCTCGCGCTTCATGTTCGGCCTGGGTTCGACGACCAACCTCAGCGACGCCACCCCCTGGGGCTTGTGGATCGGCTTCGACGTGATGAGCGGCGTTGCCCTGGCTGCGGGCGGCTTCATCGTCACCGCCACGGTGTACGTGTTTCGCCTGGAGAAATTCCACGCCGTGGTGCGCCCGGCGGTGCTCACGGCGTTTCTGGGATACGCCGCGGTGGTGGCGGGGCTGTTGTTCGATCTCGGCCTGCCGTGGAACATCTGGCACATGATCGTCTTCTGGAATCCGCATTCGGCGCTGTTTGAAGTGGGCTGGTGCGTGATGCTCTACCTGACGGTCCTGGCGCTGGAATTTTTCCCAGTGCCAGCCGAAGAGTTTGGGGCGCTGGCGCGTATCCGTGCCTTCCTGCTGCGTTTCCGGTTTCCGCTTGTCTTAGCGGGTATCGGCCTATCGACCCTGCACCAGTCATCGTTGGGCTCGTTGTACCTGATCATGCCGTATCGGCTGCATCCGCTGTGGTATACGCCTCTGCTTCCGATCCTGTTCCTGGTGTCGGCGATCGCGTTGGGCCTTCTGATGGTGCTGTTCGAGAGCCACTTCACGGCTTATCTGTACCGCCGGCAGCCGGAGACCGCCATACTGGAAAGCTTCGCGGCCGCGGCGCGCTGGGTGCTGCTCTTCTACCTGGCGCTGCGCTTCAGCGATCTCGCCGTGCACGGCCGCCTGGCGGAATTGTTAGGCGGAGGATGGCAGGTGATCCTGTTCTGGGTCGAGATTGCGCTGATGGCGGCGATCCCGGCGCTCATGTTCTCCATGCCGCGCGTGCGCGCGTCGCGGACGGGCCAGTTCACCGCGGCCACGATCGGAATCACCGGCGTGGTCTTGAACCGCATCGACGTCGGGGGCCTGGCGCACATGACGCGCGGCGCAGTGTACGTGCCGTCATGGAGCGAACTGGCGCTCACCGCCGGTATTGTGGCGGGCGCGGCGCTGGCGTTCCTGTTCTTCGTCGAGCATTTCCGGGTGTGGGAGGAGCGGCCGGCGGATCCCGATGCCGATCCCCTGCGGCTCCCCGAACTGGACCGCGTCAGCGGGACTTGGCTGGGAGTGCCGCACGTAGCCGCACGCACGGTTTACTCCATGGCGTTCATCATTGCGACCGCGGCGGGATTCGCCATGTTGGCGCCGCACCCGGCGGCGGCCCGAGGCGTGCTGCGGGAAACAGCCGAGCGAGCCCGCGGCGGCGAGATTCTACGCATCGACGGCAATCGGAACGGCTTTGGAGCGTCGTTCCCGCATCAGAAGCACATCGACCTATGGGGCGGGAAAGCGTCTTGCCCGCGCTGCCATCACATGAACCTGCCGCGCGACCAGGCCAGCGGCTGCTATCAGTGCCATCGCCAGATGTATACCGCCAGCGACGCGTTCGGCCACGATTGGCATGCATCGCCCGATGGCGGCAAGCTCGCCTGCGCGGCCTGTCATGCGCAGGGGCAGGTCCGCACGGCCGCTACCGCCAAGGCCTGCACCAATTGCCACAGGGATCTGATTCCCCCAACGGCAATCTATCGCGTGTCCGCCTACAACGCCAGAAGCTACGTGGATGCGATGCACCAGCTTTGCGTGGGCTGCCATCGCGTGGAAGGCCCGAAGCGCGGCAAGCCTGCCATGGCGCAATGCGCGTGGTGCCACAAGGACGTGCGCGGTTTTGTGGATACGCCGGGAGCGGCGCCGCAAGGGTTGCGCGCGGCGCAGGTGATTCTGCCGATCTTGCACTGAGGCCCGTCAGTCGAGATCGGGCAGGCGGTCTTTGTTTCTGACCGCATCCACGATGCCGGAGCGATACAAGTCTTGGATCGCTTGCCGGATGCGCTCGCCGCCCCAGCCCTGCGCGATCCACTGGCGCCGCAAGGCGCCCAGAATGCGCACCACCTCGGCGTATTCCTCGCCGAACTGTGCGCCAAGCTCCTCGCGCAAAACGCTCGCGAACGCCGGACATTCGCCTTCCGTCGACACAGCGATCGTGAGCGCGCCGCGGCG
>DATKNQ010000179.1:0-2046 GCA_035541265.1 Bryobacteraceae bacterium
TCTACGTGTGGACCCAAGACGCATTCGGCGATTTTCACGGTTTCATGTGCGGCTGGGCCTACTGGACCACCAACCTGTTCTACCTGCCGACGCTGCTTTTCTATCTGGGCGGCATTCTGGCGTACGCCGGTCCGAAGAGCATCGCGGGGCTGGCCGAAAATCGCGCGTTCTTTTTCCTGCTCACCACCGGCCTGCTCTGGCTGACGGCGTGGCTCAACATTCGCGGCATCGGCGTCGGCAAGTGGGTAAATAACTCGGGCGGCTGGGGCACGCTCACCGGGGCTGTAGTGCTGGTTGCGTTGGGCATTGCGGCGGTGTGGCGCTTCGGCTTCGCGCTGCCCGCGGGCGCCTTCGCCATTCGCAGCCTCGACTGGACCACCACGTCCTCGTTCGGCGTGATCTGCTTCGGCTTGGTCGGCCTGGAACTCGGGCCCATCATGGGCGACGAGATTCGCGATCCGCAGCGCAGCGTGCCGCGCGGCGTGCTGTACGGCGGCGTGCTCGCGGGCATCATCTATCTCTGCGGCACGCTGGCCTTGTTGCTGGCCGTGCCGCAGCAGGACGTCAAGGTCGTGCAGGGCGTCTTACAGGCGGTGGATAAAATGACTGCTATGGGCGCCGGCCCGCGTTGGATTCTGACCGCGCTCGCGCTGGTATTGGCCGTGGCCATCGCCGGCGCCACCTCCGCCTGGCTGGGCGGATCCGCGCGCATCATCTTTGTCTCAGGCATCGACCGCTACATGCCCAGGATCATGGGCCGCGTGCACCCCAAGTATGCGACACCGCACATCGCCATCCTGGCCATCGCGGTGCCCGCGTCGCTGCTGGTGAGCATGTCGTTCCTGGGCGGCGCGACGGTAAAGGAAGCTTACGTCACGCTGCTCGATCTCTCCGTTGTGCTGCAGATGGTCTCGTATCTTTATCTCTTCGCGGCGCTCGCGAAGACCGCGTTTTCGAAGACCGCGGGTCCCGGCTTCTACAGCAAGTTTTGGCTGCAATTTGCGGCGATCGGCGGCCTCACAGCTACGGTGGTGGGCGGGGCGGTGGCCTTCATCCCCTCGCGGCAGATCACCTCGATCTGGCTCTTCGAACTGAAGATGGTGGTGAACTGCGCGGTGTTCCTCGGCGTGGCCGCGGCGCTGTTCTGGTATTACTCGCGGCGTCACGCGGGATAATTGTGGTATGGCCATTGCGTCGATCAATCCCGCCACCTGCGAAACTCTGAAGGTCTTTGAGCCGCTTTCCGCGGAGGGTTTGGAGCAGAAGCTGGCGCTTGCCGCGGCCACTTTTCGCACCTACCGTGGCACTTCGTTCGCTGAGCGCGCCCAGTGGCTGAACAACGCGGCGCGCATCCTGACGGATGAGAAGCAGCAGTTCGGCCGCATCATGACCTTGGAGATGGGCAAGACGCTCGCCTCGGCTGTGGCGGAAGCGGAGAAGTGCGCCTGGGCCTGCCGCTATTACGCGGAGCACGGCGCGCAGCACCTGGCCGATGAGACAATCGCGACCAATGCGACGCGCAGTTTCGTGCGTTATCAGCCCATCGGTCCGGTGCTGGCCGTGATGCCTTGGAATTTCCCTTTCTGGCAGGTTTTTCGCTTCGCCGCGCCGGCGCTGATGGCGGGCAACGTCGGGCTGCTGAAGCATTCGTCGAACGTGCCGCAGTGCGCGCTGGCGATTGAAGAGATCCTGTGCCGCGCGGGCTTTCCGCACGGCGCCTTTCAAGCGCTGCTGATCGGGTCGCGCGAGACGGCCGGCGTATTGGCCGACGATCGCATCGCAGCCGCCACGCTGACCGGTAGCGAGCCCGCCGGGCGTTCGGTCGCCAGCCAGTGCGGCGAGCGCATCAAGAAGACCGTGCTCGAGCTGGGCGGCAGCGATCCTTTCATCGTGACGCCGAGCGCGAATCTGGACGAGGCCATCGCGGCGGCGGTGAAGGCACGCACGATCAACAACGGTCAGTCCTGCATCGCTGCCAAACGCTTCATCGTTGCGGACGACGTCTACGACGAATTCACGCGCCGTTTTGTGGCGGCGATGAAGGCG
>DATKNQ010000180.1:0-6827 GCA_035541265.1 Bryobacteraceae bacterium
CGGCGCTCCAGTCCGCGGAGACGCGGCGCAGGATCGCTTCGCCTCCGCTGAGCGTCGCGCAACGGAGCGCTAGTCTGCGCACGCGGAAACGGTCCCAGGCGCCGGGAGCGGCATCCGCGCATTCGTAGATCATATAGGAGCGCGCCAGCTTTTCGAGCGTGCGCCGCGAGCTGCGATAACCCGGCTGGCGGCGCATGCGGTCTTCTTCCCGGGCAGTCAATCGCGCCGCCTCGGGATCGACGGAGCGGAACCCTAGTTTGCGATAGAACCAGAATGCCCCCGAATCCAGCGCTTCATCATTTTCCAGACCCACCTGGTAAGGATCCACTGAAAAGTACCGCGCGCCCAGAATCTGCCGGGACAGGCGCAGCAGACGCGCATAGATCCAGGCCGATTCGCCCTCGCGGAAGGTGTAATAGAGGTTGAAGCCGATCTCCGCGCGGTCGAAGAGCGACAGCGTTTCCACGTAACCGGCCGGCACGCCGTTCTTGAAGAACATGCCCGCGTGGTAGGCGCGCAGCGGGAGGCGCCATTCCGGCGGCACGCCGAAGAAGACGATTTCGACGCCGCGTCCGGCGTCCGCGCGGTAGGCATGATTGGCGTCGGGGTGCGTGAATCCGTAAAGCTCGCGATAGCGCACGGCGGACGTGTCGAGGATAAGATCGAGCATCCGGCGAGCCTCCTGCTTTGGCAATCGCGTGATGGGCAGCGGCGGCGCGGCCAGTTCCGCCGCGAGCGAGACATCGGCGCGGAGCAGCAGCGGACGGTCGTGGAAGAACGGTTTTTTCGTGGCCAGGCGCGCGGTGGATCGGCTAGGGTGGGATTTGCCGATCTTCCAAATGAGCAACAGCTCCAGCGACTCGTAGAGATCCGCTTGCGCGCGCGCATCCAACGGCAGACTGGCGATGCGTTCGAGCAACCAGCCGAGCGCGCTCTGGCCGCGCGGGCGGGCGGCGTCGATCCACGCGCGAAACGGTACGTGCGCTTCGACGGGCCAATCCTCCGCCACGAGCGGCAAGACGCGCCGCAATACGGGTCCGAGTTTCTCGATGCGCTCCCAGTTATCCCAATCGATCTCGATCGCGCGCGGGTAGCGGGCGGCGAGTTGCCGTGCGACCTCGTAGCTGAACACGGCAGAGAACGAAGTACCGGCGATGCCCGAGACCTCCGGCGCCTCAAACGGCTCCGCATCGGCCATCGCCGCCATGCGTGCCGCGAATGACGACAGCAACGCGCCGGCCAGCCGCAGGACTTCGGCGTCCGCCGGATAGGCGCGCAGGAACAGCAGGCACTCGTGCAGCCGGATCAGTTCGCCGGCGCGCGTGAATCGGTGCGCGGCGGCCGCGGCCAGCAGGCGGTGGAGCGGTGCGGCGCTGGAAGGGCCGAAGCGGGCCTTCCACGCTTCGAGGCGGGCGAGCAGATCGGGGGGCACTCGTTTGAGCTTAGTACAGGTCTGGAATTGTGCGGAATGGTGCACGATTGGGCAGGGCGGCGGGGTGCCGCGGGGCACGGCGATTTGGACATTCGAAGCCATTAAGTCGTTTAGATTCAGCGGGGAGGCATGTAACAGCGCTTGAATTCGGCGAATCGGGCGGCGGCGATGGTGGAACCGGCGCAGAGGAGCGTCAGGGCAGGCTGTTGCGCGGGCGTGAGGAGTTGGGTGGGCGACATGGATGGCGTCCTGGTCTCTAGCGGAATACAAGGCGGGCGGGAATGCGGGCTGCGAGGCCGGGAAGGTGTTGAGGGACGGGGAGATGATTTCCCGGGAGGGCGGTGAATGCAGGCGGCACGAGAAGAAAGAAAAGAAAACTGCTTGACAACGGCTGTAGGTCATCCTATATTTAACCTATTGGTTATTTAATCGATTGGTTTAGCACAGATGCACGATCAACTGAGCTCCACCTTCGCCGCACTCGCAGACCCCACGCGCCGCGCGATCCTGGCCCGGCTGGCGCTGGGCGAGACCTCGGTGACCGAACTCGCCAAACCCTTCGAGATGTCCATGCCGGCGGTCTCGAAGCACCTCAAGGTGCTGGAGCGCGCCGGCCTGATCGCGCGCGGCCGCGAGGCGCAGTGGCGGCCCTGCCGCCTGGACGCCGCGCCGCTCCAGGAAGCCGCCTCCTGGATCGAGGAGTACCGCCGGTTTTGGGAGGCGAGCCTCGATCGGCTCGAGGACTATCTGCGCAAGATGAAGCCGGCAAAGACGAAGGCGCCCAGTGCGAAGAGATCGAAGACCAAATCCAAGGAGTGACATCGTGGCCCAATCATCCAATGCCGCAAACGCAACAACCGAATTCGTTTTCAGCCGAACGTTCGACGCGTCCCGCGAAGACGTGTGGAATGCATTCACCCAGCCTGAGCACCTGAAGCACTGGTGGGGCACTCCCGGCAGCAGCATCGAGATCGCGCATCACGAGCTCAAGCCCGGCGGACTGTTCCATTACCGTATGAAGTTTCCTGACGGCCGCGTCCTGTGGGCCCGATTCATCTTCCGCGAGATCGTAGCGCCTGAGCGCCTGGTGTGGCTTAATGGCTTCAGCGACGAGCACGGCGGCCTCACGCGCAACCCCTGGGTGCCCAGCCTTCCGCTCGAGACGCTGAACACCGTGACGCTCGCCGAACAGGACGGCAAAACGCTGCTCACCATCACCGTGGCGCCGTTCCACGCAAGCGACGAGCAAGCCGGCGTCTTCGCAGGCGGAATCAACGGCATGAAGATGGGTTTCGGCGCCAGCTTCAAGGCGCTGGCGGATTACCTCGCGAGGGACTAAGAATGAATCGACGACAATTTCACCGAACACTTACAGCGATGCTGCCGGCCGTGGCGCTGGCGCGACCTCAACAATCAACTACAAAAGAAAGGACACATATGCAATTAGTCGAGAAACTGATCAGATTCAAAATGGCTGTTAACGACATGCCGAAGGCAAAGGCATTTTACGCGGATAAGCTAGGTTTGAAGGTCGCGACGGACTACCGTGTAGACGACCACAACTGGTGGGTAGGGCTCGCGCTTCCGGAAGGTGGGGCTTCTATGGTGCTCACCACCGCTTACGAGAACATGAAGCCCGGCACGATGAGTCTGTACTTTGCGACTTCAGACCTGGCAGGGGCCCACAAGGAGATGGAGGCAAAGGGCGCTAAGGCCGGCGAAATCAAAGACGACCTGTACGGCCCGGGCTCAGGCGTAAAATGGTTTAATCTTGAGGACCCGGATGGCAATCAGCTCTTCCTGGTACAGGCGTAACTGCAACATGTCCCTCTCATCTTCCCCATCCGATCGCTTTGGCGCCATCCAGGTCCGGGGCGCCCGCGAGAACAACCTCCGGAACATTTCCGTCGACATTCCGCGGCGGAGAATCACCGTTTTCACGGGCGTCTCGGGTTCTGGCAAATCGTCGCTGGTGTTCGACACGATCGCCGCGGAATCCCAGCGTCTGCTCAATGAGACGTTCCCGGCGTTCGTGCAGACTTTTCTGCCGCGGTATGGGCAGCCCGACGTCGACGTTCTCGCGAATCTCTCGACGGCAATCATCGTCGATCAGCAACGAATCGGCGGGAATCCGCGCTCGACATTGGGAACGGTGACCGATATCTACACGTTGCTGCGCGTCTTGTTTTCCCGTCTTGGAAAGCCCCCGGTTCCGCACGCCCTGGCGCTTTCATTCAACGATCCCAGCGGCATGTGTCCCGAGTGCGAGGGGCTCGGGCGCGGTTCCCAGATCGATATCGACGCACTGGTGGATAAGACCAAGTCCCTGGAAGAAGGTCCCGTCCGTTTTCCGACGTTCAACGTGGGTGGTTACAATCTGCACACCTTCGTGAAGTCGGGATTCTTCGACGTCAAGAAGCCACTCAAGAAGTATACGAAAGAGGAGTGGCACGACTTTCTGTACCGCGATGACACGAAGGTCAAGGTTAACAAACAGGGGCAAACATTCAGCTCGGGTTATGACGGCCTGATTCCGAAATTCAAGCGCCTTTACCTGAGCAAAGACGCGGAGAAGATGCCGGCGCATCTGCGTGAGGCTTTTGAGAAGATTGTGACGCAGGGGCCGTGCAGCGCGTGCGGCGGAACGCGTTTGCCGGAGGCCGCGCGCGCCTGCCGCGTCAACGGAAAGAACATCGCAGAATGCTCAGCGATGCAGGTGAGCGAGCTGGCCGAGTTCATGCACTCGTTGCGCGCGGCGAATGTCGCTCCGCTGGTGGCTCGTCTGGCAGAAAGGCTCGACCATCTCGTCGAGATCGGACTTGGTTATCTGAGTTTGAGCCGTGAGACGGCCACCCTCTCCGGGGGAGAATCGCAACGGGTCAAGATGGTGCGGCATCTGTCGTCGAGCCTGACGGAGGCGCTCTACATCTTCGATGAGCCGACCATCGGTCTGCACCCGCACGACGTCCAAAGGCTCAATCATACACTGACCAAGCTTCGCGATTCCGGAAACACGGTTCTGGTGGTAGAACACGAGCCTGAAGTAATGGCGATCGCCGATCACATTGTCGATATGGGGCCAGGCGCCGGAAGGGCCGGTGGGACAGTGGTGTTCGAAGGTCCGTTGCAGGAGCTCAAAAAGAGCGGCACGCTGACGGGAAAACACCTGGCGAAGCATCAGGCGCTCAAAGAGAAACCGCGCGCGGGAAAGGGACATCTTCTCATCGAGAAGGCGACACTCAACAATCTCCGCAACATCACGGTGAAGATTCCCAAAGGCGTTCTGACGGTCGTCACCGGCGTCGCGGGCAGCGGGAAGAGCTCGCTCGTGCACGGCTGTCTTTCCAAGCACTACCCGGATGCCGTCTACGTCGATCAATCGCTGGCGGCGGGATCGCGACGATCCAACCTGGCCACGTACTCAGGGATGGCGGACGCCATCCGGAAAGCGTTTGCGACGGCCAACAAAGTTCAGCCGGCACTCTTCAGCGCGAACTCCCAGGGAGCATGCCCCGCGTGCGAAGGTTTGGGTGTCATCTACACGGATTTGCAGCACCTCGATCCCGTGGCGATTCGCTGTGAAGCCTGTGAAGGCCGCTGCTTCACTGGCGAGGTCCTGGCGCTGACGCTGCGCGGGAAGAACATCAACGAAGTGTTGAACCTCTCCGTGGTGGACGCGTTATCTTACTTCACGGAGAAACCGATTCTCGCGACGCTGAAGGCACTCCAAGATGTGGGACTCGGTTACATCGCGCTCGGGCAAAGACTCAACACGCTGTCGGGCGGCGAACGTCAACGCTTGAAACTGGCGGCTGAGCTGCAGAAGCCTTCGCCAATCGTGGTTCTCGATGAGCCGACGACCGGCCTACACATGGCTGACGTGGCGAACCTGCTCGCCCTCCTCGACGCGATGGTCGACAATGGCACCACTCTGATCGTGATTGAGCACAACCTGGACGTGGTTGCGCGCGCCGATTGGATCATCGACATGGGGCCGGGTGCAGGCGCGGAAGGTGGCACAGTTGTGTTTGAGGGCGCAGCGCGGGAGCTGCTGAAGGCGAGCAAGTCGCTGACGGCCAAACACCTCGCGGCGCGATTGGCGTGAACCTTCCGGAAGGCCGGTAGGCCGAATCGCTATGCGGTTTGAGCCTGGCGGAGCGCTGCCTACGCAAGACCAGATGACGTATCGCCGGGCAACTGGACAGGATCGATGCAGCCCGACTGGCACAGACCGGCCGGCTCTATGGGCAGAGTGCCCGCCTCACTATTCGGCCGACAGCACCGGTTAATCAAGCGGACCAACTCGCCTTAAGGTCACGCGGCGAGATCCGTATTATACTGGCGCTTCCGAAGGAGAGGCCATGCTGCCCGATTACATTGCGAAAGCGGTACCGAATCCGCCGTCGAACCGCGGTCCGTGGTACGCCAACACTGCCCCCAGTTACGCGGGCATCTTTCTGTGGATCGCCTTCTATATCTCGATCGCGAAAGGCACCATTCCACACGCCGGGCTGGGACTCTGCCTGGCGGCGATCGTTGTCGCCGGACTGCTGAGCTACGCGCTCTACTACTATGCCCCTGCGATGCTGGGCATGAAAACAGGATTCCCGCTTTATGTTGTGGGCAGCTCGACGTTCGGTACGAAGGGCGGCTACGTGATGCCGGGACTGCTGATGGGGCTACTGCAGGTGGGGTGGTTCGCGGTAAATACGGCGATTTCGACGCGATTCATCCTGAACATCTTCGGCTCGAAGGCGGGCGCGGGCAGTCTGCCGTTCATTGCGATCGGGATCCTGTGGGGCTACGGGATGGCGTATATAGGCGTAATGGGGATTCAGTATGTCGCCAAGCTGTCGCGCTACCTGATTGTGATTCCGGCGGCCATGTTGCTGCTGGTGTTTTTCAGGACCAGCCCGGGGATCGGCAAATTCGTGCCGACGGATCCGCAACCGTTTGTGGCGTTCACGGTGCTGATCCAGATCATCATCGGATTCTTCGCGACGGCAGGCGCGGCGGGCGCGGACTTCGGCATGAACAGCCGCGATGCACGGGACGTGCGGCTGGGCGGGCTGACAGGCATTACGCTGGCGATCATATTTGCCGCGGGGCTGCCGCTGCTTTCGGTGGCGGGCGCGAGTAAGTTGTATGCGCTGCCGGGCCTGGGCTACGACGATGTGATTCTTTCGATCGGGGGACTGGTGGCCACGGCCATGTTCATGCTGTTCACGGTGGCGTCGGTGGCGCCGGCGTGTTTCTGCGCGTTCATTGCGGGCAACAGCTTTTCGACGATGATTCCGGGCGTGCCGCGGATTTCATCGACCATGGTTGGCGTGACGGTTTCGATCGTGCTGGCGGTGACGGGCGTGGCGGAGAACCTGGTGGGCTTCTTTACGAT
>DATKNQ010000181.1:0-2939 GCA_035541265.1 Bryobacteraceae bacterium
AAACAAGGAAGGTGGGATTGGGGATGAGGTTTTGGAGCAACTTCTTGCAGGGCGGGATCCAGCGACGGTGTTCGCAACCGGGGGGCTGATCGACGAGCTGAAGAAGCGGCTGGCGGAGCGGATGCTGAATGCCGAGATGGACCATCATCTGGGTGCGGCGGCAGAGGAAGCAGCCGGCAATCACCGCAATGGCTACAGCGCCAAAACGGTTCTGACTGATACGGGCAAGCTGGAGCTGGCGATACCGCGGGATCGGCATGGGCACTTCGACCCGGTGCTGATCGGCAAATACCGGCGGCGCTTCGCCGGTTTCGACGACAAGATCATCGCGCTGTACGCGCGCGGCCTGACGACCCGGGAGATTGCGGCCCACGTCGGCGAACTCTACGGGGTAGAGATCTCGCCGGACCTGGTGAGCGCGGTAACCGACGCGGTGCTGGAGGAGGCCGCGGCGTGGCAGAGCCGCGGGCTGGAAGCGACCTACGCCATCGTGTTCTTCGACGCGATCCGGGTGAAGAACCGCAACGAAGGGATGGTCAACAACCGGGCGGTATACCTGGCCATTGGGGTGCGTTGCTCGGGCCACAAGGAAATCCTGGGGCTTTGGATCGAGCAGACCGAAGGCGCGAAATTCTGGCTGCGGGTGATGACCGAGTTGCGCAACCGCGGCACCCAGGACATCCTGATCGCGGTGGTCGATGGGCTCAAGGGTTTTCCCGAGGCGATCACCTCGGTGTTTCCCCGGACCGTGGTCCAGACCTGCATCGTGCATTTAATCCGTTACTCGATGCACTTCGCGTCGTGGAAGGAACGGCGGCCGGTGGCGGCGGCGCTCAAACCGATCTATCAGGCCGCAGCGGCCACGGTGGCACGGGAGCGGCTGGAGGATTTCGACCCCGGCCCCTGGGGGCAAAAATATCCGGCCATCGCGCAAAGCTGGCGGCGCAACTGGGAGCAGGTGATACCGTTCTTCGCCTTCGCGCCCGAATTGCGCACAATCCTTTACACCACCAATGCCATCGAGAGCCTTAACGCGCAGGTGCGCAAGGCAGTGCGGGTGCGCGGCCACTTTCCCACTGAGGAGGCCGCCACCAAGCTCATCTGGCTGGTACTGCGTAACGTGCAGGCGCGCTGGAAAAATCCACCGGTCTCATGGCAAGCTGCCAAGGCCCAGTTGGCCATCCAGTTCGAAGAGCGCTTCGTGCTGACGGATTGAGTAATGGACATAGCCGCGACCCATAATTGCACTAGCCTTCGCGTCGGCTCGCCCTCAAGGGTACGCGCGCTGGGCGCGCCGGCTCACGCCGCCCTTGACTGCGGCCGCCGCTGCGGCTGGAAAACGATTATGCAGTCGCGCGCGGCGACTGCTGCGTTGTGCAGCAGCCATTCTCTACTAACTGCTCACACACGAAATTCCTGATAGATCCGTCGCGCAAGAGCGACATCAACGACGCGCAGTGGCTGCAGCAGCTTCACCAGTACGGCCTCCTGCGCGCCAGCTTTCGGCCGCGCGAAGTGCTGGTTCGCTTGCGGGTGATCTTGCGGCATCGGGAAAGGATGGTGGAGTATGCCGCGTCGCACATCCAGCATATGCAGAAGGCGCTGATGCAGATGAATGTGCAGCTCCATCACGTCGTGACCGACATCACCGGCGTGACCGGCCTCCGGATTGTCCGTGCTATCTGCGCGGGCGAGCGCGATCCTGCGATACTCGCGCAATTTCGCGATAGCCGCTGCAAGTCGTCCACAGACGTAATCCGCGCAGCCCTGACGGGACACTACCGGTCGGAGCAGGTGTTTGCCTTGCGCCAGGCCCTCGAACTCTACGATGTCTACCAGGCGAAGATCGAAGAATGTGATCGCGAGTTGGAAACCGCACTGAGCCAAATCAATCGCGATCGCTCGGTGGCCGAAGAGCCTTTGACCAAGCGGCGCGATGCTGGCGGCCGCAACGAGCCGCACTTCGATGTGCGCATGGCTTTGTACACGCTGCTCGGTCGGGACCTGACGCAGATTCACGGGCTGGGTGCTTATACCGTGCTCCGCTTGGTCGGCGAGTGCGGCGACGACATGACGAAGTGGCGCACGTCGAAGCACTTTGCCTCCTGGCTCTGCCTTGCGCCGGGTAACAAGGTTTCAGGGGGCAAGCTGCTCAGCTCCAAGACGCGGCGATCATCGAATCGGGCGGCAACCCTGCTCCGCATTGCTGCCGTCAATGTCGGCCGGACGCAGACCGCACTCGGCGCTTTCTACCGACGTCTGGCGGCGCGCGCAGGTAAGGCTAAGGCGGTAACCGCCACGGCCCGCAAGCTTGCCGTGCTCTTCTACAACGCAATCCGCTTTGGCCGAGACTACCTGGACCCCGGGGCGGACTATTACGAGGAACGTTATCGCGGGCGGGTCATCCGGAACTTGCACCGCCGCGCCGCTCAACTGGGACTCCTCCTGACAGAGGCTCCTGCAACTGCGGGAAGTCGAGTTTCTTAGGAAAGCGACGGCCTTCTTCGCCAAGGAGAGCGCGTGAGATTCGCTTTTATCGCGTCGGAGAAGGCCTGTTTCCCGGTGGCGTTGATGTGTCGGATACTGGCGGTATCGCGGGCTGGCTTCTATGCCTGGCGGCGGCGGCCGGTGGCGGCGCGGACCCGTCAGGATCAAGTGCTGACGGTTGCGGTTGCTGCGATTTATGCGGAGAACCACGGGCGCTATGGCAGTCCGCGGGTGCAGATGGAACTGCGTGATCGCGGCCAGCGGACCGGGCGCAAGCGGATCGCCCGGCTGATGCGCATGCAGGGACTACGCGCGCGGCCCAAGCGGCGCTATCGCACGACCACGGATTCCCGCCATGGTCTACCAGTCAGTCCCAACCTGCTGGCGCGGCGCTTCGCCGTGGCCCAGCCCAACACCGCCTGGGTAACCGATATGACCTATCTGTGGACCGC
>DATKNQ010000182.1:0-3644 GCA_035541265.1 Bryobacteraceae bacterium
TGCGCGTACACCACTGCTTCAGCTTCTTGAGTTTGTCGGGATTGGCAACGTCGATCTTCGACGCCACCATCAGCATGGGCTTCTTCTCGAGATCGGCGCCGAAGCTGGACAACTCGCCGAGGATGACTTCCACATCTTTGATTACGTCGTCCCGGCCGCTCGCGTCAGAAACATCCACCAGGTGCACCAGCAAACGCGTACGCTCAATGTGACGCAGGAATTGCGTACCCAGGCCGGCTCCGGTGTGCGCGCCTTCGATCAGGCCAGGGATGTCAGCGACAACGAAGCTGATTTCTTCACCGGACGCTTTGCCACGTCCACCGCGCTGTTGTCTCCCGCGCGGAGCATCATCGCCCACTACAACCACGCCGAGGTTCGGCTCGAGCGTAGTAAAGGGATAGTCGGCGATCTTGGGCCGTGCCGCCGAGATGCGCGAGATCAGCGTCGACTTCCCGACGTTGGGATATCCGACGAGCCCGACATCGGCGAGCAGCTTGAGCTCCAGCCTGAAATTGCGGTCTTCGCCCGGCCGCCCTTCTTCGAATTCACGCGGCGCCTGATGCGTCGAGGTCGCGAACTGCGCATTGCCGCGCCCGCCGCGTCCGCCGCGACAGATCACGATGCGGTCGTCGGCGTGAGAGAAGTCGTGCACCACTTCGCCGGTGTCTTCGTCATAGACGATCGTGCCCACCGGCACTTTGAGCACGATGCCTTCGCCATCGCGTCCGGTCTTCTTGGCGCCTTCGCCGTGGCGTCCGCGCTCGGCTTTGTATTCAGGATTGAAGCGGAAATGAACGAGCGTGTTATGGCGCTCGCTCGATTCCATCCAGACGTCGCCGCCCTTGCCGCCGTCGCCACCGGACGGTCCACCGCGCGGGACGAATTTCTCCCGCCGAAAGGCCATGCAGCCGTTCCCGCCGTCGCCGGCCTTCACGCGAATTTTGGCTTCATCGATGAACAAGGCAGGTATCAGGTGTCAGGTCACAGGATCTGTGACGATGGCCTCTCTTTTGAGTATATCGGTTCAACGCCGTGATGGTGTTCAGGGGAGGCTAGTGCTGGAGCGCTCCGCGGAGTCCCTTGGCCCATCCGGCCTGGAATTCCGGCTGGACCGTTTCGGCCGAGGCTAGCGCTTTTTCGAGCGCTGCGCGGCCTTCTTCCAGACGATTCATGCGCATGAGCAGAAAGCCGAGGTTCGCCTGCGCTTCCACAGAACGCGGCGCGAGTTGAACAGCGGTCTCTGCTTCCTGCTGCGCCTCGTCGAGGCGGCCTGCCTCCGTCGCCAACTGAGAGCGGGTCACATGATTTCGCGCCGCCGCCAGCGGGATCTCGAAGTGCCCGTCGAAAACGAAGACGGCATTTTCAATCACCGCAGTTGGATGAATGTGGCGGAACTGTTCGTAGGGATTCAGTTCCCCAGGCCCGAATTCGTATCCGGAAAGCACGCCCGTGCTGATCAGAACCGGGCCATCGATGGCGGCAGGCACTTCACGCTCGGGCCGCAACCACACCGAGGCGATCGTGGTCAGCGGCTTGCACGGCACGCCGTAATAGCTGGGCTCTACAACGACGTCGGCGAAATACGCGAACCAGCAATTCTTTACGCCGCGCGCATCAAGATATTGGCGCACCGAGTGGAGTTGTTGGCCCCAGTCGGCGTTCGAGTCGCTGAGATAGCGGTAGGTCTGCGGTGGTCCGCCCCACAGCTCGTTGGAATACGAGATGTACACGGGGGCCGCGCGCAGCGATGAAACTGCATTCCATGCAAGCAGCAGCGCGACGACGTACACCCACGCGCGGCGGTGCTCGATCAGCGTCGCCGCAGCCCATCCGGCGAGCAGCATAAGAAACGGATACACCGGGAGCAGATGGCGAATGCCAATATTCATGAGCGACAGCATGGCGACCGCGAGGTAGATGCCCGCCGGGATAAGAACGAACATCAACTCGCGCCCGCGCCTGACCCGCGACCACAACACCGCCACCGGCACGAGCGCAAGCAGGATCATCAGGCCCAGCGTCGTCTTGATCGCGAATGCAACCGGGAAGTAGTACCAGACGCCATGCGGATGAATCGTGCCCAGCAGGTAGCTGTGACTGAACTCGGCGGTGAAGCCGACATCGGTCAGTCCGTAGAGGTACGACTGCGGCAGCAGGTGCCAGCGGGCGAAGGTGACGATCATTTTCGCCTGGAACGGATGCTTCAGCCGCGCGGCCGAATCCATGATGCGCTGCGTGGCGTCGACACCGGGGCGCGGCTGGAGATGGAATCCGTAGGTCGACCACAGGACCATGCCGGCGATCGCGCCAATCGCGATCAAAGCCACCGCGAGGCGCACAGCTTGACGCCGGCGAGTTTCATGCGGGACTGATGACTCTACCGAGCTCCGGCGAATGAGTTCGCCTGCCGCAAGCAGAATCAGCATCGGCGGCAGCAGGATCGACGAATGTTTCGTCGCCATCGCGAGTCCAGCGGCGAGTCCGGCCAATACCAGGCGCACGGCCGTTGGCTTCTTCGCATAGCGATAGAAGGCATAGACCGTCGCCAGCAGGAAGCACGACATCGCCATGTCGGTGGTGATGACGGCTCCGTGGGCCAGCATGTTCGGCTCAAAAACAAAGAGCGCGAGCGCGACAAAGGCAGCCGTGACGCCGAACATCTCGCGTGCGGCCAGGAACAGTAGGATGGCCGTGAGCAGGGTGATCAGCGCGGCCACCATGCGCGTGCGACGCAGAATCTCCTCTGCATTGTTGTCGAACACAAAGCGCGCGGAGATGGTGAAATCCTGCTCCTTGTTGAAGACTTTATCGTGCGGCGGCGCGTCAAGCGGCATCGAGAGCAGCGGCAGCGTAGTCAGCAACTTCACCAGCGGCGGATGCTCGGGGTTCATCCCGAAGTCGCCGCGCGACCAGTAGCTGTAGCCGGCGAAGATGTGGCAGCCTTCATCCCAGGTCTGGGTCTCGCGGTGAATGAACAGGCCAAGCTCAAGGGCCAAAATGATGAGCAGGAAGATGACGCCGGCGATGTGATGGCGCTTGAGAGGGCGGTCCGAAGGAGTCATGCCAAATCTGCGGCTGCTCAGATAAAGACGATAACGCCGAACAGATGTTAGCGCGCCAAGGCCAGGCAGCTGAAGACGAAGAGGCCGCAGGCGGTATGAGACGCCGCCTGCGGCCAGGAAGTTGATCGCCAGAAGCTAGTAGCTAGTAGCCAGAAGCTAGGAGCTGACTTCTACCGGCTCGATCATGACGAACTTGCCCATCGACCCCTTGTCGAGGAACTTGATTCGTCCGGTGATCTTGGCGAAAAGAGTGTCGTCTTTGCCGCGGCCCACGTTGAGGCCGGGCTTTACGCGCGTGCCGCGCTGCCGAACAATAATGGTGCCGCCGGGGACAACCTGTCCACCGAATGCCTTGAATCCCAGCCGCTGCGCGTTCGAGTCGCGCCCGTTTCGTGATGTGCCCTGCCCTTTTTTATGTGCCATGACTTAGCTCTCAGCTCTCAGTTCTCGGCTCTCAGCAGAATCGTATCCGCGAGGGCCTTGAAATTTATGCGGTGTCATCCTGGGCGAAGTTGAGGCGTTTGCGCGGCGTCCGAGCCGCGCGCCGAAATCCCGAGTGTAACGAGGGATCCCTACGCCAGA
>DATKNQ010000183.1:0-3357 GCA_035541265.1 Bryobacteraceae bacterium
TGAAACGGCCATGCGCGACGCCTTGCTGTTAGGCATCGAACACCTGCGCCAGCATGCCAGCCGCGACAAAAAGGTGCTGCTGGTGGTCACCGACGGGGAAGACAACAGCAGTTCCGAGAAGCAGGCACACTTGATCCAGGCCGCGCAAAAGAACGATGTGATTATTTACGCGATCGGCCTGCTGGGCGCCGAGGAGCCCGCCAGCGCGTCGCGCGCCGAGGCTCAACTGGACGAACTGACGCTGCAGACCGGCGGCCGGTCCTGGTTCCCGAACGATGTCGCGGAGATCGCCAGCATCACGCCGGAGATCGCGCATGAGATCCGCCACCAGTACATCCTGACCTATACGCCAGCCAACATGGCTGCCGACGGGACGTTCAGGCGGGTGCGTGTGACCGTGAATGTGCCGGGCGCAACAGTACGGACGCGGTCGGGCTACTACGCGCCGAAGCAGTAATCGAGGGACGATGCGATTGTGCGGGGTGATGTAGGTAGTGTCTTGTACCACTCAATTCCTGACACTTGCCGTCACCGGCATGTGGGGCAGGCGCTCGGCCTGCGGCGGCCTCCGAGGCCGCCCGGCGAGGCTGAGAATCGCGGGATGGCTTTCTTAAAGACTGCGTACACCCATTGTGACGATGTCATCCACCTGCATGGTTTCCTTGACCACGTACGGCTCGCCATATTTCACGCCGATCAGGTTCCCGTAAAACCTGGCGATGGCGCCGAGACGCTCGCGGATCTCCTGTTCCGCCGGAAACAGATCGCTGCCCTCCGCCTGCGCGCCGTACTGCGATTGATAGCTCAGCAGCGCCGCCATGCGGGCCTCAAACTGCGCGCTGATATCCATCACGAAACCGGGCGTGACGTTCGCGTAGAGCGAAGCATAGATCACCTTCTGGGGGCGATGCGGCGGCGTGTATTCGTCGAGCTTCTTCAGCCCCGCCAAAAAGCAGGCTTCGAAGCCCAGCTCGCTGGCGCGGTAATGGTCGGGATGGCGCGCTTCCCAATAGGGCAAAATCACGACGCGGGGCTGCAGCTCCCTGATCTTAACCGCCAGCGTCATGCGGGCGCTGATCGTATTTTCCAGGCGCGCATCGGGAAAGCGCAGGTTGCCGCGCCATGCGAGACGCAAGTGACGGCCGGCCGCTTCGGCTTCCGCGATGCGCTGCTCGGGCGTGCCGCGCGTGCCCATGTCGCCGGCCGTCAGATCGAGCGCGCCAGTGCGATAGCCTCTTTCGGCCATGCGGATCAGCGTGCCGCCGCAGGTCTGCTCGATGTCGTCCGGATGCGCGGCAATGGCCAGAATATCGAGGCTCATGCGCACGCCGCCAGGCGCTTCAGAAATGTCTGCATGTCCACTCCGTGTTCGAAGGCTTTGTGCCCGTCGATCGCGATCACTGGCACGTCGTCGTTATAGAGCGGCAGAAACTCGGTGCGGCGGTCGATATCCACCTCTTCCAGATCGAAGGCCGCATGCGCCCGCGCGGCCGCGAGCACCTGCTTTGCCTGGTCGCACAAGCAGCATCCGGCGCGGGTGTAGAGGGTCACCAGTGGCATCAGTAATCGTAAGGGCGGCGGCTCTGGTAGCGATTGCCGGTGGCCATGAGTTTGATCAGGACAATGCCCGTGACGAATCCGCCCACGTGCGCGAAGAACGCGGTGCCGCCGGATGAGAGCTGCCGCGAGGCGATCGATCCGATGCCGCTGAACAACTGGATCACGAACCAATAGGCCAACATGATCGGCGCGGGGATTTCGACCGTGGTAAAAAAAAAGAATATGAAAATCAGCGTCAGCACCCGCGAGCGCGGAAACTTCACCAGGTAAGCGCCCATCACACCGGCAATCGCGCCGCTCGCGCCGATCATCGGAATCGTGCTGTACGGGCCGGACAGAACCTGCCCGAGCGCCGCGGCCACTCCGCAGAGCAGATAAAACGCCAGGTATTTCGCGTGGCCCAGCAGGTCTTCGACGTTATCGCCGAAGATCCACAGGAACCACATGTTGCCCAGTACGTGCAGCCAGCCGCCGTGGAGAAACATCGAGGTGAAGACAGTGGTCAGGCGGAAGCGATCCGGAATCAGCCCGTAGTACTCGATCAGGGCGTTGCGTTCGTACGGGCCGAGCACGAATTCGAACAGGAAAACGAGGATGTTGACCGCGATGATCGCGATGGTGACCACCGGCTTGGTATAGCTGGGCTGCGTGTCCTTGAGCGGGAACATTTAGGTTGCGTGGCCGCGCGCGCCAACGCGGGCCTGCATATCCGGATGCGCCCGGCGCGGAGCAGTAGCGATCAATGCGCGGACCTCCTCAACGCCGCGAATTCCGCCGCGCGCCCCCATCGCCGTGCAGTTGAGCGCCGCCATGGCGTTCGAGAAATCCAGTGCGTCAGCCAGACACATGCCTTGCAAAACAGAATAGCAGAAGGCGCCGTGGAACACGTCTCCGGCCCCGGTGGTATCCACACAGTTGACGACGAACGCGGGCGAATAGAGGAAGCGTCCGTTTTCGAGCGCCAGTGCGCCGTGGGCGCCTAGCGTCATGGCCGCCACGCGCATGCCGTACTCGCGCTGGATGGTTTCGAGCGCGCGCAAGGGGTCGCGCTCATTGGTCCACTGCGTGGGGAACTCCGAACTGGCGATCAGAAAGTCCACATGCGGCAGCACATGGTCGAAACCGTGATAGATGGTATCGACGTCCACCGTCACCGGTATGCCTGCATCGTGGGCGATGCGCGCCGCGTGCGCCACCGCCGGCGTATCATGCCCGTCGATGTGCAGCAGGCGCGCACACAGAATCTGTTCGGGCGCGATTTCAGAAGGATCAATGCGCAGACACTCCGGCCGCGACCACAGCACCGTGCGCTCGCCCGTGCCGCGATCGATGATGATATACGCCGACTGGTTCGGGCATCCCTCGCGGATCTGCACATGATCCAGATTGATATTCCATTGGCGCAGGCTCTCCAGTTGGACGCGCGCGCGCTCATCGTCGCCAATCGTTCCGATGTACTTGGTGCGCAGGCCCAGGCGCGCGCACGCGGCCATGGCGCTGGCCACCTGTCCGCCCGGGCTGACGATCTCCTCCTCAAACGGAATCTTGCCGGCATACGCCGGAAATCGCGGAACCACCAGCAGAGTGTCGGTGGCGTTGAGGCCCACGCCCACGACATCGAATTCAGGGATCACGGGACTATTGTAGATGGCTGCGCCCGCTGAGATGGCTCACTGTCCGCCACGATATAATCGATGAAGGCCATCCCCAGCGAACGTGGCGGAATTGGCAGACGCACCAGACTTAGGATCTGGCTCCCGCAAGGGAATGGGAGTTCGACCCTCCCCGTTCGCACCA
>DATKNQ010000184.1:0-4212 GCA_035541265.1 Bryobacteraceae bacterium
GTCGATGTCGTGCACCTGGCAGTAGCGGTTCACTACCGACGTCTTGGGATCGTCGCCCATGCGGCAGGTGCCGGCCTGATGCTGCCCGCCGGTGTATCCCGGCCCGGCCAGCTTTTTCCAGGTGCGCACTGCGCCCGCCTCCTTCAACCAAGCCTCCGCCTTCGCCGCTGCAAACGCGCCAATCTCGATGGTGTGCGGATGCTTGTCGCCGGAGAGGCGCGCCACGGGTATGCCCCAGTGGTCGCGCACGGTGGGATCGAGATCCACGCGCGCGCTGAACATGGGCATCTCCTGCGTGGGACCTTGGATCGCCACCGTGCGGCGATAGAAATTGCGCATGAAGTCCTTGTGCGCCGGACCCCACTTCGGCACATCCGGCGGCAGCATCCCGACGAACTGGTAGGGCAGACGGATGAACTCGTTCGCCAGCATCGCGCCGCCCGCCAGGCCCGGATTGCCATGGTTGAAATCGCAAATGGCGATGGAGGCGCCGGGGCCGAGATCGTCGTACATGTCGTCGGGCATGATGCCGAACGCACCGGTGTAGCTGTGGCCCTGAAAATTGCGGCCCACCCAGTCGTAACGATTGCCCAGGCCGTTTGGAAACAGCGGGCTTTTGGAATTCAGCAGCAGCCGCGCCGATTCGACGGCCGCGCTCGATACCACCACCAAGTCGGCATCCTGGCGCTGCAGACGGTCATGCGCATCGAAGTATTCGACGCCGGTCACGCGCCCGTGGGCGTCGGTCATTATCTGGCGCGCCATGCACTCCGTGCGCATTTCGCAATTGCCCGTGGCCAGCGCTTTGGGGATCACCGTATTCTGCGTGCCGCACTTGGCGTTCACTTCGCAGGCGAAGCCCACGCACCAGCGGCAGCGCATGCAGGGTCCGCGCCCGTTGTAGGGCACCGTGTTGCGCAGCATCGGGATGTGAAACGGATGCAGGCCCAGCCGCCTGGCGGCCGGTTCCAGAATCTCGAATTCGCGGTTGGGCGCGAGCGGCGGCATGGGCAGCGGCTTGCGGCGCGGCGCACGGAAGGGGTTGCCGGAATCGTCGCCCGAGACGCCGATCTCCCATTCGGCCTTTTCGTAATACGGCTCTAGATCGTCGTATGAGATGGGCCAATCTTCCAGCGTGCTGCCGGGCACCTGGCCGTAGGTCGAGCGCATTCGGAAATCCTTTTCCATGTAGCGCCAGGCCATCGCGCCGTAGCTCAGCGTGCCGCCGCCCACGCACGCGGCATTGTTGCTATAGCCGGGACCGCTGGCACGCACTACGTGGGCACGGCCCTTCAGGTCCACAGCGACGCGCGGGTTGCGTTCGTCATCCGGACCGAACGCATTGCCGAGCACCGTGGTGCGCTGATTGCGCAGATCGTCTTTGCGGCCGTCGAACGCGGTGTACCATTTGCCGCGCTCGAGCAGCACGACGCTCAGCCCGGCCTCGGCCAGTTCTTTGGCCACGATGCCGCCGCCCGCGCCGGCGCCGATCACGACCGCATTGACGCGCTTCACGCCCGCCCCCGCACCGGTGGAGACGCCACGCCCAGCATCTTCCAACTCACGCGCTCGCGGTTGCCGCCGTGGCGCGGGTCGCCGTAGAAACCTTGCATGGTGTGTGCCACCAGCAAGTCGAAGAAGGGCTTGGTCCCAGAATTTTCCTCGATCTCCCGCAGCCGGGCGAGTTGCGCCGCGGGCGGCAGGCCGGCGAAATCGTAACCGATGGCCGCAATACCCTGGCGGTAAGTCTTGCGCAGCGGCTTATAAAACCCTGCAAGCTGCCGGTCGATAAAGGCGACCACGTCCGCGCGCGCCGCGCCCGCATCCCGATCCTCAGGCACAATGTGCGCACAGACGGCTTCGAGAGTGCGCGCCTCGGCCAAGCTCAGACATCGCCATGCGCTTTTCGGCCGCGCGCATCCCGCCGCTGTGCCTGCCAGGCCGGCGGCGATAAACTTCCGGCGATCCATCGGTAATCCACAGCGTAGTTGGATTCGCGGCAAGATTCAATATATAGGGTTCTCAAACTCTCCTGAATGTGTATAATCTAAGGACAGGAGGATGCATCATGCGCCCGCCGGATGTCCCCGAAATCCTGATCGCGATCGGCCTGATTGCTATCGTGGTGTGGGCATTCTATGAACGGAGACACCGCACGCATCCGAGGTAATCGGATGATAGCCTGGGAGGATGGCCCAGCATTTCGTCTCTCGTAGTGTGATCGTGGCGGCCGCCCTGGCTTCCGGCATCCTGGCGCAGAACGCGAAACTCCCGCCTTTGAAACGGCAACCCAACGCAGAAGCTGTCGTCAAAGAACACATGGCGGCGATCAACGCCTGTGACTGGAAGCGGATACTGGCCCAGGATCCGGCGGACGTCGAAATCTTTTCCCCGGATGGCACGGTGGCCAAAGGCCGCGAAGCCGTGGGGGCCATGTTCGCACAGGTGGTGAAACCGTTTAGCCAGGGCGGAATCTGCGGGCTGAAGTTCACCACCGAGCACACGCAGAAGGTCGGGGACACGCTGAACGTGCAATGGCGAGCCGATGCGCCTTTCCTGGCGCAGCCCTATCGCGGCGCGGACGCCTACGAAACCAAGGACGGACTGATGCAGGCGCAGGTGACTACGTTCAAGCGCGAGGACTTGAAGACCAAGTAGAGCGCCTGTCCTAATGCGCGTGCCGCGGCGTGCGGATGAGCGGAACGCTTGCCTGACTGCCTCCGCGCAACGCCAGGTAAAGCATGAAGACGGCGCAGACGCCGAAGTACGAGCCCATCCCCGTCCAGAAAGTTTGTGGCCCCGGCCTGATCCAGCCGAACCCTACCGCAATGAAAGAAATCGCAAAGCCCATCGAGGCCACACCGATTACACTGAAAAACCACGTGTCCGGAGTGCCGGTCCGCCGCGTTTGTACGGCTCTCAGTGCAAATAGAGCGATGCTACCGGCCATCAACACGAAAAGCACGGAGAGCGCACGAAAACTGAGCGGCCCTCTGACCAGCGGCGATACGCCGATCAGGCCAAACGTGCCGAGCGCGAGGCCGTGTAGCGCCAGGAGCCACGAACTGCCGCGCCCGGAGAACGGCAGGCCCGCAACCACCGCGCAAACACCCGCGGCAAGCGCGAGCATGCTCATATTCCGGACCATGTTCGGCGCATCCGGATTCAACATCAGAAGGTTCATGGCCGCGCATGCCGCATCCAGGATGCCGCACAGAGCCAGCAACCACCACATCCTACTCAGCGATTGAAACAAGATTCACCCCCTCACTGCTTACGCGGCGGTCGCGAACCATCGCCGCATTTCCGCCCTTGGCACCACGCCGGTTTGCTCCGCGACGATGATTCCGCCGCGCAACAGCACGAAATACGGAATCGCCTGAACCCGAAACTGCGCGGCGATGGTCGGATAGTGCTCCGTGTTGACCTTGAGGACCAACCCCCGTCCGGCGACCTCGCGCGCCAGTTCGGCCACCTCCGGCGCGGCCATCCGGCAGGGGCCGCACCACTCCGCCCAAAAGTCCACCAGGACGGGCACCTTGGCCTCGCGGGTAATCTCGGTGAAGGCGGCTGCATCCACCTCAATCGGCTCGGAGACCGGCGGCAAGGCGGACTTGCAGGAACCGCAGCGGCCCGTATCGGACAGGTGTTTCGCAGGAATACGGTTCTTGGCGCCGCAGGCTGGGCACTGTCGGATCATTTGCTCTCCCTATCCGTAAGCTACCACGTTGGTGCCAGGCTGCCGGTAATATGGTTTGGATGACCCTCTCAAGGCTCGCTCTCTGCCTGGTGCTCGCGTGGGGCGGTCTGTGGGCCCAAAAGCCCGCCTGGCAGCCATCAGCCGGTCATACGCAAGTGCCGATATGGCCGGGGACAGTGCCCGATGCGCAGCCTGCCGCGGGACCGGAGGAGGCGGCCACGGTGACGGACGAACTGGTCGCCGGGAGGCCGTGGGTTGCAATAGGCCGGGTCTCACGGCCCACCATGACCGTCTATTCGCCGCGGGAAAAGAACACGGGCGCCGCGGTGGTCGTGTTCCCCGGCGGCGGCTACCAGATTCTGGCCATCGATCTGGAAGGCACGGAAGTCTGCGACTGGCTCACCTCCAAAGGGATCACGTGCGTGCTGCTGAAGTACCGCGTGCCGGGCGAAGGGCGGTTTCCGAAATCGGGTGCATATCCGAACTCGCCGGTGGCCCTGGAGGATGCGCAG
>DATKNQ010000185.1:0-3843 GCA_035541265.1 Bryobacteraceae bacterium
CCGAAGCTGCCGCCCCAGTTGCGGAAGAAATTGGTGAGGCTGGAGGCGCGATTATTCTGGTCCGGCCGCAATTGCGAGTACGAAATGACGCTGAGCGGCACGAAGAAGAAGCCGTATCCGAATCCTTGAAACGCGCGCGCCAACACATAGTGCCGGTAATCCGTTGCCAGCGTGAATGTGCTGTAGTGCCACAGCGCAGCCCCGATGATCGACACGCTGAACATGACGAGAGTTTTCGGGTGGATGATCTTGCGCTGAATCAATTGCGCGCTCACCGGCGCCAGCATGCTGATGACGAGCGCGCCCGGGCCCAACACCAGTCCCGCATCGATGGCGCGATAGCCGTAGAGCGATTGGAGAATCTGCGGAATCAACGTGGTGCTCCCAAATAAGCCAACGCCAAAAACGAAGAACAGCACATTCGCAATGGCGAAGTTCCGGTTGGCCAGCAGTCGAAAGTCGATCACCGGCTCGCTGACCCGCATCTCCCAAATCACCGTAGCGATCCAGCCGAGTAACGCAATTGCCAGCAACCAGCAGATGTAACTGCTGCCGAACCAGTCTTCGATCTGTCCGCGATCGAGCGCGATCTCGAGCGCGGCCGAAGCAATGGCGATCAGACCGATTCCCACGCCGTCCACCGTCAGCTTGCCGTTCCGCCGCACGCCGGCTCGTTCGGCGCTAAAAGCCGGCGGATCCTGGACGAGCCGGGTGGTCAGCAAGAAAGCCAAAATACCAATCGGAATGTTGATGAAGAAGATCCAGCGCCAACTGTAGTTGTCTGTGATCCAGCCTCCCAGAACCGGGCCGATCGCCGGCGCGGTCACAATCACGATGGTGTACAGCGCGAAGGCGGATGCCCGCTTGGCCGCGGGAAACGTATCGATCAGGATCGCCTGCGCCACGGGCGCCAGTCCGCCGCCGGCGATGCCCTGCAGCACGCGGCTCGAACGCATGATGCCGAGCGTCGGCGCCACACCGCAAAACAGCGACGTCAAAGTGAACAGCGCCACGCACGCCAGGTAGTAGTTCTTCCGGCCGAACACGCGGCTCAGCCACGCCGACATCGGCAACACGACGGCGTTCGCAACCAGGTAGGTGGTCAGGATCCAGGTGACTTCGTCGTAGCTTCGTCCCAGGCCGCCACCGATATACGGAAGGGCGACATTGGCGATCGACGTATCCAGCAACTCCATAAAGGTTGCAAGCGTCACGGTCAAGGCGATCAGCCAGGGATTCACATTGGGTCGATCGGCGGTCATATTGCCTCCTCAGCGAACCTTCACTGTGGGCTCGACGGACATTCCGGGCCGCAGCACATGTTGCGGATCTTCATTTTTGTTGACGCGAATTCGGACCGGGAACCGTTGCACGACCTTGACGTAATTTCCGGTCGCGTTCTCCGGCGGAAACAGGCTGAACAGCGGACCGGCCGCGCCGGGCATGTTCTCGAGGTATCCATTGAAATCGCGATCCAGCGTATCGACGTGAATGCGAACCGGTTCGCCGGCCTTCATTCCCTTGAGCTGGGTCTCTTTGAAGTTGGCGGTGATCCAGATGTCATCCAGGGGAACCAGGATCATCAGAGCCTGGCCAGGTTGGATGCGGTGGCCGAGTTCGACCGTTTTCCGCCCGACGACGCCGCTCACGGGAGCGTAGATCTTCGTATAGCTGAGGTTGAGCCGCGCGGTGCGGACTTCCGCCGCAGCTTGCTCGATGTGGCCATTGGCGGTTTGCGTTTTGGCCTTGGCATCAACAAGCTGCTGCGGCGCTGTGCGCGCTGCATCCACTTCAGCCTCGCGCTGCGCAACCAGGTTTTTCGCCTGCGCGATCTTATGTTCGCTCGACTGTATGGTGGCTTGGTCGGCTTCGACGGCCTGTGCCGCGGAGATGGCCTCGGTCTCGCGGGCGTCGTACTCGGAGCGCGAGATCTCATGCTTCTCGACCAGCGCGAGGTATCGGACGCGATCGCGCTCGGCGCGTTCCGAATTGGCTTGATCCTGCTCGAACCGGTGCCGGGCCGCGGTAAGATTCGCTTCCGCCTCGTTCACGGCCGCAGCCGCTTCCTGCACGGCGGCTTCGGAAGCACGCAGCCGATTGGATGAGCTCGCATCGATGATCGGCACGTTTACCTGCGCGGAAATTGCCTCGGCCTTGCGTGTATCGAGGTCTGCCTTAGTACGATCCAGTTCCGCCTGGTAGTCGCTGGGATCCAGTTCGACCAAGAGGGTTCCGGCTTCCACGAACTGGTTGTTTTCCGCCTTGGGATTCACATAAACCACGGTGCCGCTGATGCGCGAGCTGATCGAGTCGAAATGACCGTCCACCTGCGCGTCGTCGGTGCTCTCGAATCCCCGCGACTGGCGCCAGTATGCCGTCCCGCCCGCCGCTATACCCAGGATTGTGAATACGGCAAGCCAGCGCGAAATCCTGTGCTTGCGCGCGTTGTGGGTCGCCGGTTTGGATTCCACCAGTTTCGGTTTCGGCGCTTCGTCCGGAGCCGTTTGTTCGAGTTCCAGTTCTTTGGTCATGTTATTTCCCTCCCATCAACTGAGGCAGCCTGGTCTCGGCGGCGCCCATGGCGCGCGCCAAAGCGAGGGTTGCCACGTTGAGTGAATACAAGCTTTGGGTGTAATTCTCATCGGCCGCGGCGACTGCTTCCTGCGCCTGGACCACTTCCAAATAGTTCGTCACGCCGTTCGTATAGCGGTCCCGCGATTGCGACAGAGCGCGATCTGCAAGCGCCCGATTGTTCTCAGCCACCTGAACGCTGGACTTCGACGCGTTCACGTCTAGCCAGGCCACGCGCACGTCGTAGGCGATCCGTCCCCGCAAATCCTGGTATTCCGCGCGTCGCCGTTCGAGGTCTGCCTGCGCCTGTCCGATATCGGCACTGATCCGGCCGCCGGTGTAGAGCGGCACAGAGATCGCGCCCGCCAACTCGTAAACCTGGTTTAAGTTGCCCGCGTTTCTGCCACCGCCGCCATAATTTGCATTGAACGAAAGAACCGGGAGGCGCTGCGCCTTCTCGGCGCGCAGCGTGGACTCCGCGGCGTGCACCGAGGCCTCAGCACTTGCCAGATCCGCCCTTCCGTGGAGCGCTTCCACGGTTGCAGTGTCCAGCGCCATCCTCTCCAAGCGAACCGGCGACGGCTTGTCGCTGAGTTCGAACTGCTGATCGATGGCGAGCCCGGTGATGCGCGCGAATGTCAGCTTGTCGATTTCCAGCCTGTTCGTGACGTTGGTCAACCGCTGTTCCGTGGATTGGCGCTCGACCTGAGCGCGCAACGCTTCGATTTCGGGAGATACTTCAGACTTCACCCGATTCGCCGTCAGTTGTTCGAGTTCCCGATCCGCGGCTAATTGGGCTTTGGCGGTTTCCACACGGGCCGCGCTAGCAACCACCTGGAAGTAGGCGGTGCCGACCGCGAGCACAACGACGTCGCGCGCATCCTTCACGCTGAGCGCGGATGCCTCTTCGTCCTGTTTGCGGGCGTGATATCGCTGCCGAAGTTCCCGGTCGAACAGCGGCTGCGAGACGCCCACCCGGGCATCCTGGTACCCGAATCCGCCGCTGGTCGCGGGAAGCGTCGGCAGCCCTGGGATCGACGGAAGCTTTAGCCCGATTTCCGCGTAGCTGATGTTTTCGTAAGCTGCCTTCGCGGTGGCCGAGATTTGCGGCAAGAGCGCAGATAATGCGCGCAGCCGTTCCGCACGGACATCGCTGCCGGCATGTTCCGACTCAACCAGCCCCAGGTTGTAGCGCAACCCGCGCGCCAGGGCATCTTCCAGAGAGAGCTGGAGCATGGTTCCCGTGTTCTTCCCGGGCACGCTGCCCAAGTA
>DATKNQ010000186.1:0-5606 GCA_035541265.1 Bryobacteraceae bacterium
AACTTGGCTCGCCTGCAGGCGGCCGCCGAGGATCTGCGCGTCGGCAAGATTTCGGGCGCCGTCGGAACGTTTGCGCATATCGGTCCGGAAGCCGAGGAGCGTATCTGCTCGCGATTGAACCTGAGGCCCGCTCCGGTGGCCTCGCAGGTGATCCAGCGCGACCGGCACGCCGCGTTGATCTCGGCGTTGGCGTTGGTCGCGGCCCTTTGCGAAAAGATCGCGCTGGAGGTGCGGCATCTGCAACGCACCGAAGTGCGCGAAGCCGAGGAGTACTTCGCGCGCGGCCAGAAGGGTAGCTCCGCGATGCCGCACAAGCGCAATCCGGTGACGTGCGAGCAAATTTGCGGCTTGGCGCGCGTGGTGCGGTCGAACGTCCAGGCGGCATTTGAAAACGTCGCCCTGTGGCACGAGCGCGATATTTCGCACTCTTCAGTCGAGCGCGTCATTCTGCCCGACTCGACGATCCTCTCCGATTACCTGCTGGCCAAGACCACGCAACTGGTGGATCAACTGCTCGTCTATCCTGAGCGGATGCGGCGCAATCTGGAAATGACCCAGGGCCTTGTGTTCTCCGGCCAACTGCTGCTCGACCTGGCGGCGGCCGGGATGCTGCGCGAGCAAGCGTATCGAATCGTACAGTCCCACGCGATGCGCGCCTGGGAGGAGGAGTCAGATTTCGCGGCAGCCATCTTCGCCGACCCTGAGATTCGTGCTGTTCTCAATCCTGAACAGATAGCCGAAAGCTTCTCACTGGAACGCCAACTACGCAATGTCGACGTTATCTTCCGGCGTGTTTTCAATTAGTTAGATCCTGATATGGCAGTTCGGGCCGATCCGCCATTTTTTGCGTGAAATGTTTTGGCTTTTCGGGTAAATTAGATTTGGAAGCCAATGCCGAAAAGCCTGGACCTGGCGCGCGTGCTGGTGGTTGACGACGAGCTTTCCAGCCGGTTGACCCTGCAAACGTTGCTGGAGGCCGGTGGGTATAGCGTCGACGTGGCCGGGTCTGTGGCGGAGGCCTGTTCGAAGCTTGACGAGGGGCGGTACGAACTGGTTCTGAGCGAGGCGGAGATGGAGTCTCCGCAGGCGGGTATGCAGGTGTTGTCGTATGCCCGCGTCAAGGAATACGAGCCCGCGACAGCCGTGGTCACCGCGTATCGGGAAGCGAAGGCTTCGCGCTACCCGGTAGGCGACGAACAGCAGGTTTCCATCAACAACGAAAATGTTTCGGACCTGCTCGGGCAGGTAGCGCATCTGATCGGTATGCGAGCGCACAGGCGCGCCCAACGCGCCTGCGAGTAGCTCAGCCCAGCGCGGCGACCTGGCGCTCCAACTCATCCAGCCCGCCCGCAAAAAAGTGGTCATCGGCCGCGATCCAGATCAGCCGTTTCGGCTCCGCTACTTGCGCGAAGAAGGCCTGCATTTCGGGCGGTGGGCCGAATTCGTCGTGGGTGCTTTGGATGAAAATCTTCGGTATCGCACAATGCGCCAGCATGCCCACAGGATCGAGTTTGGCCGGAAATCCGAGCGCGATCACACGTTCGACATCAGCCAGGCTGCATGCGAGGTTCAGCGCGACGCGCCCGCCGAAGGAGAATCCCGCCAAGGTGTACGGTAAGCCCGGATAGCGGTTGCGCAGCCAATCGAGCGCGGCGCGCGCGTCTTCGATTTCGCCGGCGCCTTCATCGTGTTGGCCTTCACTCTTCGAGACGCCGCGAAAATTAAAACGCAGCACCGCGTGACCCGAGCTGCGCAGCGCCCGCGCCACACGATAAACCACCTTGTTGTGCATCGTCCCACCGAACAGGGGGTGCGGATGGCAGACCACGGCCAGCGCGCGCGGCTCGGCATCTTCCGGCGCTTCGAGCAGCGCTTCAAGCTTACCCGTGGGGCCATCCAGCAGATGTGATTCGATGCGGCGCGGCATGCCTTATAGCGGGATGTTGCCGTGTTTCTTGCGCGGGTTGGTGTCCACTTTGTTTTCCAGCATGCGGAAAGCGCGGATCACCCGCGGGCGCGTTTCGTGCGGCTCGATCACGTCGTCGATGAATCCGCGCTCGGCAGCGATGAACGGATTGGCGAAGCGCTCGCGAAACTCGGCGGTCTTCTGCGCACGCATGGCATCGCCGTCGGCTGCCGCGGCGAGCTCCCTGCGATACACAATGTTGACCGCGCCCTCCGGCCCCATCACAGCAATTTCGGCGCTGGGCCACGCCAGGTTCACGTCAGTGCGAATGTGTTTCGATCCCATCACGCAATACGCCCCGCCGTAAGCCTTGCGCGTAATCACGGTGACTTTGGGAACGGTGGCTTCGGCATACGCGAAGAGCAGTTTCGCGCCGTGCCGGATGATGCCGCCGAACTCCTGGCCGGTGCCGGGAAGAAAACCGGGCACGTCTTCAAATGTGAGTATCGGAATGTTGAACGCATCGCAGAAACGCACGAAGCGTGCGCCTTTCACCGATGAATCGATATCCAGGCAACCGGCCAGATAGGCCGGCTGATTGGCCACGATGCCCACGGAACGGCCATCCAGCCGCGCAAATCCCACCACCAGGTTCCGCGCGAAATGCTCATGGACCTCGAAGAACTCGCCCTCATCCACCACGCGCTGGACCGCGTCTTTGATGTCGTAAGGCAAATTCGATTCCGCCGGCACCAGCGTATCGAGTGCGGTATCCATCCGGTCCACCGGGTCGGAAGTGCGGCGGCGGGGCGGATCGTCGCGATTGTTTTGGGGCAAATATCCGAGCAGGGCACGGATCATGCGCAAGCACTCGGCGTCGTCGTGCGCGATGAAGTGGCCCACGCCGCTGACCGAGTTGTGGGTCATCGAGCCGCCCAGCCGCTCCTTGGTGACGTCTTCGTGAGTGACTGTCTTGATCACATCCGGCCCGGTGACGAACATGTAGCTCGTATGATCCACCATGAAGACGAAATCCGTGATGGCGGGTGAGTAGACTGCGCCGCCGGCGCACGGTCCCATGATCGCCGAAATCTGCGGGATCACGCCGCTCGCGAGCGTGTTGCGCAGGAAGATGTCGGCATAACCGCCGAGCGAACGCACGCCCTCCTGGATGCGCGCGCCACCCGAATCGTTGAGGCCAATCACCGGAGCGCCGTTCTTCACGGCGTGGTCCATGACCTTGCAGATCTTCTGCGCATTCGACTCGGAAAGCGATCCGCCGAAGACCGTGAAGTCCTGCGCGAACACGTAGACCAGACGCCCGTCGATAGAGCCGTAACCGGTGACGAAGCCATCGCCCGGCACAATCTGCTCATCCACGCCGAAGTCGCGGCCGCGATGCGTCACCAGCTTGTCTAGCTCTTCGAAGGTGCCTTCGTCGAGCAGCAGTTCGATGCGCTCACGCGCGGAGAGTTTGCCTTCCTGGTGCTGGCGCTGCCGGCGCTCCAGGCCGCCTCCCTGTTCGGCGGCGGCGTGGCGGCGGCGCAGTTCCTCGAGCCTGTCCATGCAGTTGTTCGCCGGAACCCGCGGCTACTGGCTCTTCTGCACCGTCTCGCTGATGAAAGCGTCTACGTTGCTCTTGTCGACCAGCATCTCGCCGGTGTCAATGAAGGTCGCCACGGGCGATTGGGGATCCTGGCCCCACGGCTTATCGAGCGGACTTGGCGGATAGTGGTGCAGCGTATCTAATCCGGTGACGCCGATGAAGCCCATGGTGAAAGATTTCTGTGCGATCGTGCCGGCGATACGATCCTTCTTAATCCAATCGAGCGTGCGCTGATCCGTATCCATGGCGACGATGATCTTGCCGGTAACCTTGTTGCGGTCGAGCACGTCCGCAACCTCCGGGCAGGCGATCGCTTCGAGACAGATGAAGCCGTTTACTTTGTCGATGGTCTTCTTGTCCACCATGTCCTGCGTGCGATCGAAAGCGATGCGCGGATCGCCCTTGATGTCGATGGTGTCTATAATCTTGATACCCGGATGTGCTTCAAAACCGTCATGGTAGCCGCGCAACCGGTCCTTCAGGTTCGACTGCTCGGGCATCGTATAGACCACCACGCCGCCTTTACCTTGCAATTGCTTGATTGCCAATTGCGCGCCCATCAGCCCGGCCTTGTAATTGTCGGTTCCGACAAATGTCAGCCGTTTGCTCGCCGGCGCATCCGAATCGACGGTGATCACCGGAATGCCCTGGCCGATGGCAGCATCAATGTCGGACTGCATCACCGTGGGGTCCGCGACGGAAACCATGATGCCGGCCGGCTTGATCTTCTCGGCTAGCACGCGCTGAAACGCTTCGTGCTCGGCACGGGGATCGAACGAGTCCGGTCCGACCATCTCAGCCTTGACACCTATCACTTGGGCCGCATGCATCAACCCGGCATTGGCGTTCTGCCAATACGGGATCTTGATGTTCGTCGCTACCAGGTAATACTTCTCGGTCGGCGAGTGCGGGGAACTGCCGCAACCAGCCAACCATACGAGCGCGCCCGCGCAAAACCCGATGAGGATCTTCTTCTTCCGCATATGTATCTCAGGCCTCCGCACAAGACAGTATATGTCACGGCACGCGTTCCAGGATCAGGAGGGTGCTGTCGTAATCGCCGCCGAGCCGGAGTTGGACGCCGTGGTTCATAAGGTAGGCGCCGCTGGCGGTTTCCAGCCGGTCAGTCAGCTTATTGTCGATCGACCGCAGCTGGTAAACAGTGTGTTCATCGAGGCCCCGCAGATAGACAACCGGCACCGGGCGCAGATATTGCTGCGAGTGCAGGAACGCGAAAAGCACGGCTTGCTTGCCGTCCGAGGATACGTATTGGTTGGCGGTGAACTCGCCATCGCGCGGCGAGAACAACCGGTAGAGATTTCCCTGTTGCACCGTTCCGCGAATCTCCTTGTCGATCGCGACCATGCGCGAGGCCAGTGCGAAATCCGAGTCAGTCCAGTGATTCAAATTCGAGCCGATGCCGAGCGACCCCTGCATGGCCACCAGGAACCGGTACTGGAGCGGCGTGCTGCGCCCGTTCAGATTGGGCACGTCGGTGACCCACGCCATCATCACCTTGGGCGCATAGGCGTAGGTGAAGCCTTCCTGGATTTGCAGGCGGTCGAAAGCCTCGGTGTTGTCCGACGTCCAGACTTCATCGACGCGTTTGAGAATGCCCAGATCCACGCGACCGCCGCCTCCCGAGCAGGATTCGATCTCCAGGCCAGGATGCTTCGCGCGCAGGCGGTCGACGATCTCGTAGACATGATCGACGTACTTCACCCAGATCCGCTTCTGCTCGGCCACCGGCACTTCCGGCCATCCGGGTTCGCCGAAGTGGCGATTCATGTCCCACTTCAGAAACTCGATGTGATTCTCCGAGACCAGCTTGTCGAGCACGTTGAAGATGTAGTCGCGCACATCGTCGCGCGCCATGTTCAGCACCAGTTGGTTGCGTGCCTCCGAGCGCGGCCGGTCGTTGAAGTGCATGGCCCAGTCGGGATGCGCGCGGTACAGGTCGCTGTTCGGATTCACCATCTCCGGCTCGACCCACAGGCCGAACTTCATGCCCAGACCGTTCACGTAGCTGATCAACCCCCCGAGGCCGTTGGGGAACTTTTGCGGGTTCACGGTCCAATCGCCCAGGCCGGCGTG
>DATKNQ010000187.1:0-3624 GCA_035541265.1 Bryobacteraceae bacterium
CGTGTTCTCGAGAAGCACGCCCAGCGGCGCCCCCAGCGCCAGCCCCCCGTAGGTGCTGATGCCGTTGTAGGAGATCACGCGGGCGGTGTTTTCCGGGCCCGCGGCGCTGATGCCCCACAGAGTGGCTCCGGTCGAGCCCAGGCTCTCCCCAACGCCGAGAGCCAGGCGGCTGAGGATGAGGCCGGCAAAGCTGAGCCATGGCAGCGATCGAGCGGAGACCGCCGCGACCAACAGAACACCGGCCACTGTGCAGGCCCCCATGCCCCAGAGCACGGAGATCTTGGCGCCCTGGCGGTCGGAGATGCGCCCGGCCCAGGGGCGGCTCAGAAACGTGGCGATGTACTGGACACTGATGACCAGGCCCGCAAGCACGGCGCTAAATCCCATGCTCAGATGTACATACGCCGGGAGGATGGCCAACGGCAGCCCGATCGCCAGGTAGACCACGAAGCTGAACCACGTAAACGTGACGATCTGGGCGGCATCAGCGCGCTGCGAGGGCAGGTCGCTCGTCGGAACGTCGCAGGCCGGCGCGCCGTCAGGGGAAGCCTGCTTCAGGCGAGGGGCCACAGATCTGCGGAGTAGCTGAGGCAAACTACATTATACGGGACGCGATTTTCGCCCGCTTTTGTCGACTGCGAGCCACCAGCATTCCGTCAGAACCTCATGCTCGATTTCTCAGCGCGGTCGATCGAGGTTCGCTTAAACGCCACGAGGGCGGCCTTTTCAGGTCGCCCTCTATTTACTGCCCGTAGCTCAATACTCCGAGCTTAGTTCGCAACTTGACTACATCATGCACCACTGATGACGATGTGTCAAGGAGATTACCTGTGGCGCGCCCGGCGTGACTCGAACACGCGACCCACTTAGTTGCGAACTAAGGGCTCTATCCAGCTGAGCTACGGGCGCCTTCACTTCTGTCGCTCAGTGCCTGTCGATTCGAGACGCCTCTCTCCGTTAACAATCCTAAACGCAATTTGATCTGCACTGTTCTCTTATCACACGTGACTGTGAGCTGTTCAGCAATTGTTACGTTTTTCAGACTTAAGCTAGCGCACCTCAGTAAGAAGCCATCGGGACATGTTGGACCTGAACACATTGGCCGTAGACTTAGAACGTGGCCTCCGCCTTCCACATCGAAAATTTCGGCTGCCGGGCGGCCCGCGCGGATGGCGAGGCTGTGGGCGAGCGGCTGCGCGCCACTGGCCTGTCGGAAGGGCAGCCCGCGACGGCCGATGTGGTCATCGTGAATACGTGCAGCGTTACGGCCGAGGCGGATCGCGCGGCGCGCGCCTACATCCGCCGCACGCACCGGCTGAACCCGGAGGCACGGATCGTGGTGACGGGCTGCTATGCGCAGCGCGCTCCCCAGGAACTTGCCGGATTGGAGGGGGTGGCAGCGGTGGTCGGCAACAGCCACAAGGCCCTGGCGCCGCAGATCGCGGCGGGCCTGGTCCGTGGGACGGCGCTGCAGCCATCTGGCGGGCCGGAAGGATTTGTGCCGGTTGCGGTCTTGGGAGCGGGTAAGGCGACGATTTGGGCCGACGACCGCTTTGCCCATTCGTTTCTCGAAGAAGCGCAGGTTCTGCCCGGCGTCCAGACCCGGCCCAACCTCAAAATCCAGGAAGGATGCGGCAATCGCTGCACGTTCTGCGTGATTCCGCAAACTCGCGGTTCGTCGCGCAGTCTCGCGGCGTCGGCTGTTCTTCGCCAGATCGAGAACTTCGTTGCGGCCGGTGGCAGGGAACTGGTGCTGTCGGGAATCAACCTCGGCCGCTGGGGCCGCGATCTGCCGCGTAAGTCCGGCATACCGGGGTCGCTGGCTGAACTGGTCCGGCGGATCGTTTCAGACACCGGCCTGGCCCGCCTGCGGCTCAGCTCGATCGAGCCGATGGACTGGGACGCGGAACTCATCCGGTTGATGCGCGAGTTCGGCGGCAGCCGTCTGGCGCGCCACGCCCACCTGCCGCTGCAATCAGGCTCGGACGCCGTCCTGCGCCGCATGCATCGCCGCTACCGGCCCTGGCACTACGCCGCGAAGGTCGCCGCTCTGGTGGATGCGGCGGGGCCGGAACTCACCGTGGGAGCGGACGTGATGGCGGGCTTTCCGGGGGAGTCTGACCGTGAATTCGAGGAAACGCTCGAGTTCATCCGCGCGCTGCCATTTGGCTATCTGCACCTGTTCCCGTTTTCGCCCCGGCCGGGCACGCGGGGGTGGTCACTGCACACCCAGGCGCCCGTTCCGGCAAAGGCCGTGGAGGAGCGCATGGCCGCCCTGCGCGCGCTCGCCGAAGAGAAGACTGCGGCCCATCGGCGGCAGTTTGTCCGGCGGGAATTGCCGGCCATCACGCTGCACACACCGGAGGCGCTCCAAGCTCTCGGCCGAACCGCGGCCCTTACAGAAAATTTCCTGCCGGTGGAAGTGGATGCGGTGTTGACCGCAAACGAATTGATCTCAGTGCGCGCAGTGGGAGTGAATCCGGAATTGACCCTGACGGGCAATGCGGTTTCCGTTCAGTAGGGCGCAACGCCTATGTCAGTCTGACCGAAATCGGTACCTATGAAAAGCACTTCCTCGCCGGCTTCTTTGGCCAGGGCATAAGCCATGCAATCGCCAAAGTTCAATGCTGCGCGATGCCGCCCCTTCCCATAGCGTTCGAAAGCGATCCGTGCCCACCGTGCATGGGATTCGTTGAATGGCACGATTTGGATTCTGAATCGCGATACCAGCAAATCCAGGTCCTGAACGGCGACCGGTCCCTTTCGCGCCAGCGCGACCATAGACGCCTCGAGGAGATTTGGCGCTGACATGCGGCATTCCGGAGCGTTGATGATGGCGATGTCGATTCGAGTTCCCTCGGGTTCGCTTAGAAGTACCGCGAGCAATGCTGACGAGTCGATGATCATGATGGAATCCCGTTCTCGTCATAACCGAGGATCTCGTCTTCAGACCGCATGTCGAGAATGGGCAAGGACGCGCAGTGTGCCGCTATGGCCCGAATCTCCTGTAGCAGAAGATCCTTGTCTTCCCGTTTGTGCTGTTCCCGGTGGAGCCGCTCCCGCAAAGCCGCAATTACCGCATCGGTGATGTTTTCACCGGTGGTTTTGGCAAGTTCGCGTGCCAGCCGATCGGCTTCTTGCGCCTTAATACTCAGAGCCATGGTAACCCTTCTCCCTATTCGTATACCCTTATAGATAGTATGCCCAATGATCCATCCGAGTGCTATCTGACGGCTCACGGTGGACGCGGGAAACCACACCCGCACCAGTGCTATACTCCAGTCGAGCGTTGGTCCGTGTCGAGCCAGTGAGCCGGGGCCCGCTTTAAGGGAGGAGTACCATCGCATTCGATAAGCGCGCAGCCAAGTCCTTTACTCGCATCAACGACCGCATCCGCGCCCGGGAAATCCGGGTGATCGATGAAAACGGCGAACAACTCGGCATCATGCAGCCGTTTGAGGCGCTGAGGGTCGCCCGCGAGCGCGGTCTTGACCTGGTGGAAGTCTCCCCGACCGCCATTCCTCCCGTCTGCCGCATCCAGGACTACGGCCGCTTTCTCTACGAAAAGGAAAAGAGCGAGCGCGCCGCGCGCAAGAAGCAGAAGGTCATCACCATCAAAGAGGT
>DATKNQ010000188.1:0-12763 GCA_035541265.1 Bryobacteraceae bacterium
TGGCCAGGATCAGGCGGCGGACCTCCAGCGGATCGATTTCGCCCTGCTGGTGATAGATCACCTTGCCATCGATCCCGATCAGGACGGTGTAGGGCACGCCGGCATCCCAGGTGGGATCGAAGGCGGCCATCTGGTCGTAGGCCTCTTTGGTGGCGAAGATCAGGTTCTTGGTGGAAGCGTGCTGCTCGTTGAGGAAGCGCAGGACCCCTTTGCTCTCGTCCGGAAAATTCACGCTCACGGTGACCATGTCGAACTGCCGCTTGCGATACATGCGGTTCATTTTCTGGAACTCCGGGAACTCGGCGGTGCAGGGGCCGCACCAGGTTGCCCAGAAGTCTACCAGCAGTACTTTGCCCGTGAAATTCTTGCGCAGGGCTTTCAATTGATCGAGACCGGCAGGCTCGAGTGCGACGGGCTCCTTTGCGATGCGCGCCATCTCCGCCTCGCCGCCGGCTTGCTTGTAGGCCCACTTGGTGGAGCAGCCGACGGCCGGAGTCTTCGGAACGGCCACAGGCTGGCCGGCGAGCACTGCGTCGATGGCCAGGCGCGCGTCCTGCCGTTTGGCGAGCGCTTCGCGCTGGCTCGAATCCACGCGGCCTTCGTAGCGCAGCTTGCGTTCCTGATCGAACACGAAGACGTGCGGCGTGGCCGTCGGACCGTAAGCCCGCGCGACGGACTGCGTTTCGCCGTCATACAGGAACGGGAAGTTGAAGTGCCGGTATGCGGCGCGAATCTTCATTTCGTCGAACGAGTCAGACAGGTCGGTGTAGCCCAGCTCGTCGAGGCGGATGGCGTTCGGATTGTTGGGCTGAATCGCCACCAGCGCCACGCCGCGGTCGCGATAATCGGCGGCCAGCTTCTTGATGCGGCCTTCGTAGAGCTGGGCGGTGGGGCAGTGGTCACAAGTGAAGACGACCACCAGCACTTTGCTCGATGCGAAATCCCGCAAGCTGTAGGTCTTGCCATCTACGCCTGGCAGTTTGAAATCCGGAGCGGATGCGCCGATGGCCAGCGTAGGCGGATTCTCGTCCGCAAAGAGGGCGCCGCAGTAGGACAACAGCAGGGCGGCGATCGTGAGTTTCATACTTCTAAGTATGGCGCGAAACGAAGCGCGTGCGGTCGAAAGGCGCGATGCCGGGCGACAGGCGCGTGTCGGGGAGCGGCTCGCCGATCTCCGGCCGGATGGGGACCACGCCGGCCCACACCGGCAGCGCATAGTCCTCTTCATCGTCAACGGGGCCGCCGGTGCGGACCTTTGCGGAAACTTCGTCGAGCGGCAGGGCGATCACGGTGGTGGCTTTCAGCTCCTGCTCGGTGGGTAGCCGCACTTCGTCCCAACGGCCGGGAACGATGTGATTGGTGAAGTGGCCCAGGGCGGCCATCTTTTCTTCGGGATCGGAGACCAGGCGGGCGTTGCCCAACACCACCACGGAGCGGTAGTTCATCGAGTGATGGAAGGCCGAGCGCGCCAGCACGAAACCATCGACCAACGTCACCGTGACGCACATTTTCGTGCCTTGGCCCAGCGTGCGGAGCATGCGGCTGGCCGCCGAACCGTGGATGTAAAGCTGATCGCCCGCGCGCGCGTAGCCGGTGGGAATGACGTAGGGCTGGCCGTCGGCGACGAAGCCGATGTGACAGAGGAAAGCTTCATCCAGGATGGCGTAAACTTGTGCCCGGTCATAGACAGCGCGCTTCGGCAGACGCTTCACCTGCGTCCGTTCGGTGGGGGTATAGATCTCCATCGTCTTAGTCTAACGGGGAAGAGATGGCCGGCGCTAGACGCCGCGGGCGGCCAATTCGCGCTGGTGGTTGCGGAGATGCGCGCCCAACATGCGGTCGGCCAGGCGGATATGCTCGTCCAGCAAGCGGCACAAGGATTCCAGTGACTCGAGGGCGCCGGCGCGGTCGCCGTTCCGGACGCATTTCTCCAGCGGTGCGCAGCGGGCCTGCAATGCGCGGTGCTGGCGCCGGTGCCAGGCGTAGAGCGAATATCCGGACGCGCGCATCTCGCGCTCCTCGTGGCCAAGATGGTCCGCCATATGATCGGACAATTCATTCAAAGTCGAATTGATCTGCCTGGCGCGCGCACCGGAGCCGAGGACAGACTGGAGTTCGTTGCAGAGGCGGAACAGCGCCTGATGTTCATTGTCGACTTCTGGCACGTGAACCGCGTGGCTCGTGTTCCATTGGACTTTTCGCATGCGAATATCTTAATTATATCTGAGTTGATTTCCGCGCGCCGATGGCGGCCTTAAGTCGCTTGCAGGGCTTCGGCGATTTCCTTTTCCGCGATGGCGCCTTCGCGGATCATCTTCCAGTAGGGTTCGGTGATGTCAACGGTGGTAGCGCCCTCGCCCACACAGGCGCCGCCATCCAGTACCAGATCGACACGGCCGTCCATCATGCCGAAAACTTCGATGCCGCTGCGGCAGGTTGGCGATCCGGAAATGTTCGCGCTGGTGGCAATCAACGGATGATTCAAGGCCGCAATCAGCGCGTTGGCGATCTTGGCGCGCGATTGCCGGAGCGCCAGGCGTCCGGTGTTGCCGGTCACCTTAAGAGGCACGCGCGCAGAGGCCGGCACGATGATGGTGAGCGGTCCGGGCCAGAAACGCCGCGTCAGGATGAAGAACCGATTGTTGAGCTCGGATGCGAGGTCCTCGGCGGCCATGGCGTCGGAGACCAGAAGGGGCAGCGAGCGGTGCGGTTCGCGTCCTTTGGCGTGGAACACGTCGGCCACGGCGCGCAGATTGAACGGATCGGCTACCAGCGTGTAGAGCGCCTCGGTCGGAATAGCCACGACCTTTCCGCGGCGGATGGCGGCGCCGGCACGCTCGATCGCTTCTGGTTGCGGCTGCTCCGCATCGACTTCCACTAGATCCGTTGCCATATCCCCCGTTTGACCCCTAGCGCGGCCCGATCGCTTCGGCGACGTCGATCGCCATCTGGTAGCGTCCGAAAGGCGCGCTCAACTGCACGCCACGAACCATGCCGCGTACCCGTTCCACCATTTCCCGTGCGATAGCCACACCTTCCTGGCGCGCCTTTTCGGCGTTATCGACCTGCCGCATCCGCTCCATCAACTGCTCCGGCACCGGCACACGCAACTCGTTCACCATGAACTCGGCGTTGCGAAAGCTGGTGAGCGGCCAGATGCCGCAGATCAACGGAATCTTCAGGTGCTCGATGCGCTTCAAGAATTGTTCGAGCAGGGCAAGGTCGAACACCGGCTGGGTGACCACGTACTCCGCACCGGCCTGCACCTTCCACTCGAAGCGGCGGATCTCTTCTTCCATGTTCAGCGCGCCCGGATTCGCGCCCACTCCAATCAGCAGCGCGGTCTGGGAACCCATGGGATTGCCGCCGATGTCCAGGCCGTGGTTCAGATTGTTCACGATGTTCACCAGGCCGATGGCGTCCACATCGAAAACCGCCGTGGCATCCGGGTAGCTGCCCATGCGCGGCGGATCGCCGGTGATGCAGATCAGGTTGCGGATGCCCGCGCAGTGCGCGCCCAGGAGTTCGGACTGGATGCTCAGGATATTGCGGTCGCGGCAGCAGAAGTGATTCACCGCTTCGATGCCGGCGTCGCGCTGGATGAGTTGACAGGTCACCTGGGCGCTCATGCGCGCGCTGGCGCGCGGCCCGTCCGGGACATTGATGCAGTCGATGCCGTTCGCGGCACAGAGGCGGGCGCCCGCGATTTCCCGGGAGGCGTCCACGCCGCGCGGCGGCAAGATTTCGACGAACGCCACGAACCTCCCGGCGGACAGCTTGGCGCCCAATTGCGATTTGTCCGGGATGGGCACCTTCGCCATGGCCTGCGCTTTGGCGGTGGGCTCTTCTACGGTCACGCCCAGCTTCTTCTGCACGGGCTGCAGCGAGCGCGCCTCGGCGTGGATCAGCTTGATGTGCTCGGGGGTGGTACCGCAGCAACCACCCACGATGCGCACGCCCGCCCACAGCATACGCCGCGCGTACTGCGCCATGTACTCGGGCGAAGTCAGATAGAGGTTGCGGCCTTCGACGCGCACCGGTACGCCCGCATTGGGCATGGCGCTGATCGGCTTGGAAGTGAATGCCATCATGCGCTCAACGGTTTCGAGCGTGGTCTTGGGGCCAACCGAACAATTGACGCCGATGACGTCGGCGGGCCACTCATCCAGGCGGCGCGTGAAAGTTTCGGTCTCGGTGCCACCCGGTAGATTGCCGTTGTCGTCAATGGTGACCTGCGCCACGATGGCCAGATCCGGGCCGGCGGCCTCGCGTGCGGCGAAGAGGGCTTCGCGCAGTTCGTCCAGGTTGCCGAAGGTCTCGAAGACCAGCAGATCGATGCCGGCTTCGAGCAGCACATCCACCTGTTCGCGGAAGAAGGCGCGAGCTTCGGCGAAAGAGGTGGGGCCGAGCGGTTCGATATGCGCGCCCAGCGGACCGACGGCGCCCGCCACGAAAGCCTGCTCGCGGGCGGCTTCCCGCGCCAACCGAACGCCCGCCTGATTGATTGCGGCCAGCTTTTCGGCGAAGCCGAAGGCGGCCAGGCGCATCCGGTTCGCCCCGAAGGTGTTGGTTTCGAGGATCTCGGCGCCGGCCTTGACATACTCCTGGTGGATCTGGCGGACCATATCGGGCGCGGATAGATTCAGCTCGTCGAAGCAGCGGTTGATGAACACGCCGCGCGAGTAGAGCATGGTGCCCATGGCGCCATCGGCAACCATGGCACGGCGGGCAAGCTGTTCTCGAAATTCCTGGGCGCGGGTCGTGGAGGCTACCGGCATATTCGGGAGATTCGGATCTCCTCCTGCAAGTGACGCAACAGATCCGGATATTGTGATTCTAGCGCAACATCTGCGACGCAGGTTGTTCGGGAGCGGCCACGCCTGTTAATGTGACCTGAGGATAGTGACTGTGCTGGTTGGTCCGCAGGCCACCGGCAAGAGCATTTTTCTCCAGGGAGGCCCGAGATATCTCAAACCTCGATCCCTGGTCCGGCGGTCAGGCGGAAGCCGGATGGGGCGGTCTGACCGGATGGAGCGGGAATCTTGACGGGGTTGTGGCGGAGCCGCCGCACACTGGAAATCACAGATGATTCTGGCACTCCGCAACGAGTCGCGTCCGCGGCTGGCCGTTGTGCGGTGACGGCCGCCTGGATCAGCCACGGCGACCCAACACCGCGGGCACACGTCGGGCATAAGCGAGCCGTGGGGGATTGCAGGGGGGCGACTACAACAGCGCGGGAGTCAGTCGATCCGACAGCCGCGTCATCCCCTCAGCAGGAATCGTGTTACGCATTTCGACGGAATAGTCACCCTGGCTCGTCAGCTTGTGCGCGGCGCCCCGGTAGTAGAGCGGCAAGGACACCCTTCGCGTCAAAGCGGAGTATCGATCGCTAGTGATCGTCCAGCCTGAAAGGCCCGCCAACGGAGCCGTCGAACAGCCTATTGTGCGGTCGCCGTCGTATGTAGCAACGCCGGCCAGTTGACGATCAGGGTCAGCGGATCGGCGCGCTCCGGGTTTGCGAGAATCAGAAGGCGCCGCCCATCCGGAGCGGCTTGATAGGGACTGAGGTCCGGATCGCAAGTCGGCAATCGAAAGAGAGCTCGCGGCGCCGAAGGCTCCACGGAGCGCGCCCCCAGGTTGAGTTTGGCTGACATGAGGTTGAAATCGGGCGAAACATAGAACAACTCGTGCGCGCCGGCGCCCCATTGCGGCAAGACGCCTCCGGCAGTGGAAATCTGCACCTTGCCCCGGGGCTCTGGAAATTCGGCAATATACACTTCATTCCGCCCGGATTCATCCGACTGGAAGGCCATCCAGCGGCCATCGGGCGAGAAACGCCCCATGTCTTCGTTAAACGGCGTTCGCAGGTAGGGCCACGGTTGCGCGCCGGCGTTCGTAGGAAGAACCCATAGCGACCGCCGGTCGCCCGCAGCATCATCTTGTTCATACAGGATGAAGCGGCCGTCGGGGGACCAGTCCATCGGGAACTGCGGGTCCGGAGACTGCGTCAGGCGCTGTTCGGTCCCAAAGCCGTTGGCGTCCTGGCGGAAGAGGTTGAACGGCGCATCCCGAGCAAACACAATCGATCTTCCATCCGGCGACCAAACCGGGTAGAGGCTGATGCCGGGCCTGTAGGTGAAGCGGCTCCACACGCCGCGCGCCGTGTCCAACATCCATAAATCGCTGCCGCCGGAATTGACTCGTGTCACCGCCACTCGGCGGCCATCGGGCGACAGACGGAAATGGGCGCTTAAGGCCGGCTCCCCCAAGGGGCCCTGCGTTTTCCCCGCCCGGTCCACCCAAGTCAGCTGGCGCAAAGGAGCCGAGGCGCTGTAAAGCAAGGTTCCGTTTGCCGAGAGTGAGGCCAGCATCTGGCCGTGCACCGGCATGCGGGCTACCGGGTCTGCTATCGTATGAAGCACCCCGGAGAGCTTCAGGCTATCTGTATCGAAGTCTTGCGCGACTAGTGCCGGACCACGCAGCCATAATAAATATCCTTTATGATCGTTAGCGTTGCGCGCGGGTGCGTAGAATGCGTTGGTGTCCGTGGCGAGGATCTGGACCTGCTCCCGCGGTTTGGCGAACGAGGCCGCGTAGACTCCTGTGTCCTCACGCTTTCGGCTACGCACAAAGTATAAGACGCGCCCGCCCGGAAGTATCTGCGGCCAGTAGTGGAAGATTTCCTGGCGGGAGGCATCCGGGACCGTCAAGACGGCGAGTTTGCCGCCGGTCGCAGGGACCTGGAAGAGACCGGCACCCCAGCCCGCGACCACAATCTGGCCGTCGCTGCCCCAGGAGCCTCCCGGAGACAGTCCCACCTCGCAGATGGTCTGGGGGGGTCCGCCCACTAGATCCACCCGCTCGAGTTTGCCTTCGGCGAAAAAAGCGATCGACTTGCTGTCTGGAGACCAGAACGGCAGCCCAGCGCCTTCCGTCCCGGGGAGCCGACGCGCGAACGTGCGATCCAGCGGCCGGAGCCACATGGCGGTGTCACCCTTCACCGTCGCGACATATGCGGCGAACTTGCCGTCCGGCGACAAAGCGATGCCTGCATTACCAGTGCCGAAGGAAAACGCCCCGTTTTCAGGCGGATCGATCTGGAGACTGAAGACGCGCTCATCTGACGGCGCCTGGCGAAAAAATTGGAACACCAGCCAGACAGCTAGGGCGACCGGCCCCGCCATTGCCACTGCGGCGATCCGCCGGCGGGAGTTCGAGGTTCCTTTGACCGCCGGAGGCTCCTCGATCACCTGCGGGGGAACCAATGTGGGCGTCGCGCCTGTCGTGGCCGGACTCGGCGCGATCAAACGATGCTGCACGGTTCCGATGAACCGGTATCCACGGCCCGGTACGGTTTCGATATACCGGGGGTTCTCCGCTGAATCACCGAGTGCCCGCCGCAGTTTGTTTACGGCCGCGTGGATCCCATGATCGAAATCCACAAACGTGGCATCGTCCCAAATCTCGCAGCGTAACTGTTCGCTCGCGATCACATTGCCGGGATGGGACAGCAGGATCAGCAGGATTCTGAAAGGTTGGCTCGACAGGCGCAGCCGAATTCCGCCTTTGAGCAGTTGCTGGGCGCCGACGTCTACTTCAAAGGGCCCGAAGGCCAGCCGGGCCGGCGGCTGAGACTGGGGCAACATGGCAGAACTCCTCGGCAGAATCTAGTCTACCACCGCCTAGCCGGCCACACACTCTGATGAGGCGCGCGATAAGCCTTGTCGTTTAAATGGCTTGGCTGATGAGGCGATTCCGAGCCGGAAATGCGCCGCCGGGCATGGAAACCGAGGGGCTTTCGTGCGTTCATTCGAAAGACGCCCAGGAGGGGCGCTACAAATGTTCACTCGACGAAAACTGATCTTTGCATTGTCGCTGGCGCTGTCTTTGGCCTCAGCCGAAGCAGGTCCCCTACTGTATGTAGTCACCCTTACGGGTCAATTTGGCGTCGTCGACCCAAGCACGGGTGCTTTTCAACAGATCGGGTCAACCACTACCGATCCGCTGGGCGGGTTGGTTCAAAGGCGATACCAATATGTGGGCATCTCGATCTCGGGGAATCTGGATGCAGTCCGTCCCGCAACCGGCGCCATTTCGGTGATCGGCCCCACAGGATTGGGTTCGAACGCCCTCGACACAGCCGAGCTCAACGGCCAGGTATACGCCACCGATTTCGGCAACAACCTCTACACCATCGACACCGAGACCGGAGCCGCGACGCTCATCGGCTATACCGGCATCCCGCCAGCTCCCACGGAAACTGACGTTGTTTGCGACGAGGCGCTGTTCTCCGCTAACGGAAAAATGTACGCGACTTTCGATGCCTTCAATGTCACGACTCTGGCGGTCGTAATCCCGCCGGAGCTCTACGCGATCGATCCCGCTACAGGGATGGCGACTCCGATTGCTCCGACGACCCTGCACCTCAACGCGGCGGTGGACGCGGGCGGCACGGTGTATGCTTTTCAGGCGCAACCCGCGACTTTCACGTCCGATGCGCTTACTCTGGACGTGGCGACAGGTGAAACGACCCTTCTTGCTCCCGTCAACCCAGCCGCCGCCCTCATCGACGGCGCTGCGGTTGCCAGGAGACTACAGGGGGACAGATAGCGAGCTCTGGGGCCCACCGCAGTCTGGGCCCCTCTCCGTCCGATAGGTGTGGAAGCGCAGCGCGGCAGCCTTCCTAACGCGGCTGAGAATCACTCGATCGACAGCCACGTCATTCCCCGAGCAGGAATCGTGACACTGACTTCGAGCGAATAGTCACGCTGGATCGTCAACTTGTGCGCGGCGCCGCCGTCGATGCGGATGGATGCGGTGGTAGTGAGTCCGGTGTAATACAGCGGCAAGCGCACGGTTCGTGTCAGGGGAGTGTCCAGGGGATTGTGCAAGACTGCCAGGCCTTTTTCGCGAAGCGCCGGATTGACGTGTAGGATCGCGTCGTAGTCCCGGCCGTCGGGCCGCCGCATGTGGACCACGTCCGACTCCAGAATTCCCCGATGCTGCTTGTAGAAATCTACCCATCGCTTCACGACAACGCGGGTTTCCTCGGAGTCGTACAGGCGCGGCCCGCGGTAGCAGGCCTGCACACCCGCTGTGAAGTTCTGCTCGAGGTGCCGCTGGTAGAAGTCGAGATGATCCCGCAGGGGCTCCAATGTGGCCGCTGCACCCCCGCCCTGATATTCCACCAGCGGCACGAACATCCAGCCCATGCTGGGCGTCTTGTACCAGGTTCCGTCGTAAATGTTCTGGCGGGCCAGGATGACTTGCCGGTCGCGCGGCAGTGACCAGTTACTCTCGCGATAGCCCATGGCGGTCTTGTTGGCGCCCTCCAGGAAGTACCAGTCCGGCACGTTCAGGTAAACGCCGCGTCCCCGGCACCACGCGTAAAAATCCGCGATGGTCTTCCACTGCGCCCATTGCGAGTCCTGGAGGCCGCGGTGACCCGGATGAGTGGTGGCGGCGCAAGTATCGCCGGGATAGGAGCCGTCGTGTTCGAGGACAGCGAGACCGGTGGCTTCGATGAAGTGGCGCAGCTTGCGGAAGTAGCCGATGCCCCAGCGGCTGCCAAGGCACGGAGAATGTCCGAAGATCGGCTGGGGGTTGACCACGTCGTCTTCCGCGCTGATGGTCCGGCTGGCAAGCAGCGAGTATCCGCCCAGCGTCACGCCTTTGGAGCGGCCATAATCGGCCAGCTGCTTGATCTGCGCCAGATATGCGGGGTCCTCGTTTTCGAAATTGAAGCCGCTGCCGAAGCTCATGATGACCATCTCGAATCCCACCGCCGCGCATTGATCGATGGCCAGTTTAACGGCTTCGGACGCGGCGCTGCGGACGTGCATCAGGATCGGATTCTCCTGCGACCAGGGGGCCAGCGCACGGTACATGCGGCGCTGCGCCAAGCCGCGTCGTTCGTGGTCAGTGCTGTCGTGCACCAACTCGAAGATGCGGAAGGTTTCGAATGTGGCGCCGGGAGCGATGAGGGCATCCGGGCCAAGCGGGGGGTAGCAGCGCAGAAGAGCGGGGGTCCGCAGGTTGTAGTCGACCTGTGTTTTGTAGTTTGGATCCGTCTCCCAGTGCGCCACATTGTTACTGTCCGGCCCGCTGCGGGTGGCCAGGAACGAGTAGTCACTGTCCACCTGCAGGCTGCCGTCTAGCCACCGGCTGGGACTGTCGACCAGAGATTCGGACTCGACCACTGCCAGGATCTCGGTGACGAACCGGTTCAGCCGGATGGGCCGCGGGGATGCGTTGCGCAGGACGATCCATTTGGACATCACGGGCATGCCGTCGTACATCTCGTAGTGGACGTCCAGCCGAATGCCCGGCAGTTTGGGGTGCGCGAAGTGCAGCGTCAGGGACGCGCCGGAAGGAGGCCATGGCTGGTTTCCCGAATACTCCGTACGCTTCCAGGCGAAACGCTCGTGGGTCGGGCCGGATTCCATGCCGGTGTAGTGGAACGATCCGGGATTGGCCTTCAGGCGGCCGATCCACTCGGGCCGAAGATAGGCCCACTCCTCCTGGCCCACGAGCCCGCCGGCCTCGTACGACTGGCCATCCAGTTCCACTTCGCCCTCGGGCTTCACGCCGCGGATGAGCGACGCGCCGGTCATCAGGTTGTCGAAGGCAATCGTGGCGGCTTCCGGGTCGAGCCGCCAGACGCGCCGGATCAGGCCATTGGTCATGGCGAGTTCACGGCCGCCGGCAGACCACTCGACGGTGGAATGGTCTTTGGGCGGGGTCACCAGCCAGTCGGCGCCCAGGAGGGGCGCAAGAAACAGGAATAGGGAAAGCAGTATCGTCGACGGCTTCATAGGACTGGCTTATTTTACCCGGTGCGGCCTCATATGCGGTCTTCGCGTTCGCTTACAACGTGAGCGGCTGCCTTATGAACAAGTTGTTACAATGTCTTAGCAAGTTTGTTCACCGAGGGAGGATTCTTCGTGGCATCTCTTCAGGAATTCCGATGCGAGGTCTGCGGAACCATTGCAAGCAATCCCACGCACTGGTTCGTGATTCGTTGCGGCGATTCGGAACTGGCGATCAGCAAATGGAACCCGGAGGCGGCAAAGGCGGACGGCGCGCGCCACTTCTGCGGGGAGGCGCACGCTCAGGTGTACATCAGCCGTTGGCTGGAATCCGCCTGCTCGCCGTCCAGGCCGGATTTCACGAGTTCCGGCTTCGCGAGGTGACCGCGGCACCGGCATCCTGCCGCTTGACCTTGTGCGACAATCATGCCCAGTATGCGGCGCAACCGAGGTGCGCGGAACCGTATTAACGCCGCGTTATGCGTTTGTCTGATGTCCTGCGCAGCCGCCGGCGGGCAATCCCGCAGGGAGCCGCCGCAGCCAGACACCGCGGAGCGGCTGACGCTCGAAACTTCCGACCGCAGCCTGACGGCGGCATTCGATTGGGCTCGCCGGCAAGCGCTCGCCTATGCTTTCGATCGCGGAGATCCGATCGGCCCGTGGTATGAGGCGGCTCTGCCCGGGCGTGAAGCCTTCTGCATGCGCGATGTCTCGCATCAGAGCATGGGCGCGCATGCCCTCGGCCTCGACCGCCACACGCGCAACATGCTGCGGGCGTTCGCCCGCGGCATCTCGGATTCGAGAGACTGGTGCAGCTTCTGGGAGATCACGCGCTATGGGCTGCCGGCCCTGGTGGATTATCACGACGATGCTGAATTCTGGTACAACCTGCCGGCCAACTTCGACGTGCTGGATGCCTGCTATCGCATGTATCTGTGGAGCGGTGACCGCACTTACCTGGAGGATCCCGAATTCCTGAATTTCTACCGGCGGACCGCCGACGACTACGTCACCCGCTGGGACCTGAGCGCCGATCGCATCATGCACCGGCAGCGCATCATGAACGCGCACCAGAAATCTGGCGGCAGCCGCTTCGTCCGCAGCCGCGGCATTCCGGGTTACGACGAGCAGCAGCCGGGCTTCGTCGCCGGCGTGGACTTGCTCGCGGTCGAGTATGCGGCTTACATGTCGTATGCCCGCATCGAACAACTGCGCGGCGAAGACGAAGAATCCCGGAAATTCTTCGACCGGGCCCAACAGGTGAAATCTTTGCTGAACGGGACCTGGTGGCATAGCAGCGCGGAGGGATTCTACGCATGGCTCGGACCGGACTACAAGCTGGCGGGCGCCAACTTCGACCTTTCCGTACTCTACTATGGCGCCGCCGATGCCGGAGCTAAATCGGCCGCGGTATTGAACGGGGTGGCGCGCCGGCTAGCGGCCAAGACGGCTGTCGGCATCGAAGATCAGTCTCACTATCCGGAGGTCCTCTACCGGTACGGCAACGCCGCTTCAGCTTACCGGCAGTTGCTGGATTTGACAGCCGAGGGCAAGAACCGGCGGGAATATCCGGAGGTCTCTTATGCGGTGATTGGCGCCATTGTGACCGGTCTGATGGGCATCGAGGTGCAGCCCTCCGAGCCGGAGAATGCCCTGCGGGAGGATCTGTACGTGGAGCGCACCCTGACCACCATCCCACGTCTGACGGAGGCCACAGCCTGGGCGGAAATCAAGCATCTGCCCGTGCGGTCCAACCGGATTCAAGTGCGGCACGATGGCCTGCGCAAGACTACCTTTATTAACCTGAGCGGTCCATCGCTCATCTGGCGCGGCTGCCTGCCCGGCAGTCTCTCGACGCTGTTGGTGAATGGCGTATCTGGCACGGCGGACCGGTTGACGCCCGCCGCCACAGGCGTGCCCATCTCGTGCGTTACCGTGGCCGTTGCTCCAGGCTC
>DATKNQ010000189.1:0-5180 GCA_035541265.1 Bryobacteraceae bacterium
GTCGGCGCCATCAGCGAAATTACCGGTCCTGCGTCTTCAGGACGGACAAGTCTCGCGCTGGCTTTTCTTGCCCAGCGCACCGCCGAAGACCGGGTATGTGCATGGGTCGATGCAAGCGACGCATTCGATCCCGAATCCGCCGCAGCCAATGGGGTGGCCCTGCGGCAACTGCTCTGGGTGCGCTGCACGGATGAGCCCATGCGCTCGTCCAAACCCTATAAAAAACTGGACCAGGCGCTGCGCGCAACAGACCTTCTGCTCCAGGCTGCCGGGTTCGCGGCCATCGTTCTCGATCTCGCCGATATCGCGCCTGAATACGCCGGCCGCATCCCGCTGGCAACGTGGTTTCGCTTCCGCCAGGCCGCCGACCGAACCCGCTGCAGCCTCATCGTGCTCGGCCGGGCCGCATACGCGCAGTCCAGCGCGGCTGTTGCCCTTGACTGCGAACCGCTGCAGCCGGAGACGGCCGGCGCTACTGTTCTGCGCGGGTTCACGTTCAAACTCCAGCGCGGACGGCAGCGCTTCTCGTCCTTCCATTCCGGCATGCGCAAACCTCCGGCTTCCACCTGGACCGCAGGCAGCGCCTGGGACGCGGGGGTGCCTGGGAGGGATGAAGGATGAACACCGCACTCTATGCATGCGTACATGCCGCGGAGTTTCCCGCACAGGCCTTGTTGCGCCTGCGCCCTGACCTGCACGGCGCACCGATTGCTGTCATTGAAGGCCGCCCCCCGCATGAATTTGTCTGCTCCATGAACCGGCTCGCGCTCAGCAAAGGCATTTCGCCGGGCATGACGCGCCTGGACGTGGAAGGCCTCGAAGGCGTGAAACTTCTGGCGCGCTCGCTGGAAACAGAAGCCGCCGCCCGCGCTGTCCTGCTCGAATGTGTTTCGCAATTTTCTCCGCGCATTGAGGAAGCCGGTAGTGGCGCCAGCTGTGCATTTGTCCTCGACATTGCCGGTACGGAGCGCCTGTTCGGTACTGCTTCGCAACTTGCGGAGCGGATGCGCTCCGCACTGCTGTCCTCTGGTTTCCGCGTATCGATTGCCGTGAGCGCAAATTTCCATGCGGCAGGGATGAAAGCTGCAGCCACGCGCGGCGCCGCGATCATTGGCGAGGGCGAAGAAGCTGCGGCGCTCGCAAATCTGCCGATTACATCGTTATCAATGCCGGAAGATGCGAGAGAAATATTCGCCATGTGGGGCATTCGCACGCTTGGTGAACTGGCTGCTCTGCCCGAGACGGGCTTGATCACGCGGCTGGGGGCGGATGCGCGCACCTGGCGCGAACTGGCGCGCGGAATGCATCCACACCTGTTTCAGCCCATCGAGCCGGAATTCACGCTGCGCGAATTCTGTGAGTTCGATACCGCCGTCGAGGAGATCGATTCGTTGCTCTTCCTTGGCGCTCGCATGATCGATTGTCTTGTGTCGCGCGCCGCCGATCGCGCACTCTCCCTGGCGCTGATCACCGCGCATATGCGCCTTGACAGCGGCAAGAGCCACGAATGCGTGCTTCGTCCTGCAGTTCCGACCGCGGATCGCAAATTCCTTCTCAAGCTTCTGCAACTGGAAATCGGTACACATCCGCCGCAGGCTGCGGTCGAGTCCCTGGAACTCACGGCGCAAGCCGGCCGATGCGGCACCGTTCAACTCGGCCTGTTCACGCCGCAGACTCCGGAACCTTCGCGGCTGGATATAACGCTCGCGCGCATCAGGGCCATCGTTGGAGACGACCGGGTAGGTTCGCCGGCTCTTGAAGACACGCATCGCCCGGCAAGTTTTCACGTGGAAGGATTTGCCGGCGCGACTTCGGAGCGAAAGCGTGAACCGGCTGTGCCGCGCATGGCGTTGCGGCGCATGCGCCCCCCGGTGCCCATTCGCGTCCTGCAGCACGACGCCCGGCCTGCCGAGTTTCGCGATCGGCAGAACCGTTTCGAGATCGCCGCCGCCTACGGCCCATGGAGAACCAGCGGGTGCTGGTGGTCGGAAGACAACTGGGACCTGGAAGAGTGGGATGTGCTCGCCCGGCGGAACGACGGCTCGTCGGTCGCTTGTCTTCTGGTCTGCGATCGAGCCAGAAACGAATGGCGGCTGGAGGCGTTCTATGACTGAGCGCGCTGTTCCCAACTCCCACTCTCCGGGAACGCCGGCCTGCCACCCGAATGATGCTTGCGAGCCGCGCGTTCAATCGGTAACAGCTCGAAGAGCGAGCGACTGTGAATATATTGAGCTTCATGCCTCCAGCGCGTTCAGTTTTCTTGACAGCGCATCACATCCGGAGGCGCTCATAGAACGGGCAGTGGAACTCGATATGCCCGCCATGGCTCTTGCCGACCGCAACGGAGTTTACGGTGTGGCGCGCTTTCACACCACTGCCATGCGCAACAGCGTGAAGGCGCACATCGGCGCGGAGATCGCGGTTTCGTCGTTCGGCAGCAAACTCACGCCTCATGTGTGGCAGCCGCACCAGTGTCCCGACGAGTCTCCACGCATTGCTCTTTTGTGTGCATCGCAAACCGGCTACCAGAACCTCTGCCAGCTGATCACGCGTTTCAAAATGCGCGAGACCACCAAGGCAGAGGGCGCAGCGACTCTCGAAGACCTTGAGGAGTTCTCATCCGGCCTGATTTGCCTCACGGGCGGCGATGAAGGCCCTCTCGCGTCGGCATTGCAGTATGGTGGACACGCGGAAGCACGCAAGCGCCTGGATCGGCTCGCCGGCATTTACGGCCGCAACCATCTTTATGTCGAGCTTCAACGACACCAGGTGCGCGAAGAGGAGTGCCGCAACCAGGCCTTGCTGAGCCTTGCGTCGTCACTGAATCTGCCGGTGATTGCGACCAACGGCGTGCGATACGCGACGCAAAACGATCGGGAGATTCTCGACGTCTTCGCCGCGATCCGAAACGGCACCACGCTGGACAAAGCTGGCCGCCTTCTGACTGCCAACTCGGCGCGTCATCTGCGCACTGCGCGCGAGATGGTCTCCCTGTTCCGAGATCTGCCGGATGCCATTGCCAACACCCGCATTTTGAGCGACCGTCTCGAATTCACATTGGACAATCTAGGCTACGAATTTCCCAGATATCCACTGCCCGGCGGCGAAACCATGGACAGCTTTCTCGCCAAGCGGGTGGAAGAAGGTGTCCGCAAACGCTACGGCATTCCCGCCAAGCGTCACCTTCTCGACAAGGCCCGCGCGCAGGTCCGGCACGAGCTTGCGCTGATTGAGAAGCTTGGCTTTGCCGGGTACTTCCTCATCGTGTGGGACATCATCCGCTACTGCCAGTGGAACGGCTTTCTCGTGCAGGGACGCGGATCGGCGGCCAATTCCGCGGTTTGCTACGCGCTCGAGATCACGGCAGTCGATCCCGTCGGTATGGAACTGCTCTTCGAGCGCTTCCTGAGCGAGAACCGTGGCGAGTGGCCCGACATCGATCTCGATTTGCCGTCCGGCGATCATCGTGAACAGGTGATCCAGTACATCTACGAGCGATACGGCTCGCTCGGCGCCGCCATGACGGCCAATGTCATCAGCTATCGGAGCCGCTCCACCGCGCGAGAAGTGGGGAAAGCGATGGGCTTCGAAGAAGAGCAGATTGCGCGCCTGTCCAGCCTCGTCGGCCACTGGGAATGGCGCGGCGAGAACGACACCATGGCCAGCCACTTCGCGCAGGCCGGCTTCGATATTCGCCATCCGCGCATCGCGCATTATCTCGATCTGTGTATGCGCATGCACGATCTGCCGCGCCATCTCGGCCAGCACTCCGGCGGCATGGTCATCTGCGCAGGCCTGCTCAATCGCGTGGTGCCCATTGAGCGCGCATCCATGCCCGGCCGCACGGTGGTTCAGTGGGACAAGGAAGACTGCGCAGATCTGGGGCTCATCAAGGTTGACTTGCTTGGCCTGGGAATGCTGGCGGCCATCAAGGACGCCATCGAACTGATTCCGCTCCACTACAGAAAACATGTCGATATCGCCGCATTGTCCGAGGACAAGCGGGTCTACGACACCCTCTGCAAGGCGGATACGGTGGGCATGTTCCAGGTGGAGAGCCGCGCGCAGATGGCTTCTATTCCACACAATGCTCCCACGCGCTTTTACGACCTTGTCGTCCAGGTCGCGATTATTCGTCCTGGGCCGATCGTTGGAAAGATGATGCATCCCTACATGCGGCGTCGCCAGGGCAGGGAAGAAGTGTCCTATCCGCATCCATCACTCAAGCCTGTGCTGGAGCGCACCCTGGGCGTACCGCTGTTTCAGGAGCAGTTGCTGCGTATGGCCATGGTGGTGGCCAACTTCAGCGGGGCGGAAGCCGAAGAGCTGCGTCGCGCGGTCGGCATGCGGCGTTCCATGCAACGGATGAAGGATCTCGAGGGGCGTCTCCGCTCAGGCATGACGCAAAACGGCATCGGCAAGGAGGCGCAGGACAGCATCGTTCAGGGGATCTCGTCGTTCGCGATGTACGGATTTCCTGAGTCGCACGCTGCCAGCTTTGCTCTCATTGCGTATGCCTCGGCGTATCTCAAGGTGTACTTCCTGGCGGCGTTCACCTGCGGGTTGCTTAACAACCAGCCCATGGGCTTTTACGCGCCCGCCGTGCTGGTCAAGGATGCGCAGCGTCATGGCTTGCGGGTGAAGCCCATCGATGTGCTGCATTCGGAATGGCTCTGCACCCTCGAACACGAGCCGGACGATTCCATTTCGTTACGGCTGGGCATGAACTATGCGAAGGGCATGCGGCAAACGTCGGCTGAAGCACTGGTTTCGGCGCGCATCCAGGATGGGCCATTCCAATCTGTCGATGATCTTGCTCGTCGCGCGCCCTCACTCAATCGCAAGGAACTCGTGCTTCTGGCGCGCATCGGTGCGTTGAATTCGCTCGGCGATGTCGAACATCGCCGCGACGCTCTGTGGCAAGTCGAACAGGCGGGCCGCCCCGTCGGCCCTCTGTTGAGCAACGCGGCAGACTCAGGTGCGTCCGCGTCGATGCCGCTCCGGCGGATGACGACGGATGAACGCCTTTCGGCTGATTACGCGGGCACGGGACTGACCACGGGGCCGCACCCGCTCGCCTATCATCGCGAAGTGTTTCGTAGAGCGGGCCTGGTATCGGCGGACGATCTCACCCGCTTGCCGAATCATCATTATGTGCGTGTGGCGGGTTGTGTGATTGC
>DATKNQ010000190.1:0-25156 GCA_035541265.1 Bryobacteraceae bacterium
TGGCCCATGCAGCTTCGCACGGAAAGCTCGCATGAGGAAGGCGGCATCCGCGAGTGGAGCGTCGCCACCGCCAGCTTCACCGGCGACGAAGCCGGCAATGTGAGGCAGTTGCATGCCGTGCGGGTGGGTCCGCCGCCCAAATTCGAGGCGGTGGCCGGCAGCGAATTCACCATCGACGCCGACTTGGTGCTGCTCGCGATGGGCTTCCTGGGTCCGGTGAAGAACGGGCTGCTCGAAAGCCTGGAAGTGAAGCTGGACGCCCGCGGCAACGTGCAAGCGAACGAGAACTACATGACGTCTGTACCGGGAGTCTTCGCTGCGGGAGACATGCGGCGCGGGCAGTCGCTGGTGGTATGGGCGATCACCGAAGGCCGCCATGCCGCCCGCGGGGTCGACCGTTATTTGATGGGCGAAACGAAACTGGCATAAACTGAACACATGGCTACCGCCAAGCAAGAAGTGCGCTCGCTGCTCGATCAGTTGCCTGACGACGCCACCTTCGAAGATATTCAGTACCACATCTACGTGAGGGAGAAGATCGAACGCGGCCTCCAAGACCTCGAAGCAGGCCGGACCGTTTCCGAGGAGGAGATGGACCGCAGAATGCAAAAATGGCTCGGCGAGTAGTCTGGACCGAGTCAGCAGCCCTAGACCTGGATCAAGCAGCCAGCTACATTGCCCGGGATTCCCGATACTACGCCGCCGCGTTCGTACGCGAGGTCCGCACGGCAGCGCGATCGCTCCGGACACTAACGCAGCGCGGGCGGAGGGTGCCAGAAATCGGGCGACCTGAGATCCGCGAGCTTTTGGTCCGCAGCTATCGGCTGGTTTACCAAATAGAACCTCAACACGTGCATATCCTCGCCCTGATCCACGGTGCGCGTGACTTTACTCGTGCCTGGAGCGAACGCGATACCTAAGCCTAAGCCGGGGTCTATTGCGGATTACAGCTTCTGGGCCCCGGCATCCTGCCCAGTGCCCGATCGAACGTGCCAAGCGGGATATGTCCCGCCTTCCGGGCGAGTTCCAGCATCAGGCAATCGGAGAATCCCAGGCTCGGATGTTTTCGCAGAAGATCGAGCGCCGCTTTGATGGCCTCGGGATCCTGTAGCGTCAGGTCCCCATGATTCAGCAGCATCGCGATGGCGGTGATCAGACTGGCCGTGTTGAGTTCGAACACGGACGTCAGCACCCAGGATGCCTCGGCCTGATACCCACGCGCCGTTCTCGACAAGGGCGTCGGCTGATGCAGCCTGGCGGGGATCATCCCGGGCGATGAGACGGACCAGAACGTTGGCGTCAGTGGCGCCCATAGCGATCGCGGACGCGCCGCCGGATGCCTTTCTTCATGTCGTCCAGCGTGCGGGGCTTGGGCAGCCGCCGGCCAAACAGCGCGCGATGGATATCTTCCGAGGTGAGTCTCGCCGAGCGTTGCACGACGATCTTGCCGTCATCCTCATTCCATTCCAGGATCGACCCGGGGCCCACGCCGAGTTTGCGCCGGACGTCCGCCGGCACGGAGATTTGCCCTTGAGCGGTCACTTTGGAGTAGGCCAGCGCCCAGCAAAACCGTCAATCGATCCCGCCGCGCCCGGAGCATAGCATCGCTATCGCTGATTAGCTTTCAAAACCTTCTTCCGCAGGCGGATCGACCCCGGCGTCACTTCCACGAACTCATCGTCGCGGATGAACTCGATGGCCTGCTCCAGGTTCAGCACGCGCGGGGGAACCAGGCGGATCGCTTCATCGGCGGTCGAAGCGCGCATGTTCGTCAGCTTCTTCTCCTTGACGATGTTCACGTCCAGATCAGCCGTGCGCGCATTCTCGCCCACGATCATGCCTTCGTAGACTTCCGTGCCGGGGCTCACGAAAATTTCGCCCCGCTCCTGCAGGTTGAAAATGGCGTGCCCGGTGGCCCTGCCGGCACGGTCGGCCACCAGCGAGCCCGTGGGCCGCGTGGGAATGTCGCCCTGCCACTCGATGTAGGAGTGAAACAGCGAGTTCATGATGGCCGTGCCGCGCGTGTCGGTCAGGATCTCGCTGCGCAGCCCGATCAGCCCGCGCGAGGGCACGTGGAACTCCAGGCGCACGCGGCCGGAGCCGTGATTCACCATCTTAATCATCTTGCCCTTGCGCCCGCCCAGCTTCTCGATCACGACGCCAAGGAAAGCTTCCGGACAGTCGATCACCAGCAGTTCCATCGGCTCGCTCAACTTGCCGTTGATGGTGCGGGTCAGAATCTCGGGTTTGCCCACGGCCAACTCGTAGCCTTCGCGCCGCATCATCTCGATCAGGATGGCCAACTGCAGCTCACCGCGGCCCATCACCTTGAACGTGTCGTGGCCCATTTCCTCGACGCGGATCGAAACGTTGGTCAGCAGTTCCTTGTCGAGGCGCTCACGCAGATTTCGCGACGTCACGTAGGTGCCTTCGCGGCCGGCGAACGGCGACGTGTTGATGGTGAACGTCATGGCGATGGTGGGCTCGTCGATGTGCACCGCGGGCAGCGGCTCCGGAGTCTCCGCGCTGGTCACCGTTTCGCCGATGGTGATGCCTTCCACGCCGGCGATCGCCAGAATATCGCCCGGGCGCCCGATGGTCTCGTCCACACGTTTCAAACCTTCGAAGGAATATAGCTTGGTGATCTTCGTACTGTGCTGCGTGCCGTCGAGCTTGGCGATGGCGACGGTATCGCCGTAATTCAAGGTGCCCGAGAAAACCCGCCCGATGGCCAGGCGCCCCAGGTAGTCGCTGTAATCCAGATTGGCGACCAGCATCTGCAGCACGCTGTCCGGATCGCCCGACGGCGGCGGAATATATTTCAGGATGGCGTCAAACAGCGGCTTCAGGTTGATGGCCTCGTCTTCCATGGCGGTCTTCGCGACTCCGGTCTTAGCGATGGTGTAGAGGACCGGAAAATCGAGCTGGTCTTCGGTGGCGTCCAGGTCGATGAACAGATCGTAGATCTCGTTTAACACTTCTGGAACGCGCGCGTCCGGACGGTCGATCTTGTTGATCACCACGATGGGCGGCAGCTTGGCCTCCAGCGCTTTGGCCAGCACGTAGCGCGTCTGCGGGAGGGGGCCTTCGCTCGCATCCACCAGCAGCATGACGCCGTCGACGATCTTGAGCGCGCGCTCGACCTCGCCGCCGAAATCGCTGTGGCCGGGCGTATCGACGATGTTGATTTTCACGCCCTGATAGCGCACGCCGGTGATCTTGGCCAGGATGGTGATGCCGCGCTCGCGCTCCAGCGCGTTCGAATCCATGACACGCTCGACGTGGACTTCGTTCTCGCGGAAGATGCCGCTTTGATTGAGCATGGCATCCACCAACGTGGTCTTGCCGTGATCCACGTGGGCGATGATAGCGATGTTGCGAATCGATGGAGTGCTGTTGTTCATGGGGTCCAGAGCCAAACTGCGCCGGGAGAGGAGTTCTCTACTATGTTAACGGAAGCGGGGCGCGGCGCGCTAATTCACCGGCGGCCGCGGCGTTGCGGAGGTTGCGCGTGAAAAATCAATTTACATGCGAAATGTTTTGATGTATACTGGCATTGCTCTGGCCAACAAACCGCGCGCGAGGAATGTACGCTTCGGTTACAACTACGTTGAATCGCGATGAAATGGAACGCAGGCGCCTGGAAGCTGCCGAGGACCTGCTCAAAGGGATGACACAGGCGCGGGTCGCGCGGAAGTTCGGCGTTAGCCGCACGACGGCGTCCCGCTGGTATCGGATTTTAGACGGGCACGGCCCGGAACGTTTGCGCAAACGCAAGGCTCCGGGGCGGCCGAGCCGGCTCACGGCGGCGCAGACGGACGAGGTGCGGGCGATGTTCGCGGCGGGGCCGCGGGCCTGCGGCTTCGACACGGATCGCTGGACGACTGCCCGCCTGGCCCACGCCATCGAATCGCGATTTGCGATTCACTACGATCCCGATCACGTGGGCCGCTTGATGCATCGCCTGGGCCTGCGGGCCAAGCCGGTCCCGGCACCGGCCATTTCCGAGGTATACTCCGCCCCACTCGCGGTGGAGATGCGCATCTAGGCGCGGTTACGATCGCGAGATTTTGCGCGCCTTACGGAAGGAGGAGATTCCGTATCCGCCCAACAGGCAAATGCCGAACGCTAGTATGGCAACGCGGAAGATCGCGGAGGGGCTGCCGTCAAACTGCCGAACCGCCCGGAACCCCGAGAAAACAAAGGCGATGGCCATACACACGAAGACGAACCCAATCAGTTCGTGCCAGAGGGTGTGAGCCGGCTTCAGTACGGCTGGAACTACGAATCCCAGGAAGCGGCGGCTTTCCCGATAGACTCGCGCGCCGTCCCGGTAAATGTTACGCTTAGGCACTATACCTCGATAGTATCAAAGGCGGCTGGCCTGTTCCGTGCGGCTCTGGGTGCCGATAATTAGTTGGGTGGAGAACTTGTGAAGCCGTAGCCGCTCCACTACAATCTAAACGGATAAGGTAGCTTGCGACGCAAATTGCAACGAGAAGCAGGGTGTTCGCATCCCACAATATAGGGAGGTCGTTGTGGACGAGCCATTAAAAAACCTGATGCAGGAGCTAGGAAACGCGATCAACGACTCTCTGTCAGAGTCCGACCGCATCGCCGAGGCCATCGGTGAAATCAAGCGCGCCGGATACGATGTCTTTCTGGTGTTGGAAGCTACCATCGGGTTCAACAAACGCGACGAAAGTGATGAAAGCTCCGAAGAGGAGTCGGTGACTGAGCCGGAGCGAAAGCGCGGGTATGAGAGTACCGGCAAGATCAAGCTGACGTCGCAGGACCATCGCTTTCTCAAGGCGCTTAAGATCGCCGTAGACGACGAGCACTAGGCGCGGCACTCCTCGTCCGGGGTGGATCGTCGTTCCGGCTTTTGCCGAACGCGCGCCAAAACGCATCCACAACTTGGTCCGCCAGAGCGCGCGGGTCGTCTTGTTCGCATTTATTCGCGAGAGCCTTCCAGTAGATCATCGGCCCAAGCAAGAGAGCCAGGGCGAGGTTGGTGTCCAGACTCGCGGAGAGCTCGCGCTTCGCCACACCCTGCTCGATCAATTGCGTGAGCTCCCGGCGCGGCGGCTCCATCACCATCTTGCGCCACGCGATTCCAAACGCCTGATTGCGCGCGGCATAGGCGCCCAGGTGGGGCATCGTGCGCTCGCGGGCCTGGGTATCCTCCGGCGGGCGGTACGCCAGCACGGCGATCATTCCCGCGCGCGTGTCGGCGGTATTCACGGCTGGTCTGCTATTCAGGCCGGCTAAGAGGCCGGTCAACTCCAGCAGCAACGCATCTTTGTCGGCCCAGTGCTTGTAGATGGTCGCTTTGCTGACGCCGGACCGGCCGGCGATGGCGTCCATGCTGGTCGCTTCCACGCCGTGTTCGCCGATCAGTTCCAGCGCCGCATCCAGCACTTTGCGGTGCGCGCTGGCGCTCTTGGTGCGCGGCATTTCAAACCTGAATCTTGGAAAACAAGTAACTGCCCACAACCAGCAATATAGCGCCTATCGAAGCGAGGACGGCGGCGTCGAGCGCCACGCCGAAGTGCGTAGTCCCGATCAGGATCGTGCGCAGCCCGTCCACGCCGTAAGACAGCGGATCGATGCGCGTCACCGCCGCCAGCAGGGCCGGCAGGTTATCGAGCGGAAACAGCGCGCCCGAGAGGAAGAAAATCGGCAACACCAGGAAATTCATCACCAGTTGAAAGCCCTGTATGTCCTCCAGCACCGAACCGATGGCCGTGCCCAGCGCGGAGAACAGGAACGCGATCAGCAGCATAAAAACGAGCGCGAGCGGCGCGATGGCAAGGCTCTGCAGCCGGAAGCCGGCGATGAAACAGACCACCACCACCAACAGGCCCTGAATCACGGCCACCGTGGCGCTGCCCAGCATCCGCCCCAACATGATCAGGACGCGCGGCACGGGCGCCACCAGCGTCTCTTTCAGAAAGCCGAACTGGCGATCCCATAGCAGCCCCATACCGGAGAGGACCGAGCTGAACAGCACCGTCATGGCGATCACGCCCGGCGCCACGAATTGCAGATAGCTTCCCCGCCCGGCCTTCCGGAACACGGGTCCGAGACCGAATCCCAGCGCAACCAGATAAAGCATCGGTTGGCCCAGCGAAGCCACGATTTGGGCGCGCGACCGCACGTAGCGCCTCAGCTCCCGCAACCAAAGAATGTAGACAGCGCTCATCGTTTGCTCCACATTTTGGCGAATTGCCGCAACTGGTCGGCCGAGCCGGCGGTTTCATCGCGGATCTGCGATCCGGTCAGCGCCAGGAACGCTTCTTCGAGCGAGGCCGTGCCGGTCTGCTCCTTCAACTGCTGCGGCGAGCCCTGCGCGATGATCTTGCCGTGATCGATAATCGCCAGGCGCTGCGCGATGCGCTCCGCTTCGTCCATGTAATGCGTCGTCAGAAAAACGGTCACCTGCTCGGCCTGGTTCATGGCGCGCACCTGCGTCCACATCTGGTTGCGGGTCTGCGGATCGAGCCCGAGGGTCGGCTCATCCAGAAACAGGATCTTCGGGGTATGCAGCAGGGCGCGCGCGATTTCGAGACGCCGCTTCATGCCGCCGGAAAAGAATTTCACCTGCTGGCCGCGCTTTTCCCAAAGATCGAACAGCTTCAGCAGCTCCTCGGTCCGCGCGATGCGCAGCTTGCGCGGCACGTGGAAGAAGATGCCGTGCAATTCCATGTTCTCTTCGGCGGTCAGCTCACCGTCGAGGCTGGGATCCTGAAACACGATGCCGAAGAGCTGGCGCACCTGGTGGGCGCGCTTGCGGGGATCGAGTCCGCCAATTTCGAGCGTGCCGCCGTCCGGCTGCAGCAGCGTAGTCAGCATCTTGATGGTGGTGGTTTTCCCGGCGCCGTTGGGCCCCAGGAAGGCAAAGATTTCGCCGCGCTCCACGGCGAAGGAAATATGGTCGACAGCGGTGACGCTGCCGAACCGTTTCACCAGGTTCTCGACGCAAATCATTTTTCGATACTAAACGGTTCAGTTTAGTTTGTCAATTCCTGGTAAACGGCCCACGTCTTGGCCACCGCGTCTTCCCAGGTGAACCCGGCGGCGCGCACCAGGCCGCGCGCGGAGAGATCCGCCCACCGCTCCGCATCCCGTGTGAGTTCGACCAGCGCCGCGGCCAACGCCGCGGTATCTTCCGGATTCACCATCCAGGCTGCATCTCCGGCCACTTCCGAGACCGCCGAGCGGTTCGATGCAATCACCGGAGTCCCCGCGGCCATGGCATCGAGGACCGGCATGCCGAAGCCTTCGTCGAGAGACGGAAACGCGAAGATCGAGGCGCGCCGGTACCAGACGGACAACTCGGCGGACGGCACATAACCCCGCACGCGAATTCGCTCGCGCGCGGGCGACGCGGCGATGCGCGCCATGATCTCCGGCGCGCCATAGCCCGCCGATCCCACCAGCACGAGCTGCCAATCGCGATCGGCGCTTTCGAACGCCTCAACCAGGCGCGCGATGTTCTTGCGCCGCTGGATGGCGCCTACATGCAGCACGATCTTCTCGCGCGCGGCTGGGGCGCATGCCGGCGGGCGCGTTCCGTGATGCACCACGCGCACGCGCGCAGCGTCCACGCCGAGCAAGTCCACGACCTGCCGCGCCGTGAATGCCGAGACGGCGATAATGAGGTCGCTGCGCGCGGCGGCATCCCGTGCCTGCGCCGCGAAGCGCTGGCGGAATTCCGGCGTGGAGTATTCGCCGGTCAGCACGAATAGATCGTGGAAGGTGGTCACGGCGCGGCGCATGGGCGCGTGCGGCAGCCGTTGATTGAGGCCATGAAAGATCGCGGCGGCGCGCGGGATGCGAGTTTCGGAGAGCAGATAACGGCCGGCGTTGGCCGGCAACCGTTCGCCCCAGCAACGCAGCAGCCGCTGCGGCCGGTAGCAGAAGGTGAATCGATCCGGCGGGTGCGCGCGAGCGAGGCCATAGAGAATCTCGCGCGAATAGACGCCGACACCGGAGAGGTCCCGGCCCACGCTGTACGTCGCATCGAGAGCGATCTTCAATCCTCGATTTTATATTCCTTGAGCTTGCGGTAGAGGGTGGTGCGCCCGATGCCGAGCAACTGCGCGGCCTTGGCGCGATCGCCGCGAGTGGTTGCCAGCGCTTTCATGATGGTCTCTTTTTCCACGTCCGGGAGAAACAATCCGCGCTGCCGCGGCGGCTCGTGCATCACCGGAAGCGGCGCGGCCTCGGATCCCACGGCGACCGCACTGGCGAGCGGCGGCTCGGAGGCCGCCCGGTGATTCTGCAACGACGACGGCAGGTCCGCGGTGTGCAGGAGCGGGCCGGTATTGAGCGCCACCATACGCTCGATGGAATTCTGCAGTTCGCGCACGTTACCCGGCCAATCGTAGGTGAGCATGGCGGCCATGGCTTCCGAAGTCAAGCGATGGTTTGCGCCGAAGCGGCGCAGAAAATGATCGACCAGCTCCGGAATGTCCTGCTTGCGATCGCGGAGCGCAGGCATGCGCAGACTCACGATGTTGAGGCGATAGTAGAGGTCCTGCCGGAAGGCGCCGCGCGCCACATCGCGCGCCAGGTCGTGATGCGTGGCGGCGATTACACGGATGTTCACCTTGTGCTGCTTGAGCGAGCCGACCGGACGAAATTCGCGCTCCTGGAGCAGACGCAGCAGCTTCACCTGCATGTCGAGCGGCAGGTCGCCGATCTCGTCGAAGAACGCGGTGCCGCCGTCCGCCACTTCGATCAGGCCGCGCTTGGCTTCCGCGGCGCCGGTGAACGCGCCCTTCGTGTGCCCGAACAGCTCGCTTTCCACCAACGGCCCGACCAGGGCGCCGCAATCGATGGGTACAAACTCCCCGCAGGGATTCGCGGCATGGATGGCGCGCGCTACGACTTCCTTGCCCGTCCCGCTCTCTCCCAGCAGCAGGACCGGCGCGTGCGAACGCCCGAGCTTCTCGATCAGCCGGCGGATCTCGCAGACCTGCGGCGACTGCCCCACCAATCCGTGGGCACAGCCCGAAATGCCACGCTCCATTAGGCTGATTCGATTATACTGAATCCAGCCTGACGACGAAGGCGGCCGTAATGGCGCTGTTCTCCGCGCGGATGCGCGCAGACAAGGCTTCGGCGCCGGCTTGGGTCGGCTCTTGCCCCACCACCACGCGCCACAGATCCGGCGTATCGTTGCGCTCGACGAGCCGCGCGCGGCCGTACTTCGCTTCCATTTCGGTGCGCAGCTTCTCGGCATTCTCACGATACCGGAACGCGCCCACCTGCACACCAAAGCTCGCTGGCGCCATGGCCGCGGGCAGGCCCAGGATCTCGAGCGATACGCGTGCGGTCCCCGGCCCGATCATGCCGATGGCGCGCGCGGCCGCGTGCGACAAATCGATGATCCGCCCATCGATGAACGGGCCGCGATCGTTGATCCGCACGTCCACGGTCTTCTCGTTGTCCAGATCGTGGACCCGCACCATGGTGCCGAACGGCAGCGTGCGGTGCGCCGCCGTCATCTGTTCCATGTCGTAGATTTCGCCCGATGCCGACGCCCGGCCGTGATACGGATAGCCGTACCAGCTTGCAAGGCCGGTCTCGCCGGATACGGGCACAGCCGGAGAGGGCGGCGGCGGAACGTGAGCGGTCTTCTTCCGATGGCATCCGGACAGCAGAACCGCCCCAGCCACCGCGATCCAGAGCGCCTTGCGCATCTGCTGTGATCCTACCACGCTCTATTTGTAGACGTGGCGCTTCAGGTCGTCGGGCAGATCGGTCAGGCGTCCCAGCATTTCGTACAGCTTCGTCACGCCGGTGTCCACCATGCGTTCGCCCGAGCCCGGCTCGACCCACGTACTGGCGCTGGCCGCGCCGTAGCCGCCGCGCGACGCTGCGGCGATGGTCGGGAAGTAGCCGTTGTAACCGTTCGTATAGCCGAGCAGCAGGGCGTGCGCCACCGGGCAGCGGTCGCGCCAGTTCATCTGGAAATCCACGAAGGGCTCGCCCGGCATGGTCATCAGCGCGATGTCGCGGTCGATCAGCACGGTGGTCACGGGCAACTGGATTTCCGGCGTGATGCGCGCGCCGTAAACTTCCATGCCATCGGGGCCGAGAAACTTCACGAGCGCGGCGCGGAACTTTTCGAGATCCCAGCGCAGCCGCACGGTCAGGGAGGTCTCGGCGAACTCGATCGCCGGCGTCTCGGGCACGCGGCTGTGGATCTGCTTCGCCACGCGCGCAGCTTCCTGGCCGAGGCGTTCGCCAGTCCAATCGCGGCGGCCGATGGCGTCTTGTTCGAGCGGCGTCACGGCATAGTACGGGTTGATGTCGCCCGGCGCGCCCTGCAGGAAGAAGCTCTCAACGTGCCCGCCGATTTCCTGCTCCACCACGTGATTCATCACGCCCGGATAATCGGCCGAGTAGCGCAGATTGTCCGGGCCGAAGATCACCGGATGGCAGGCATAGTTGGTGAGCACGGCGAGCGGCGAGCCATCGGCCCGATCGAGGCGCAGCACCGTGACAGTGGGGTCGACTGGCGCGGTGGGGATGCGCGTGGGATTGCGCTCGAACCACGTGGCCATTCCGTCCGCGTTGATCCGCAGGCGATTGTGGCCGATGTAGACGGACCCGGTCCCCACGCCGATGCGCACCGGTTCAAGCGCAGCCGCGGCCTGTGCGATGGCGTGTTCGATTTTGTCGAGCGCGGCCTGTTCCCATGCCGGCGGCGCGTCGCGGTACTCGTCGCGAACCACGGGCGCGGCGTGCGTGTGAGAGGCGGCTACCAGCAGGCAGTCGATGCGGCTCGACTGTTTGGCCGATTCGCGCAGGCGGGCGAGCGATGCGGGTCCGAAGCTGCGGCCGAGGTCGAGCGTCACCAGAGCCAGGCGGCGCGCGGCGCCGTCAGGTCCGGCTTCGAGCACCAGCACGCGCGCGTATAGCGGATCGAGCGTGCCGGTGGACGGCTGGCGGCGGTCCTCGTAGCCCCACATCAGCTCGGGGCCAGGCGGGGTGATCTCGGCGCGCGCCACGGCGGCGCGAAAGACGCCCGCGCCGGTCGCACGCGGCGCTAAAGTCAGGACAAATGTCAGGCTCAGGATCAAGCTACGCATATCAATCCAGCTCCGGCAATTCCTCAGGCCGCACCAGCACCTGGATCGAGCGGGGGGTCCAGGGAACCCGGCTGATGAGGCCCCGCGATTCCAAGGTCAGGATCATCTGGTGCACGCTCGGCGGCGTAACGCCGAAATACATCTGCAGATCCAGCTCCGCCGGTGGGCGCTTGTGCAGTTTGGCGTACATCGTGATGTAGGCCAGATACTGTCCCTGTTTGTAGGTGTATTTAGCGGCCATGCCATTCCTGAGGATTAAGCTTATAGCATGGCGGACGATCTGGAGGAGCCGGGCGAGCCGGTCCGCATCCCGATCACGGAAGTTTTCGACCTGCACAGCGTGCCGCCGCGCGACGTCCATGGCGTGGTGGAGGCTTATCTGGAAGAGGCGCACGCTTTGGGATTGCGCGCGGTGCGCATCATCCACGGGCGCGGAATTGGCGTGCAGCGGGAGATGGTGCGGGCCATCCTCGCGCGCACCAGTTTCGTGATTTCTTTTGGCGACGCGCCACCGGAAGCCGGCGGCTGGGGCGCGACCGTCGCGACGTTAGCGCCTAAACGTCCAGATTCTTGACGTCCAATGCGTTGTCTTCGATAAACTTCCGCCGGCTCTCGACGTCCTCGCCCATGAGCGTCGAGAAGATTTCCTCGCTCGCCACGGCGTCCTCGAGCCTCACCTGCAGCAGCGTGCGTTTCTCGCGATTCATGGTGGTTTCCGCGAGTTGGTCGGCATTCATCTCGCCGAGCCCCTTGTAGCGCTGCACGGAAACGTCGCGCTTGCCTTCTTCCTTTACGTAGGCGAGCAGGCTCGTCCAGTCGGCCTGCGTATCGCGATGCTCACCGCGCACCGCGACGAAAGGCGGCTCGTTGTACTTGGCGATCTGCCGCGCGAGCGACCGGAAACGCTTGTACTCCGGCTGCGCCGCGAGCGCGATGCCGATGTGCCGCTCCGAGTTTGCCGAATCGTGGAACATGGCCGACCAGGCCGAGTGCTCCTCATCAGGCCGCAACTCCGCGGTCACCTGCGCTGCCGCCAGGGCCGCCACCAGCGCGTCCATGTTTTCCTTGTCCTGGAAGTCGGCCTTGTGATCCGCCCGCAACTGCGCATTGCCCAGCACCGTCACCACGCGCGTGTCGCGCAGCCGGCGCTCGACCTTCTGGAACATCTGCTCGTATTCGTCCAGACTCAGCAGGAAGGCGCGCAGCTCGCCGCCTTCGAGGATGGTCTTGACGCCATTGCCATTCGAGTGGATCTCGAGCGACAGGTTTTCCGTAGCGCGGCGCATGATCTCACGAGTATATTCCTTCTCGTCCTTGATGTACTTCTCGCTCTTGCCCTTCTTGATCTGGTACAGCGGCGGCTGGGCGATAAAGATCCGGCCGCGATTGATTAACTCATTCATGTGCCGGAAGAAGAAGGTCAGCAGCAATGTGCGGATGTGCGAGCCGTCCACATCGGCATCGGTCATGATGATGATCTTGCCGTAGCGGATCTTGGTGGCGTCAAAATCATCCTTGCCGATACCGGTGCCGAGCGCCGTAATCATGGCGCGAATTTCTTCGTGGCCCAGCATCTTGTCGTAGCGCGCCTTCTCCACGTTCAGGATCTTGCCTCGCAGCGGCAGGATCGCCTGGAAGCGGCGGTCGCGGCCGAGTTTGGCCGTGCCACCGGCGGATTCGCCCTCCACCAGGAACAACTCGCAACGCTCCGGGTCTTTCTCCTGGCAGTCGGCCAGCTTGCCGGGTAAGCCGCTCGAATCGAGCGCGCCTTTGCGCCGCGTCAAGTCGCGGGCCTTGCGGGCGGCCTCGCGCGCGCGGGCCGCATCGATGGCTTTGCCCACGATCTTGCGCATCACCGCGGGGTTCTTATCGAAGTACTCGCCCAGCTTGTCGTTAACGAACTGCGTCATGTAGCCGGCAATGTCGCTGTTCAGCTTGCCCTTGGTCTGCCCTTCAAACTGCGGCTGCGGAATCTTCACGCTGACCACGGCGGTCAGGCCCTCGCGCACATCGTCGCCGCTGAGATTCTCTTTCACGTCTTTGAACAGTCCAGCCTGCTGCCCAGATGCATTGATCGTGCGAGTGAGCGCGCTGCGGAAGCCGCTCAGATGCGTGCCGCCATCCACCGTGTTGATGTTATTCGCAAAGCTGAAGACATTCTCGGAATAGCCGTCGTTGTATTGCAGCGCGACTTCCATAGTCAGCATGCCCGCATCGTTCGGCAACTCGCGATCGGCTTCGAAATGGATCGGCTTGTCATGCAAAACGGACTTGCCGCGATTCAAATGTTTGATGAATTCCGCGATGCCGCCAGTATACAGAAACTCGTTGGTCTTCACCGGGTCGACGCGCTCGTCCGTCAGGGTGATCTTCAGACCCTTATTCAGAAACGCCAACTCGCGCAGGCGCTGCGCGAGCGTGTCGTAGTTGTAGGTGGTCTCCACCATAATGGTGGGATCCGGCTTGAATGTAACCCGTGTGCCCGTCTTCCGTCCGGCCTTGCCGGCCCGCACTAGAGGCCCTTTAGGACGCCCGCATGCATACTCCTGTTGCCACGTATAGCCGTCGCGCCAGATCTCGAGCTCCAGCCGCTCGGAAAGCGCATTCACGCAACTTACGCCAACGCCGTGCAGCCCGCCCGAAACTTTGTAACTTTTCGAATCGAACTTGCCGCCGGCATGCAGTTTGGTCATAACGACTTCAGCCGCGGATACGCCCTCGTCGTGCATATCTACGGGAATGCCGCGCCCGTTATCGATCACGGTGATTGAATTGTCGATATGGATTGTCACGTCCACTTGCGTGGCGTAACCCGCCAGAGCTTCATCTACGGAGTTGTCCACCACTTCGTACACCAGGTGGTGCAAGCCCATCTCACCCGTTGAACCGATATACATGGCCGGGCGGAGGCGTACAGCTTCCAGACCCTCCAGAACCTTGATGCTGCTCGAATCGTAAATTTCGCTGCCTTGGTTAAACGTAGATGCCATCTGGTTTAGCTCGTACTCCACCCGCTCAATGGCCGGATCGATCACCTTGGCGATCGCCAGCACCTGAGCCGCGTATTCCGTTTCCATCCGTCCCTTGGTTGCCTCGTCGGGTACGGTAACGAAGAGTATGCCGCCTTCCAAACGCGCGAATTGCGTCTGGCGAATCCATTTCTGAAAGTTCGCGGGACCGAGTCTGATCTCCAACTCCTGTTTGATTCGATCCCAAAGGTTCATCGTTTCTGCCGCCTTCGCGTCAAATTCTCATGGGCATGACCACGTAGCGATACTGATCGTTAGTGGCATCCGTCACAGGTCGCAACTCTCCGGCGCTTTTTTGATCTTTCAGTTCAAAGGCCACCTGCTCCTGATTGGTTGCGCGCAGAAAATCCAACAAGTATTGAGCGTTGAACCCGATCTCCATATCCGGACCTGCGTACTCGCTCGGCACGCTCTCCTCGCTTTCGCCGGTCTCCACGGACGAGGAAAATATCTTTACCTCTCCTGCCGTAAACTGCACGCGAATGGCGCGCGACCGTTCATCGGCGAACTGTGAAACACGTTCGATTGCGGAGCGCACTTCCTCGCGGTTCAACTTGGCTGTATGAACGTTGTCCTTCGGTAAAACCTTCTCGTAGTCGGGGAAGTTGCCCGTCAATTTGCGCGTGATCAGCAGCCGCTCGCCGAACTGGAAGAAGAGATGATTTTCATCGCCGGCAAAGATCAACTTGCCGTCAGCCGGACTTTCATCTGCCAGCTTGACAATTTCCGCCATCGCTTTTTTCGGAACCAGCGCGCGAAACGCCTTACCTGTGCCACCCGGCGCGGATGTCTCGACAAATGCCAGGCGATGGCCATCCGTCGCCACCATAGTGGTCGCCTCGGTCTTTAGCAACAATAGCGCGCCGTTTAGCGTGAAGCGCGATTCTTCGAGTGAGATCGCAAACGAAGTACGCGAAATCATGGAGGCCAACATCTTCACCGGAATCTCGGCAATTGCCTCGGGCATTTGCGGCAACTCCGGAAAGCTTTCGCGCGCCATGCCAGCGATACGCGTTCGCGACCGGCCACAAGTCAGGCTAGCCCAGTGATTCTCCAGAAACTTGATATTCAAATCAGCATCCGGCAACAGGCGAACGTAGTCGAGCAGTTTGCGCGCCGGAATGGTTCCGGATCCCGGCTTTCTCACCTTAGCGGGACAGGCGCAACGGATGCCCAATTCCAGATCGGTAGCGGTGAGCGTAATCCGATCGTCTTTCGCCTCCAACAAGATATTGGAAAGAATCGGAATGGTCGTCTTCTTCTCGACCACACCTTGGGAAAGGCTCAGTTCTCGAACGAGGTCTGCTTTGCTGATGGTGAACTCCATGTGGTCTTACTCCTTGTCTCTCGATCTTCTTCAGATGCAGTAGAAGATTAGAATTCATCGGGCCTGTGCAAATTGTTGAAGGCTCCCTAAATTATACTAAATTATAGTAGTTTTGGCCATTGCCGCCCTGAGGATTTCGGCTGCGGAAAGGTGCGGAATCGGATCGAAACCCGGTTCTTGAACACACTCCACAGCCGGCTCATAGGGCCCTCTGTGGAAAATTCAAGTAACATCATTGCAATGAATCGATTAGAGCGTGAATGATCCTGTTCAATTCCGGATCGGTATGGCGCAACTTCTCGATCTTCTTGATCGAATGCAGAACGGTGGTATGATGCTTGCCACCAAACGCCCTGCCGATCTCTGGCAAAGATGCCGGCGTTAGTTCCTTTACCAGGTACATGGCCACCTGCCGCGGCACTACGATCTTCTTCGTGTTACTCTTTTCCTTCAATTGGCTTTGCCGGATGCCGTAGCGTTCTGCGACGCCTTTTTGAATCGAGTCGATGGTGATTTTACGATCCTGCGGGTAGACCAGGTGCCGCAGGACCTGTTGGGCCATCTGCAGAGTGATGGGCGATCCGGTCAGTGATGAATACGCCACCAACTTGATCAGGGCGCCTTCAAGCTCGCGTACGTTCGATTTCGTTTTGGTCGCCATGAAGGTACGCACGTCTTCGGGCAACAAGACGCCTTCCACCTCGGCTTTCTTGTCGAGGATGGCCATTTTTGTCTCGAGATCCGGTGGTTGGATGTCAGCCATCAATCCCCATTCGAAGCGTGAGCGCAACCGGTCAATCAACCCGGGAATGTCTTTAGGCGGAGCGTCGCTCGAAATCACAATCTGCTTCTGATGGTCATGCAACTCATTGAAAGTATGGAAGAACTCTTCCTGGGTACGGTCTTTATTGCCGATTAACTGGATGTCGTCAACCAGCAGCACGTCTGCGGAACGGTAGCGCTCATGGAACTGCGGCATGCGATCCATGCGAATGCAGGTGATCATGTCGTTCATGAAACGCTCGCTCGACGTGTAGATGATGCGCATGGATGCATGGTGGTCCAGCAGGGACCGGCCAATCGCATGCATCAGGTGCGTCTTGCCCATGCCGACTCCGCCGTAGATGAACAGCGGGTTATAGCTGCGCGAGGGATTCGTGGCTACGGAGCGGGCCGCTGCATGTGCAAACTGATTGCAGGCACCGACTACAAAACTCTCGAAAGTAAATTTCGGGTTCAGCGCACTGGCGGGTGCTGCTTCAAAGTCATTCGATTCCCGAGCCAGAAGTAGCACGTACTCGACCCTCGCGACAGTCAGGCCGAGGACATCCGCCGCGTGCAGGATCTCTGTGGCATACTCGCTCTCCATCCACCGCCGGGTACTCTCGTCGGGCACACTGACCAGTAGCGTGCCGCCATCGATTCCATGAAACGCAGTCCGGCTGATCCAATTCTGGTAGCTCTCGGGACTTAATTTGATTTCGAGTTCCTTCTTGATCCGATCCCAAGGATTCATAAACTGATGCTGGCCAACGGGGAAAGCCGATAGGGCGGGCCACCGACCGATCAGTAGTCTAGCACACCGGAGAGGCTCTCCACCAAGAAAATAACATCTGTATTTCGTTACAATTACAGATCGTTTGACAGGAGCCTCTCTGGTTCACGATAATGGTACTGCCCCTCGAGCGGGAGTAACTCAGTTGGTAGAGTGCGACCTTGCCAAGGTCGATGTCGCGGGTTCGAATCCCGTCTCCCGCTCCACTCCGTCCGGTGTGCAAGTGCATGCGTATCGTGCAACGGCGCTCCCGCCAGACCAATCTAATCCGCTATGAATAAGTTGCTTCCGTTGTTTCTCTGTTCCGCCGCTCTGGCCTTCGCACAATACAAAATGGAGCCGTCCGGCGCGCCTCCCGCCGATGTGGCACCCGCCTTTAGCTCGATGTTGCAGCCGCAGGGCGTGAAGATCCTGAAGGCGGATGAATCGGTTTATTGTGAGCTGTGGCTGCGGAAGAATGTTTCTAGCGGTCCGAAATCCACCGACGACACCATAACGCTCTCGATCGCGCAGGGCACGTTGTTAGGTGTGATACAGTTTCCGGGCGCCGCCCAGGATCGCCGGGGGCAATCCTTGAAGGCTGGAACCTACACGCTGCGCTACAGCCAATATCCTGTCAACGGAGACCATCAGGGCGTGGCTCCGCAGCGCGATTTTGCGCTGCTGGTTCCGGCGTCGGACGATAAGGATCCCAATGCCACGCCCGCCTTTGACGCTCTGGTGGCTATGAGCGCCAAGGCTTCCGGTACGCCCCACCCCGCGGTGCTGAGCATCTGGGGCTCGGCCGCCGACAAGTTCCCCAATCTCAGCAAGCAAAACGACCACGACTGGGTGCTCGATGCCAAGATCGGGGAACTTCCGATCTCCATCATCGTGGCCGGCAAAGTTGAGATGTAAAGGCGCATTGGAATATTTGCCCTTCGAAGCCAAATTGCGTCTTGCATTATGGCGAATAAAAAGCGAAAATAGGCGCATGCCTCCCCTAGTCGGTATCGCCAGAATGGCCGCCCAGAGCCCGCTGCTGGAAGCCAAGGCTCAAGTCGAATATTTTGAAATCGCCGCACGCAGCATCCTCAACCGCACCAAGCCCAACACGCCGTTTGAATGGACCATCAATCCTTATCGCGGCTGCGAGTTTGGCTGCCAGTATTGCTATGCTCGCTACACCCACGAGTTCATGGGCATCGACGACGGGCGCGCCTTCGAAACCAAGATTTACAGCAAGACCACTGCGCCGGACATCCTGCGCCATGAGCTACGCTCCACCGGCCGCGACGAGCACATCGCCATCGGCACGGCTACCGATCCCTATCAGCCCGCCGAACGCCGTTTTGGCCGCACGCGCGCCATTCTGGAGGTCTTTGCCGCGGAGAAAGGCCGCCGCCTTTCGGTCACCACCAAGTCGGACCTGGTGGCCCGCGATGTGGATCTGCTGCGGGAGGTGGCCCGCCGCAACGTCGTCTCGATCAACATCACCGTGACTACGCTCAATCGCCGCCTGGCACGCCTGATGGAGCCGCGCGCGCCGCGTCCGGATTTGCGCCTTGGAGCGGTTCACACGCTCGCCGAAGCCGGGCTAAACGTCGGGGTTTACCCGAATCCCATCCTGCCGATGATTACCGATACCGAGGAAAGCCTGGACGCGGTAGCGGGCGCCGCCCGGCAGGCAGGCGCCCAATACTTCGGCGGCGGCCCGCTGTTTCTGATGTCCTGCGCCCGCAAGATCTTCTTCCCGTTTCTCGAACAGCACTTCCCCAAGCTGGTGCAGCCTTACCGCCGGCTCTATGGCCACAGCGGCTATCTCGGCCCCGGATACAAGGCGGAACTGCGCGAGCGGGTCCATGGCGTCCGCGAGCGTTACGGTCTGGCTGCGGCGCCGGTCGAATACCGCCCTGAGCTGTGGGAAGGCGAGGAGCAGGGTACCCTGTTTCCGCTACATTGAAGTCTGGCCCGCAGGATGGATCTCGCCGCCTTCGACTACACGCTTCCCGAAGAGTTGATTGCCCAAGCGCCACTTGCCGATCGTTCCGCATCGCGCATGCTGGTGGTCGATCGCGGGCGCGGACGCTGGGAAGACCGCCAGTTCCACGATTTGCCCAGCTATCTCGGCACGGGCGATTGTCTGGTACTGAACGATTCGCGCGTCTTCCCTGCGCGTTTGTTCGGACATCGCGCGGGGGTACATGCGCTGCCGGTCGGGAAAAACAATCCCGCGCGGCATGCATACCTGGCCGGCGAAGTCGAGGTCCTGCTGCTGCGGCCGGTCGACAGCGCGGCGAAAGAATGGGACGCACTCGTGCATCCGGGCAAAAAGATGCGAGTGGGAGAGCGGGTCGCGTTCGCCGAAGATCTCGAAGCCGAGGTCATCGCACGGCGTACGTTTGGCGAGCGAACGCTGCGCTTTCTGACTGATTGCGATGTGCATGCGGTTGTCGAACGCATAGGCCACATTCCTCTGCCGCCGTATATCCGGCGCGCTGACGCAGCAGCCGATCGCGAACGTTATCAGACCGTGTTCGCGCGCGAACCGGGATCGGCCGCCGCGCCCACCGCCGGTCTGCACTTTACGCCCGAGGTGCTCGAGGCCTGCCGCGCGCACGGCGCCGATGTGGCGTTCGTGACGCTGCACGTCGGACTGGGTACCTTCCAACCGATCCGTGGCGAGCAGGTGGAAGGACAAGTCCTCCACAGTGAGCACTACCGCATCACCGCGACGAACGCCGCGCGTATGACTGCGGCACGGCGCCTGGTGGCCGTCGGCACCACCAGTGTGCGGACCATCGAAACCGCGATGTTCTCGGGCGGCCTGCGCGAGACGAACGGCGATACCGATCTGTTCATTTATCCAGGCTTCCAGTTTCAGGCCACCGGCGCCATGCTGACCAATTTCCACCTGCCGCGCACCAGTCTGCTGCTGCTGGTTTGCGCGTTCGCGGGAAAGGAACTGGCACTGGCTGCTTACCGCCACGCGGTCGAGCAGCGCTACCGCTTCTATTCCTACGGCGATTGCATGTTGATTGTCTGAGTCATATACTAACTGGACCAAGGAGGAGCGCAATGAAGTTTTCCGGCACTTCGGTCATTGCCATTGCGATCGCCTGTGCGATTCCTGTCCGCGCGAGCACAATCGTATTCAGTAACATCCAGCCAGGCGATGCCTTCTTCTTAGGAGGAGTCGGGATCGGTCTGACTCCCAGTGGCCTTAACTACGCGGGTGTCGGTTTCGAAGCGGCTCAAGATTAAACCTTTGAAAGCAGGCGGTCAGCCTGGTGTCGGGACCGAACGTGCTGGACGTTTATTTAATGTTGAGCATTGACGGTCTTCCCGGCCAGATACTCGAGTCGTTTACACTTGTCGACGAGTTGTCGACGGAGTCTTTAACGGGTCTAGTCACTATCAACTCTGTAGTTCACCCCGACCTACTCGCCGGCCAAACTTATTGGGTGGTAGCGGCCGGCGAACCGCTTACGTCTGCCAGTTGGCAGGAAAATGTCTATGGCATCACCGGCCCGAATGTAAGTGGCCCGAGTCTGACCGATCTGATGCTCGACTCGGACCGAAACCTCACAGAAGCGGTCGAGGTACTTGGAGATACGGTTCCCGAACCCGCTACCTGGATGCTCGTATGTGGAGCGCTGGCGGCGCTGGGCTATTCGCGTGTGCGGCGCCGCACCTGACGCGCGGGTTGCTGCTGCGTCATGCAGTGCAGCGTGCCCAGTCCCCAGACCAACTCGACGGCGTTGATGCCGGTCACGCGGCGGTCCGGAAACACGCGCGCCAGCTTGTTCAGCGCGATGCGGTCGTTCGGATCGTTGAACGTCGGCACCAGCACCAGCCCGTTTGCGATATAGAAATTCGCGTAGCTCGCCGGGAGCCGCCGTCCGCTGAAGACGAGCGGTGCGGGCATCGGCAGCTGCACCACGCGCAGCGGCTGTTTGCGCAACAGTGCGAGGTTCTCGCGTAGCGGCTCGTGGTTCGCATCGGCGCGATCGGGCTCGGATGCGATCACCACAGTGTCGGCGCTGACGAAGCGCGCCAGATCGTCCACGTGGCCGTGCGTATCGTCGCCCGCGATGCCGTTATGCAGCCAGATCACGCGGCGCACGCCCAAATAGTCGCCCAACGCGCGCTCGATCTGGCGCCGGCTGAGCTCAGGATTGCGCGCCTGCACGGGGCTGAGCAGACACTCTTCAGTCGTAAGTAGCAGGCCGCGGCCGTTCACGTCGATACTGCCGCCTTCGAGCACCAGTCCCGGCTCCCAGGCGCGCAGCTTCAACGTGACGGCAAGCTTCGCGGGCACGGCGGCGTCCTTGTGCCAATCGTCGTACTTGGCCCAGGCGTTGAACCGCCAGCTGGTCAGCGCCACTTCTCCCGCGCGGCTCTTCACGAACAGCGGGCAATAGTCGCGCGTCCAGCCGCGATCGGTCGGGGCATGAAAAAACTCGACCGCTTCCAGATTGGCGCCCGCTTTGCTCAGAATCCGCCGCGCACCGTCTTCGGCGCCCCGATCATCGACCAGAATGCGCACGCGCTCCACCTGTGCGAGCTTGCGCACGATCTCCGCGTAGACCCACGGAATCGGCGCAAACCGCCCCGGCCAATCGTCGCGGTTGTGCGGCCAGGCGATCCAGGTAGCTTCATGAGGCTCCCACTCGGCCGGCATGCGGAAGCCCAGGGCGCGGGGTGTGTCAGGCATCAGTCGAGCACGCGCTGCGTGAGGGGACCATACGCATCGATGCGCCGGTCGCGCAGGAAAGGCCAGCCGCGGCGCACTTCTTCGATGCGGCGCGGGTCGCATTCGGCGATCAGAATTTCCTCGCGGTCGTGCGCCGCTTGCGCCACCACCTGGCCGAAAGGATCGGAGACGAACGAGCCGCCCCAAAAATCCAGCCCGCGTTCCGGCGTGCCTTCGTAGCCCACCCGGTTCACCGCCGCTACGTAGACCCCGTTGGCGATGGCGTGGCCGCGCTGGACGGTGCGCCAGGCGTCGTATTGCGCCTCGCCGAATTCGGCCTTGTCCGCGGCCAGCCAGCCGATCGCGGTCGGGTAGAAGAGCACCTGCGCGCCGGAAAGCGTGGCCAGCCGCGCCGCTTCGGGATACCACTGGTCCCAGCACACCAGCGTGGCGATTCGCCCGTAGCGCGTATCGAAGCTGCGGAAACCCAAATCGCCTGGCGTGAAGTAGAATTTTTCCAGATACTGGGGGTCGTCGGGAATGTGCATCTTGCGATAAATGCCCAACAGCTCCCCGCCTGCGTCGATGATGGCTGCCGTATTGTGATACACACCGGCCGTGCGCCGCTCGAAGAGCGACGCGACGATGACCACATCCAACTCCCGCGCGATTTTGCCTAAGGCCTGAGTGGACGGGCCCGGGATCGACTCCGCTAAATCGAAAAACGCGGCGTTCTCTTCCTGGCAAAAATACTGCGAGCGGAACAATTCCTGGAGGCACACGATCTGCGCTCCGCGCCCCGCCGCGTCACGAATACGCCATTCCGCTTTCGCTATATTCTCATTCGGATCGAGACCGCAGGCCATCTGCACCAGCCCGATCCGGAATTTGGTGGAGTGCACGTTCCTATTTTGGCAGACTATTATCGATGCCCGCCAATCTTCGCCCGAGACTCCGCAGCCAGGAATGGTTCCGAGATCCCGCCTATTACGGCTTCGCCCGGCGCGCCTGGCTGCGCGCGGAAGGCTTCAACGCCGACGTCTTCCAGAACAAGCCCGTGATCGGCATCTGCAACTCCTGGAGCGAGCTAAACAATTGCAATGCGCACCTGCGCACCGTCGCCGAGGCCGTGAAGCGCGGCGTGTGGGCGGCGGGCGGCTTTCCGCTGGAGTTCCCCACCATCTCGCTGGGCGAGATGCTCATGCGCCCCACGGCCATGCTCTATCGCAACCTGATGGCGATGGACGTGGAGGAGTCCATCCGTGCCAATCCGCTGGATGGCGTGGTGCTGCTGTGCGGCTGCGACAAGACCACGCCGGCGCAGCTCATGGGAGCGGCCAGCGCGGATATCCCCGCCATCATGGTGCCGGGCGGGCCGATGCTCAGCGGCCAGTGGCGCGACCGGCGGCTGGGCTCGGGCACCGATGGGCGCAAGCTCTTCGACCTGTTCCGTGCCGGCCGCCTCAGCGAAGAAGAATGGTGCGAGGTCGAAGGCGGCATCGCGCGCAGCGCCGGCCACTGCACTGTGATGGGCACGGCTTCGACAATGACCAGCCTGGCCGAGGCGCTCGGCATGACCTTGCCCGGCTGCGCCAGCATTCCGGCGCCGGATTCGCGCCGCCTGGCGATGGCGGAAATGAGCGGGCGGCGGATTGTGGAACTGGTCGCGGAAGATCTGCGCCCGTCGCGCATCATGACGCGCGCGGCTTTCGAGAACGCCATCACGGTTGACATGGCGATTGGCGGTTCGACGAATGCCGTGATCCATCTGATCGCGATTGCCGGGCGCCTGGGCATCGATCTGCCGCTCTCAGAATTCGACCGCATCTCGCGCCGCACACCCTACATCGCCAACATCAAGCCATCCGGCGAGTATTTGATGGAAGATTTTTTCTACGCCGGCGGCCTGCCCGCGGCCATGCGGGAGATTCGGCACCTGCTCCACGGCGAGGCGCGCACGGTCACCGGCAAAACCATTCGCGAAGACGTGGAAGGCGCTGAATGTTTCCGCCGCGAAGTGATCCGCACTGCCGCCGAACCGCTCGCTCCCGAGGGCGGGACGGCCGTATTGTCCGGCAACCTGGCGCCGGATGGCGCCGTGATCAAGCAGACGGCCGCATCGCCCGGGCTGCTGCAACATCGCGGGCGTGCCTACGTCTTCGAGAATTACCAGCAGATGCACGAACAGATCGATTCGCCGGATCTGCCGGTGGATGCCCAGTCGGTGCTGGTGATGCGGAACTGCGGTCCCAAAGGCGGGCCCGGGATGCCCGAATGGGGACACATCCCCATGCCGCGCGTGCTGCTCGACCGCGACATTAAGGACATTGTTCGCATCAGCGACGCGCGCATGAGCGGCACCAGTTTCGGCACCGTGGTGCTGCACGTAGCGCCCGAATCCGCCATCGGCGGGCCACTCGCCGCTGTGCGCACGGGCGACGAAATAGAACTCGACGTGCCCGCCCGCCGGATCGAACTGCGCGTGCCGGCCGAGGAAATCGCACGGCGGCTGAAAGCATTTTCCGCGCCGCCGCCGCACTACGCACGCGGCTATGGCCGGCTGTTTCTGGAGCATGTCACGCAAGCCAACCGCGGCTGCGACTTCGACTTTCTGGCCCCGCCCAAAAATATTTCCGCGGGGGAGAAGAAAAAGTGAAGACCGCATTGCTATAATCACCGTTCAGAGCTTTTTTTTGAGGAGTCACATGGACGACAAACAGCGCGCCTTGGAGCTCACCCTGGGGCAGATCGAAAAGCAGTTCGGCAAGGGTTCCATCCTGCGGTTGGGATCGAAGGACGCCATAGTTCCGGTGTCCGCCATCTCCACGGGATCAATCTCGCTCGATGCGGCGCTGGGCGTGGGCGGCTTTCCGCGCGGCCGCATCAACGAAATCTACGGCCCGGAATCGTCCGGCAAAACCACCATCGCCCTGCAAGTGGTCGCCGAGGCGCAAAAGAAGGGCGGCATGGCGGCCTTCATCGACGTGGAGCACGCGCTCGATCCCATGTACTCGCGCAAGCTCGGCGTGGACGTGGACAACCTGCTCGTGTCGCAGCCGGACTTCGGCGAACAGGCGCTGGAGATCACCTCGGCGCTGATCTCTTCCGGCTCTATCGACGTGCTGGTGGTGGATTCCGTGGCCGCCCTGGTGCCCAAAGCCGAACTCGACGGCGAAATGGGCGATAGCTTCATGGGTGTGCACGCGCGGCTGATGTCGCAGGCGATGCGCAAGCTCACCGGCATCGTGTCGAAGTCCAACACTTGTCTGATTTTCATCAACCAGATTCGCGAAAAGATCGGCGTGATGTTCGGCAACCCGGAAACGACCACGGGCGGCCGCGCGCTGAAATTTTACGCGAGCGTGCGCGCCGATATTCGCAGGATCGCCGCGATCAAGGACGGCGAGGTGGTGGTCGGCAACCGCACCAAGGTGAAGGTGGTTAAGAACAAAGTGGCGTCGCCGT
>DATKNQ010000191.1:0-7673 GCA_035541265.1 Bryobacteraceae bacterium
TCCGCCGCCGCGATGGCGAACTGGATGAACCGCCCCATCTTCTTGATCTCTTTTTTCTCGATGTAGCGGGCCGGGTCGAACCCTTGAATTTCACCGGCGATCTGACACGAGAACTGGGATGCGTCGAAGGCCGTAATGCGCCCGATGCCGCTCTTGCCCGCCAGTACCGCCTGCCAGGTTGCTTCTGTACCGATGCCCAGCGAAGACAGCAGGCCCACACCGGTTACGACCACTCTGCGTGACACGCAAATACTCCTGGGAAGACGCCGTGGCGGCTACTTCTTGCCCGACTTGTTTTCGATGTAAGAGATGGCGTCTTTAACGGTAGCGATCTTTTCGGCGTCCTCGTCGGGGATTTCCAGTTCGAAGGCTTCTTCAAAGGCCATAACCAGTTCTACGATGTCAAGCGAATCGGCGCCCAGGTCGTCTACGAACGACGCGCTGTCCTCTACCTGAGCTTCATCCACGCCCAGTTGCTCGACAATAATCTGCTTTACTCTCTCGGCGATCGATGCCATTGATTCCTCCTGGACTATTGCAAATTCCTGATTCTAGCCGCCTTCGCCACATTCCGCAAGTTCGCCGAACCGGAACCGAACATCCACACGGATACACACTATTTCATCTGCTGTTAGATACTGTAGCATCAAGGCGGCCCTTGGCAAGCCGCACCTGGATGGCCGAGCCGGGCGGCGCGGCGGTGCTGTCTTTCACAATCTGGCCTGATTCAGTGGTGACGATGGCGTAGCCCCGATCGAGGATCGCCAGCGGGCTGAGTTGCGAGAGCTTGGCAGAGAGCTGCGCGACAGCCGCGCATTGGCGCGCGATCTGCCAGCGCAAAGATTGCTCCGCGGCGGCATGCGCCGCATCCAGCCGCCGGCGATCGGCGGCGAAGCGCGGGCGCAGATCGAAATAGCGCAGACGCATGGTCGCCGCGCGCTGCGCGCGGGCCTGCCGTTCGAGCAGCCTGCGCAACCGGTCGCGCATCTGGAATTCCAGTTCGTCAATGCGCTGCGCCCGCCGGCCGATGGTTCGTTGCAGCAACCCCAAGGGCCGCTCGATGCCCTGCTGCTGCCAGCGCCGCGCCAGCAGCGCCAGGCGATACCGCACGGCGTGTACCGACTTTTGTTCGCGCGCGGCAAGGCGGTCTAACAGCTCCTGCCGCGTGCAGACGACCAGCTCGGCCGCGGCCGATGGAGTGGGCGCGCGCAGGTCGGCGACGAAATCGGCAATCGTGACGTCGGTTTCATGACCCACCGCCGAAACCACGGGCACGCTGCATCGGACAATCGCGCGCGCCACGGCCTCTTCGTTGAAGCTCCACAAATCTTCGAGCGAGCCGCCGCCGCGCGCCACGATCACGAGTTCAGGCCAGCCGCTGCGGCTGAAGTAGTCGAGCCCGCCGCAGATCTCTTCCACCGATCCATCGCCCTGCACCAGGGCGGGGAAGAGGCGGATGTGCAGTCCCGGGAAACGCCGCGAAAGGATCTGCACCATGTCGGAGATCACCGCGCCGCGCGGCGACGTGACGATCCCGATGCGCCGCGGATAGCGCGGCAGCGAGCGCTTGCGGGCTGGCTCGAACAAGCCCTCGGCGGCCAGTTTCTTCTTGAGCTGCTCGAAGGCGAGTTGCAGCTCGCCGTGCCCCCGCGGCTCGAGCAGTTCGACGATGAGCTGGTATTCGCCGCGCGCCTCGAAGACATCGATGCGGCCGCGCGCCAGCACCGCCAGGCCATCCTGCGGCTTGAATTTCCAGTAGCGATGCGCGGAACGGAACGCCACGGCGCGCACCTGCGCTTCGCGTTCTTTCAGCGTGAAGTAGTAATGCCCGCTGGGCGCCAGCTTCGCGCCCGAGATTTCACCGGAGACCCAGACGTCGGGAAACTCGTTTTCGAGCGTCGCGCGGATGGCCGAGTTCAACTCGCTAACGGTATAGATGTGACGCGCCGCCGGGGCGAAATCAAAGGCGAACTGATCCACTCACTTGATCTTAGCGTTTGGATCACTCGCGGCGCAGCCGGAGATCGGGCTTCTTGCGCGCCTCGTTCGCCGCGCGCCGCAACTCCAGTATCAGCTCCATCACCAGCACCTCAATCTGGTCGCGAATCTGGCAGTGCATTTCGTAGCTCTCCCCAATCGGGTCCGGCACGTCCCAACTGCGCGACGGACTGGTCACCTCCGGCGGCAACTCGCTCTCGCTCATGTTGATGATCAGATCGAATTGCGCGCGGCCGAGTTGCTTCAGGCTTTTCGGGAAATGGTTCCGCAAGTCGATATTCTTTTCGTCCATGGCGCGCACCGTGTCGCGCGCCACCATCATCGCCGGCGCCAGCCCCGCGCTTGCCGGGATCATCACGTCCGAGCCGTAGTCCCGCGCAAAGCCCTCCGCCATCTGGCTGCGGCACGAATTGCCGATGCAGACGAACAGCACGCGCGTCTTCGCTCGGGACGTCATAGCTTGCCCAGAAACAACTCGTGGACCCGCGAATCGGCGCTCAACTCGGGATGGAACGTGGCCACCAGGTACGGCCCTTGCTCGACCAGCACCGGATCGCTCGCATAGCGCGCCAGCACCCGCGCCTGCCGCCCCGTCCGCCGGATGATCGGAGCCCGAATGAACACGGCTTCCATTTCGCCCGCATGCGTGCGCGCCGCGAATTCCGGCTCGGGCGTCAGGCGCGCTACACGGCTGTCGATCTGGCGGCCGTAGGCGTTCCGCTCGACGTCGATATCCATCAGGCCGAGGCTTTCCTGCTCGGGGTGCGAAACGCCCGCGGCCAGCAGGATCGCTCCGGCGCACGTGCCGAAGATCGGATGCCGGCGCCCGAACTCCGCCAGCGGCGCGAGCAGCTTCTCCTCGCGCAGCAGTCTGAGCATAGTGGTGCTCTCGCCGCCGGGGATGATCAGGCCATCGATGTTTGCCAGATCCGCGGCCGTGCGTACGAACACCGGCTCGGCGCCCAGCCGCGCGAGCGTGCGGCCGTGCGCCTCGAAATCGCCCTGCAATGCAAGGACGCCAACACGCCGCATTACCAGCCTCGGGTCTGCAGCAGCTCGCCCTCAGGCAGCTTCGAAATATCCAGGCCGGGCATGGCCATGCCGAGTTCTTCGCTGGCCTCGAGCAGCTTTATGGGATCTTTGTAGTATGTGGTGGCGCGCACAATCGCGCGGGCGCGCGCTTCCGGATCGGAGGACTTGAAGATGCCGGAACCGACGAAAGTCGCCTCCGCGCCCAGTTGCATCACCAGCGCGGCGTCGGCGGGTGTGGCGATGCCGCCAGCCGAAAAGTTCGGCACCGGCAGTTTGCCGTGCTCTGCCACCCACTCCACCAGCTCGAGCGGCGCCTGCAATTCCTTCGATGCGTGCACCAGTTCTTCCTTGCCCAGCACCGTGAGCTGCTTCATCTCTTTTTGGATGGTGCGCATGTGCCTAACGGCTTCCACGATGTTGCCCGAGCCGGCCTCGCCCTTGGTGCGAATCATGGCCGCGCCTTCGGCGATGCGCCGCAACGCCTCGCCCAGGTTGCGCGCGCCGCACACAAACGGCACTTTGTAATCGCGCTTGGCGATGTGATGCTCTTCGTCGGCGGGCGTCAGGACTTCGCTTTCGTCGATGTAGTCCACGCCTAGCGCTTCCAGAATCCGCGCTTCCATGAAATGGCCGATGCGCGCCTTGGCCATCACGGGAATGCTGACGGCCTGCATGATCTCGCGGATCTTGTTGATGGGCGCCATGCGCGCCACGCCGCCTTCCTTGCGGATGTCCGCGGGCACGCGCTCGAGCGCCATGACGGCTGCGGCCCCTGCTTTTTCGGCGATCAGCGCCTGTTCGGCGTTGGTGACGTCCATGATGACGCCGCCCTTGAGCATCTCGGCCAGGCCGACCTTAACACGAAACGTTTCGTCTAGGAACATAGTCACTCCTTCAAGAATTCAAAAGCTCAAACCATGGCTGGAGCTGGTTCCAGCGCGGCATGCGACCGCGTTCTCTCCAGCTCACTCGAGAAAATTTCACCCAGCGTCGCCAGCCCCTGGCGGATTTCATCCGGCGTTAAGCCGGCGAAGCTCAGCCGCAAGGCACCGGGATCGAAGCGCGACACCGCGAAATACTTGCCCGGAAGATAGGCGACGTTCTCGCGTTGCGCGCGCGCCAGCAGTTCGCCTGCATCGAGCGGCTCCGGCAGCCGCACCCACAGATTCATGCCGCCCTGCGGACGGGTCACGCGCGATCCGGCCGGCAGACAGCGGTCGCACGCAGCCAGCACCGCGGACAGACGCTCCGCGCCCGCCTTCAGCATGTGCGCGCGATGTGCCGCCATGCGCCCCGATTCGGCGAAACGCAGCAGCACGGCCTGCGAAAGCTGGTCCGTGTGCAAATCGGCGAGCTGCTTCGATTGCGCCAGTCGCGCGATCAGTGCGCGCGGGCCCAGCACCCAGCCGACACGCAGGCCGGGGAAAGTGATCTTCGAAAAGCTGCGCAGAAGAATGACGTGGCCGCTGTCGTCCGACTGCTTGATGGGCGGCACATCCGTACCGCGATAACGCAGGTCGCCATAAATATCGTTCTCGACCAGTGGCACGCTTGCATTCTGCGCCGCCCGCAGCAGGGCTGCGCGCGAAGCGACGGGGAGCGTGGCGCCCGTCGGATTCTGGAAATTCGAAGTGACTACGATCAACCTCGGCCGCTCCCGCTCGATCGCCGCCGCGGCCGCTTCGATCTCGATGCCGTCCGCGCCTACCGGCACACCCACCAAATGTGCGCCAGCTTCGAGAAACAGGCTCTTGAGCCCGGAATACACGGGATCTTCCACCAGCACCTTATCGCCGGGACGCAGCAGCACGCGCGCGATCAGATCGAGCGATTGCTGGCAGCCGTTGGTGACGATCAGGTCGTCGCCCGGCGCGGCCAGGTTCGCGGCGCGCGCGCCATCCAGCAGATAGCGGCGCAGCGGCTCGTATCCGCTGGGCGAGCCGAGCTGCAGGATGTGCGCGAAATCCGGCGCGGCCATCACTTCCTCGCAGCTCGCCCGCAGCGCGTCCAGCGGGAAGAGCTGCTCGGAAGGGCGCGAGGTAGCGAATGAGACGCCGCCTGGTGAAAGCGGCGCGGGCGCCGGAGCCTGCGGGCCTGCGGCGGAGCGTTCGAGTAGTCGCGCCCAATCGAGCGCACGCCCCGGATCGGCCGGATGCGAGACCGCCACGAAGCTGCCGCGCCCCACCTGCCCGCTGATGAAACCCTCCGCCTCCAGCAGTTCGTAAGCGGCCGAAACGGTGGTCCTGTTCAGTCCAAGTGCACCAGCCAATTCCCGCGTGGCCGGTAGACGTTCGCCTTTCGCCAATGCGCCGGAGTGTATCAGCCCGCTGAAATGCTCAAAAAGCTGGCGGTATAGCGGAACGGCCGATTCGGCATCCAAGCGAGGTTCCGGGAGCACATCCATAACATACCATATTGGACTGGCAGTCGCCAGTCCAATCCGGGCGCCTGCCCCCGTTTGATACAATCGGTTTCTCGATATGCGAAGGATCTGGCTGCTGGCGCTCGTAGGCGCGCTGGCGGTAACGCTCTCGTCCTGGGGAAAGAAAAAGAAGGAGGAGGAGACGCAGGTCCTCCAACTCCCCAAGGACCCTCCCACCGCCATCACGGCGGAAACCCGCCGCCTCGTTTTTCAGGTCACGCCGCTTTCCGGTAAGGGGCTACTTTCACAGCAGACTCGCGACGCCCTGAAGTGGCTGCTGCATTCCGCCAACGGTGCCACTATCGTGAAACTGCGGGCATTCGTGGCGGGCAGCGGCGATCTGCGGCGGGTCCGCGATCTGGTCAGCGAGACCTTCACTGAGCACAAACTGGCGCTGCCAGTGCTCAGCGTGATCCAGGTGGGTGCGCTGCCCCTCGAATCCGCCCAAGTGGTAATGGAATCCACGGCCGTGGCGAAGAAGGTGGCCAACGAATTCGGGCTGGTCTACATCTCCGGCCAGGGAGCCACCGGCGCGCAGCCGTTCGAACCGGTTCTACCGCTCGCCAGGCAATCCCTCGCGCGTGTGGAAACTGCCGTAAGAGCTGCCGGCTCCGAGCCCGAGGACGTGCTGCGCGTCACTTGTTTTCTGAGCGGGCTCGATCAATATGCCGGCGTGCGGGGTCTGGTCGAATCGCATTACGGAGGGGCCGCTTTGAATTTTGTCCAGATCCAGCGGTCGCCGGCGCATTCGGTGGCGGAGTGCGAAGCCGTGGCCCGCTTGCGATGGAACACCGGAACCGCCATGCACATGTTGAATCCCGCCGGACTGGCGCCCTCGCCGCAGGTTTCGCAGGTCGCTTTGATCGGCGCACCACAGGTGATTCTCACAGGCAGCCAGGAGTCCTTCGGCTATCAGGATGCCGATGCGCGCCTGGCGTTTGAGCGCCTGCAGAAATCGCTTTCGCAGGAAGGCGGCTCTCTGCGGCAGGTGGCTTTCGCCAGCATGTATCCCTTGTCATCGAGCATCTCGGCACAAGTGCGCAAGATTCGCAGCGAGTTCTACGACCAGGCGCGTCCGCCGGCGGAGACCATGCTCCCGTTTCAAGGCCTGCCTTCCATGGACGCCGGATTCGCGGTCGATGTAGTGGCGGTAAAGGAATAGGTGAATGTCCAAGACGACGGTTACATTTGGCGAGATCATGTTGCGGCTGGCGCCGCCCGGATTTGAGCGCTTCCTGCAGTCGCCGCAGTTCGTGGCCACCTTCGGCGGCGGCGAGGCTAACGTGGCGGTGGCGGTGTCCACCTTCGGTCTGCCCGCGCGGTATGTCACGCTGCTGCCGCCGAACAATCCCATCGCCGATGCGGTCGTGGCGGAACTGCGGCGTTTCGGCGTGGATACATCGCAGATCGTGCGCTCACGCGGCCGCATGCCGGTCTACTATGTGGAGACCGGCGCCAATCAGCGGCCATCGAAAGTCGTCTACGATCGCGACTATAGCTCGGTTGCGCTGGGCAAGCCTGGCGATGTGGATTGGAACGGGGCGTTCGATGGCGCGGGCTGGTTTCATGTCACCGGCATTACGCCGGCGATCAGCGCTTCGGCGGCGGACCTGGCCATGGAGGCTGTGCGCATCGCGCGCGAGAAGGGCTTGACGGTCTCCTGCGATCTGAACTACCGCAAGAATCTGTGGAAGTGGGGTAAACCCGCCGCCGACGTCATGCGCGAACTGGTGCGCTTCGTCGATGTGGCCATCGCCAACGAAGAAGATTGCCAGATGGCCTTGGGCATCGCCGCGCCGGTGGATGTCCATTCCGGCAAACTCGATCCCGCGCACTACGCCGCGCTCACCGGCAAGGTGCTGTCGGAGTTTCCGAACCTCATGACCATCGCGGTGACACTGCGCGAATCGCACAGTGCATCGCATAATGGCTGGTCGGCATGTCTCAACGACGGCCACAATTTTCTGGTGAGCCGGCACTACGAAATCACCCACATCGTCGACCGCGTGGGTGGCGGCGATGCCTTCGCCGGCGGCTTGATCTACGGATTGCAGACACTCGATGGCGCGCACGACGCGCTCGAATTCGCCGTGGCGGCGAGTTGCCTGAAGCACTCCATTCCGGGCGACTTCAACCGCTTCAGCGCGGGCGAAGTGCGGGCTCTTTTGAAGGGCGGCGGATCGGGACGCGTCCAGCGTTAAGGAGGCAAGCGCCTTGATCC
>DATKNQ010000192.1:0-19277 GCA_035541265.1 Bryobacteraceae bacterium
CGCGCGACAGCGTCACGGTGATGTGCCGCGATCAATCACAGGTCCGGTTCTACATCCTGGCGCCGGACCTCGTCCGGGTGCGCGCTTCGTTCCGCGCGCCATTGCCTGCGCGCGATCACTCGTGGGCGATCGACAAGACCACATGGGACGTGCCGAAGTGGAATGTGAGCGAACAGCCGGGCTATCTGCGCATCGCCACTGAAGAGGTGGAAGTATTGGTCCACCGGCCGGACCTGCTCATCGAGTTCCGCGACGCCAAGACGCATCAGACCATCGATGTGGATGCGCTGCCCATGATGTTCGATCCGCAAGCCGCCGGCGGCCGGGTGGCGGCAGTGAAGAAACTCGGCTTTGACGAGCACTTCTACGGCCTGGGCGAGAAGGCGGCGCACCTCGACAAGCGGCGCGGCCAGTTCAGCATGTGGAATTCCGATACGCCGGCCTATCACGAGGGAACCGATCCGATCTATCAGGACGTCCCGTTCTACATCGGCTGGCAGGGCGGCCAGGCTTTCGGCGTCTTCTTCGATAACAGCTTTCGCACGCATTTCGACTTTGCCGGCGAGTCGCCCGACCATGTCACTTTCGAAGCCGAAGGCGGCGAGATGAATTATTACTTCTTCTGGGGACCTTCCATGAAGAAGGTACTGGCGCGCTACGCCGACCTGACCGGACACCTGCCCATGCCCCCCAAGTGGGCGCTCGGCAATCAGCAGAGCCGCTGGACTTACTATCCGGATACCGTCGCCGAAGATGTCGTCGCGCGCTACCGGGCCGAAGACCTGCCGCTCGATGTCCTTTATTTGGATATCGATTACATGAACGGCTACCGCGTCTTCACCTGGGATCCGCACGGATTCCCGGATCCCACTGCTTTCACGGATAAACTGCGGAAACAGGGTGTGAAAGTCGTGGTGATTGTCGATCCCGGCGTGAAATACGAACCGCCGGAGGCCGGCTCTAGTGACGCCACCACTAATCCCGAGTTAGCCCAACAGGACAAGAGTTATTACGTATTCAACGAAGGCATCAAAAACAATTACTTCCTCAAGCGCAAAGACGGCAAGCTTTGGATCGGCGCGGTCTGGCCGGGTAAAGCAGTTTACACGGACTACACTCTGGATGGCGCCGCGCGCTGGTGGGGCGACTTACACCGTGCTTATCTGGATCATGGCGTGGCCGGGATCTGGAACGACATGAACGAGCCTTCCGACTTTCTGGATCAGACTGGCAAGACGCAGATGGACGTACTGACCTATGATGGCGGAGCCAATTCGCCTTACGCCGAAAATCGCAACGTCTTCGCGCTCAACGAAGCGCGCGCCACTTATGAAGGGCTAACGCGGCTGCGGCCTAACGAGCGGCCGTACATCATTACCCGCGCCGGATACGCCGGCATCCAGCGTTATTCCACCATGTGGACCGGCGACAACACCGCCACCTGGGATGCCATGGCGCTTAGCATCCCGATGTTTGAATCGCTCGGCCTCTCCGGCGAGCCTTTCGTGGGCGCGGACGCCGGCGGCTTTATCGGCCGCACGAACGCGGAATTACTGACACGCTGGTACGAGATCGCGTTTCTGACGCCGTTCTGCCGTAATCACGCGCAGCGGGATGCCTACGATCATGAACCCTGGCGCTTCGGCACTTACTACGAAGACATCATCCGCAAGTATCTAAAGCTGCGCTACCGCTTCCTGCCTTACCTCTACACTGTGCTCGAAGAAGCACACCGGACCGGAATGCCGATCTTCCGGCCCTTGTTACTCAACTATCAGACCGATGCCAATACGCTGGACATCGACGACGAGTTCATGGTCGGAAGTGACTTGTTAGCGGCGCCCATCCTCCAGCCGGGATCCACGAGCAGACGCCTCTACCTGCCGGAAGGCAACTGGGTCGACTACTGGACAGGAGCACAGATCGCGGGCGGCCGTATGATTCGCGTCGATGCGCCGCTCGAGACGGTGCCACTCTACGTGCGTGGCGGCGCCATCATCCCCATGGGACCAGAGATGAGTTATGTAAGCGAAAAGCCCGCTGACCCGCTGACCTTCGAGATCTATCCGGACGCGCAGGGCCAAGCGGCAGTGACCCTCTATGAGGACGACGGAGTCAGTCCCGCATACCGCGATGGAGCCATACGCCGCACCGCGATCACATATCAGTCACGGTCTGTCGAGGTCAGCGCCCCAACCGGAACTTATCAGCCGGGCGCCCGCAATATGGTGTTTGTGATCCACTCGGCGCCGCCTGCGACAGGCGCGTCGCTCGACGGCCGTCCAGTGCCACTGCGGAAAGCCTCCGGCACAGTTTTGGTGGTTCTTGCCGACGATAGCCAGGCGCACCGAATCCAGATCCGGTAGCGCAGAAGCAATATCTGTTGTCCTCGCTGTAATGCATGCCGTACTCGCCGCAGATAGTGTCCTGTCCCAGTCAATCACTGACAATTGTGCTTACCGGTATGTGAGGCAGGCCATCGGTCTGCGGGACAGGACAATAGTCGATGGCTCGATCAGGTTTAAAGACCTGGCTGATCTCGAACAACTACCGTAGCCGCGGGCGCGGCCGCCAACCGCACCGCGCCCACATCGCGCACGCGCTGCATCAGCCCCGCAGCAATCACAAAGAACACGCCGCCCGCGACCACCGCCAGCAACCGGTTGTTCCCTAACACGTGCGCCATCACCCAGCCAAACCCCAGCGAGGCGACGATCTCCGGCGTCACGATGAAGAAATTGAAAATCCCCATGTAGATGCCGGTTTTCTCCGCGGGCAGCGATCCGGCCAGAATGGCGTATGGCATCGCCAGCGTGCTGGCCCACGCAATGCCGACTCCGGTCATCGAGCCGAACAGCAGCCACTTGTCGTGAATCACCGCCACGGACAGCAGGCCTGCCGCGCCGCACAGCAGGCACAAGCTATGCGTCGCCTTGCGGCCCAGTGTCCGGGCTAACGGCGGCAACACGAATGCCCACACAAAGCAAACCGCCGAATACATGGCGAAGCAGTAGCCGCCCCACGCAATACCCTCCGTGTACAGCGCGCTGTGCGGATCCTCCGCGCCGAAGACGTTGTGCGCCACGGCTACCGGAAAATACAGCCACATGCAGAACAGCCCCAGCCACGTGCAGATCTGGACCCATGCCAATTGCCGCATGGTTTCCGGCATTGCGCGGATCGAGTCGAGAATCTCGCGCGCGTTCTCCACGAGGCCGGTCTTCTCGGCCTTCATCCTGCGGAACGCCCCCATGTCTTCCGGCGGATACTCGCGCGTGGTGGCAATCGTGTAGATCACCGCGCCGAAGAACGCCGCGGCGCCCAGGTAGAACGAAAGCCGTACAGGCAGGGGGATTCGGCCGCCCCCGGTCCCGGCGCCAAGCCACGCAAGCAGCACGCCCGGGAGCACCGAAGCCACCACCGCACCCAGGCCGATGAACAGGCTTTGCATGGCAAAACCGTTGGTGCGCTGATCTTCGGGCAGCAGGTCCGCGACGAACGCGCGAAACGGCTCCATGCTGATGTTGATGGATGCGTCCAGAATCCAGAGCAAACCCGCCGCCATCCAGAGCGCCGATACGCGCGGCATCAACACCAGCGCCAGCGAACTCAGGATCGCGCCGGCCAGGAAATACGGACGCCGGCGCCCCAGCCGGTTCCACGTGCGATCGCTGGCATGGCCAATGATGGGCTGCACGATCAAGCCGGTGAGCGGCGCGGCCAGCCACAGAATCGGGATCTGGTCGGCGCGCGCGCCCAGGTATTCGTAGATGGCGCTCATGTTGGCCATCTGCAGTCCCCAGCCGAACTGAATGCCCAGAAAGCCGAAGCTCATGTTCCAGACTTGCCAGAAACTCAGGCGCTGCTTATCTGTCATACGTGGACACCATCTCTTTCAGCCGTTGGGCGATCGCGGGAGTCAGCATCTCCGCGCGATAGCGCCAGCGCCAGTTGCCGCTGGGCACGGCAGGCTTGTTCATGCGGGCTTCGCTTCCAAGGCCCAGCACGTCCTGCAATGGAAACAACACCGTGTTGGCTACCGAGGCCATCAGCGCGCGGATGAAGGCCCAATGGATCTCATTGCCATCGGTCGCCAGATACTGGCGCGTAAAGGCGCGCTCTGCCCGCACGTCCGCCGCTGTGCGCGTGCTATCCCCGGCGCCTTCGCTCGACCACCATCCCACCGTCGTATCGTTATCGTGGGTGCCCGTGTAGGCCACGCGATCACGCGGATAGTTGTGCGGCTTGAAATCAGGCGCCTGTGGATCTTTGCCGAAAGCGAATTGCAGGATTGCCATGCCCGGGAAGCCGAATTGCGTGCGCATGGCTTCCACTTCCGGCGTGATCACGCCCAAATTCTCCGCCACAATCGGCAGCTTGCCCAACGCGTTCTCGAGCGCCTGAAACAGCGCCGGCCCCGGACCCTTCACCCAGCGGCCGTTGCGCGCGGTGGTCTCGCCGGCCGGCACTTCCCAATACGCTTCCAGGCCGCGGAAATGGTCCACACGCACGATATCCACCTGTTTGAGCGCCGCGTGCAGCCGGTCGATCCACCAGCGGAAACCGGCCACCGCCATGCGATCCCAGTGGTAAATCGGATTGCCCCACAGTTGGCCCGTGGCGCTGAAATAATCGGGAGGCACGCCGGACATCACCGCCGGATCGCCCGCCGCGTCGAGTTGGAACAGGTCGGGATTCGCCCATACGTCCGCGCTGTCGTGCGCCACATAGATCGGCAGATCGCCCATGATGCGAACGCCGCGCACGCCCGCGTAATCGTGCAGTTTGCGCCACTGCCGCGCAAACAAATACTGCGTGAATTCCAAGGCCGCCACTTCTCTCGCGAGCCGCGCGCGCCAATGATCCAGCGCCGCGGGCTGCCGCGCGGCAATCTCCGGTTCCCAACGGCTCCAGACGGCCTCTCCGCCATGCGCCGACTTCAAAGCCATAAACAGGGCATAGTCAGCCAGCCAAGCCGCGTTGTCGCGCCGGAATGCTTCGAATTCCGCACTGCCGCCGAAGCGTTCGAAGGCCGCGCGCAGCAGGGGCATCTTGACAGCAATCACGCTGCCGAAGTCCACGGTGTCAGCGGGGAACTCGGGCGCCTCCGCCAGTTCGGCGCGCGTCAGTAGGCCGTCATCAGCCAGTTGTTCCAGGCTGATCAGCAGCGGATTGCCCGCGAAGGCGGAGAACAATTGATAGGGCGAATCGCCATATCCGGTGGGTCCCAAGGGCAGCACCTGCCAGAGGCGCTGGCCCGCGTCTGCCAGGAAATCGGCGAACCGGTAGGCCTCCGGGCCGAGGTCGCCAATGCCGAATCTTGCAGGCAACGACGTGGGATGCAGGAGGATGCCGCTCGATCTCGGGAAAGTCACGGTTACATTGTAAGCCCGGTTGCGAGCCGGGTTATAGTGGTCATCGTGCGAATCGCAGGTGGGGTCTTCCTGGGCGCTGTGTTGATGGCCGCGGCCATGGCGGCGGCTGAATCGTACCGTAGTTGGACAGTTTACGGCGGCGGTCCCGACAGCATCCGCTACTCCGCGCTCGATCAGATCAACCGCGGCAACGTCGCGCGATTGCAGGTGGCGTGGACATACGACACCGGCGATGCTTTCCCGGATTCGGAAATGGAATGCAATCCCATCATTGTCGATGGGATCTTATACGCCACCACTCCGAAACTGCGGCTGATCGCGCTCGACGCCGCCAGCGGCCAGCTACGCTGGTCCTTCGATCCCTCCCAGAACACGCATGCCTTGGGGAAAACGCGCAATCGCGGCGTGACGTATTGGTCCGGCGGCAGCGGCGGGCGGATCTTTCTGCCCGCCGGCCACTGGCTCTATGCTCTCAATGCGCGCACGGGCGGACTCATCAACACGTTTGGTGATGCTGGCCGCGTGGACCTCCGGCAAGGCCTCGGCCGGCCGCCCGAAGAGATGTCCATCTCCGCCACCACGCCCGGCATCATTTACAAAGATCTACTGATCATGGGCAGTATTGTCAGTGAAACGCTGCCGGCGGCGCCGGGCGACATTCGCGCCTACGACGTGCGCACAGGCAAAATCCGCTGGACCTTTCACACCATTCCGCATCCCGGCGAACTCGGCTACGACACCTGGCCCAAGGATGCCTGGCAGTACATCGGTGCGGCCAACAACTGGTCCGGCATGAGCCTCGACGAAAAGCGCGGCCTGGTCTTCGTGCCCACCGGATCGGCCGCCTTCGATTTCTTCGGCGCAAATCGCAAGGGCAACGACCTCTTCGCCAACACGCTGCTCTGCCTCAAGGCCGATACCGGCGAACGCATGTGGCACTTTCAAGCCGTGCACCACGATCTTTGGGACCGCGACTTCCCGGCCCCGCCGAACCTGGTCAGGGTTCGGCACAACGGCCGCACCGTCGACGCGGTGGCACAGATCACCAAGTCCGGCCACGTGTTCCTGTTCGATCGCCTGACCGGCGAGCCGCTGTTCCCCATCGAGGAGCACGCCGTGCCGGCCACGGAAGTGGATGGCGAATGGACCGCCGCCACGCAGCCGCTGCCATTGAAACCTCCGCCCTTCGCGCGGCAGGTTTTCACCGAAGACATGGTCACCAACCGGACGCCCGACGCGCACGCCGCGGTGCTCGCGCGCTTGCGCCAGGTGCGCAGCGCGGGCCAATTCGTGCCGCCCAGCCTGGAAGGCACCGTGATCTTTCCCGGATTCGACGGCGGCGGCGAATGGGGTGGCGCGGCGTTCGACCCGTCAACCGGCCTCCTGTACGTGAACGCCAACGAGATGGCCTGGATTCTGCGCCTGGTGAATGCGCCGCCCGCCGGTAAGACAACCGGCAAAACTCTGTATAACGCGCGCTGCGCCGCATGTCATCGCCGGGACATGCAGGGCACCCCGCCGGAATTCCCGCCGCTCGCCGGGATCGGGAAGCGCCGCACGAAACAGGAAATTGCCGCGATCGTGCATCAAGGCAGCGGACGCATGCCGGCCTTCACGCAACTGCCGCCCGCCGCGGTGGACGCCATCATCACCTACATCACCACGAGCAACGACGTGCCAGTGGCGGGAATGGCCCACAGCCGATGGCCCATCGAACAGAAATACACGCACGACGGCTACAACAAGTTCCTCGATCCCGACGGCTATCCCGCCGTCGAGCCGCCCTGGGGAACACTGAATGCCATCGATCTGAATAAGGGCGAAATCGTCTGGAAGATTCCCTTCGGCGAATATCCGGAGCTCGCCGCCAAGGGCCTGCGTATTACGGGCAGCGAGAATTACGGCGGCCCGGTAGTTACTGCCGGTGGATTGTTGTTTATCGCGGCCACGGTGCACGACCGCAAGTTTCGCGCCTTCGATAAGCGCAGCGGCAAGCTGCTTTGGGAGGCCACTCTGCCTGCTTCCGGCGACGCCACACCCGCCACTTACGAAGTCAGGGGGCGGCAGTTCGTGGTGATCGGCGCGGGCGGCGGCAAATGCGGCGCGCCTTCCGGGGGAACCTATGTCGCCTTCTCGCTGCCGGAAAACTAGCGACCGCCTGAATCTAAATCAGTTGATTTCTGTTCTAATCACAATGCGCCAAGAGCCTTATTCAATGCTATACTCTTGGCGCGACCCTCGTAGCTCGTATTTTTTGGGGTCGGGGGACGGATTGCTTTCCTACTCTCTCGTACTCACCAGAAGGTGGTGTTTTTGTGCTCGACCTAACCATCATTCGCATCATATTCGTGTTGGTGCTAAGTGCGTCCGCGTATTCGCTGCATCCATTTCAACCGGCTCCTTCGCTTTGGGCAGCCTTGGTGGGATTGGTTTTGGGCGCTGCGATTATTTTCTTCGAAGTGCGGCTCGAGGAAATCAGTCTCAAGCGGCTGATCGGGGCAGCCTTCGGATCGGTGCTCGGTATCATCGGAGCTTTTTTCATGTCTCTGGTGCTGCGCTGGGCGCGGCCGGAGGGGACTAGCTCTCAACTGATCCCCTTCGTGCAGGTCTGCTTGCTGTTGTGGATGACCTATGTCGGCCTGATTGTCGGCGCCAAGAAGGGCGACATGCTGAACCTGTCCGCGCTGGGCGGCATCTTCGGCGGCGAGAAGGGATCCAAGAAATCTTTCAAGATCCTGGACACCAGCGTCATCATCGATGGCCGCATCGCGGATATCGCCGAGACCGGCTTCCTCGATGGCGTGCTCGTGATTCCGCAGTTCGTGCTGCGCGAACTGCAACTGGTAGCCGACTCGGCGGACTCCATGAAGCGCAACCGCGGCCGCCGCGGGCTCGACATCCTGCAGCGCATCCAGAAGATGGCCCACCTCAACGTGCAGATCGTCGAAGACGATTTTCCGCACGTGCGCGAAGTCGATATGAAGCTGATCGAACTCGGCAAAGTCTATGATTCCAAGATCATCACCAACGACTTTAATTTGAATAAGGTCGCCCAACTGCATGGCGTCCAGGTGCTGAATATCAATGAATTAGCCAATGCCCTGAAACCGATCGTGCTGCCGGGCGAGACCATGCGCGTCTTCATCCTGAAGGAAGGTAAGGAATACAATCAGGGCGTCGCCTACCTGGATGACGGCACCATGGTGGTGGTGGATAACGCCAAGAAGATGATTTCGAAGACCATCGATATCTCGGTCACCAGCGTGTTGCAGACCACCGCCGGGAAGATGATCTTCGGTAAATTCGACGAACGCATGCACGCCGTGGCCGGCGCGGAAAAGCACGAGCGCGCTGCGCGCAAGGCGGATCCCCTCGCCTCAGAGAAAACCACGGTAGAATCGTAGTTGTCCTGATGCAACGGGCGCTCGCGCCCATTCGGGCCACCTATGAAAGTTGCCGTGATTCTGCCCGCCGCGGGGCTCGGAACCCGCATGGGCCGCACCTCCGCCGAAAAGGCGGGGACCAGCCGGAAGCAGTTCATGCTGCTTGATGGCGCTCCCATCCTGCTGCACTCCGTGCGCAAGTTCGCCGCTTCCTCGCGCGTGGAGCAGATTGTCGTGGCCGTCCGCCAAGAGGATCTGGAATGGGTCACGGAACTGCTGGAACGGGAGGTCCACGGCAAACGCGTGCGCGTGGTCGAGGGCGGTAATTCCCGCCAGCAATCCGTGGACAACGCACTGCGCGCTCTCGACCCGGACACCACGCTGGTCGCGGTGCATGACGCCGTGCGGCCCTTCATCGATCTGGAAACCATCGACAAAGTGATTGACGAGGCCGCCGAAACCGGCGCGGCCATCGTGGGCATCGTGCCGGTAGATACGGTGAAGCAAGTCGCCCGCGCGCAAACCAACAAAGCCAAGATCCGCGCCACGCTGCCGCGCGAAAAACTGGTGCTGGCTCAGACCCCGCAGGTGTTCCGCTATGACCTGCTGATGCGCGCCTTCGCCGCCGCGCAGAACGATGGATTCACCGGCACCGACGAATCGAGCCTCGTGGAACGTCTGGAAGTGGAGGTCAGCGTGGTGCTGGGCAGCGACCGCAACATCAAGATTACCAAGCCCAGCGATATGGACCTGGCGCGCTTGTTCCTGGAAGAGGAAACCGCGCCCCGCGAATTGTGAGCGAATATCGCACCGGCCTCGGCTGGGACGTCCATCGCCTGGTCGCCCATCGGCCGCTCATTCTGGGCGGCGTGACCATCCCGTCGGAACTGGGCCTCGAAGGCCATTCCGACGCGGACGTATTGTCCCACGCCATCACCGACGCGATCCTGGGGGCCGTCGCTTTGGGCGATATCGGCATGCACTTCCCCGACACCGATCCGCACTGGAAGGGCGCCGGCAGTCTGCACTTCCTGGAGCACGCCCGCGACTTAGCGCGCCAGCAGGGCTATCGGATCGTCAACGTCGATTCTACGGTTATCCTGGAGCGTCCGAAGCTGAAGGACTACCGGGAGGCCATCCGCAGCCAGCTCGCCGCCACTCTGCATCTTGAAACCGGCCGGGTGTCGGTCAAGTTCAAGACGGCCGAGAAGGTCGGTCCGGTAGGAGAAGGGCGCTCCGCCGAAGCGCAAGCTATTGTCACCCTGCGGGCGGACTGAACAGCGGCGGCTCCTGAAGGCCCACATAGGCTTCCCGGAAATGGGCTTTGGCGCGGTGCAGCAGCACGCGCAGGTAACCCGGATCGACGCGGTAGCGCCGGCAGATCTCGGCTTTGTCCAGCTCTTCCAGATATAGCGCTCGCAGAATGTTCCGGTCTTTTTCCGACAGACTTTCGAGGACCAGCGCAACACGCCGCTTCAGATCGTCATTCACAAGCCTGGAGTCCAGGTTGATGGAGGCGTCAATGGGTTCGTCGGTCTGCTCGTCCATGCGGCCGTAGCGCTGATCCGACCGGCGATGTTCGCGCGTTACGTTGTCGCACACTGCGTTCACGAACGCACCGAAGCGTTCGGGCTGCTTGACGCCGCTTCCGTGACGCAGGATCGCCAGCACCCGCAGCAGGGTTTCCTGCTGGATATCTTCGATCAACTCAGGCGAGCGTACCCGTATACGCAACTTCAGGTACATCAGATTGCCGAAGTATGAGGCAAAATGCGTCTCAACTGCGGGATCTCCGACCGTCAATCGCCTCACATATTCCGCATCAAAGGGTTGGAGCTTCAAAACGAGGTCTGAACATCTATGGTATAATACGAAACACCCCGAAGCGAAGGGGACCAAGAAGTAATTAGTACAGGGTCAAATATGTTCGACGCGGCCCGGGCGGAGCTTCGCGTTCCGCCCGGCGCACTTACAGTAAATCGTCGCGTTTGCGCTGTTCTAAAATCTTGACCACATCCCCTACCTTCTGTGCGGAGTCGCGGTCGGCGATCAGTAAAGCGTCCGGTGTGTCGATCACGATCAGGTTGGAAACCCCCACCAAAGCTACCATCTTCCCGCCCGCATCCACATAATTGCCGCCCGCCGAGTGGCAGATGGCTTCCTGCATGAGTACGTTGCCCGCGGCATCCCGCGGGAGTAGTTCGTAGACTGCGTTCCAGCTCCCCACGTCGTTCCAGCCGATCTCGGGACAGGCGATGCCGGTCACGCCCTGCGCCTTTTCGAGAATCGCGTAGTCAATCGAGATGTTCTCGCATAGCGGAAAAACCTCGCGCAGCTTAGGCAGGAACTTGCTGTCATGGAACGGCGGCAGAGCGGCCAGAATGCTGGCCGTGCGGGGCAGATAGCGGCGCATGGCGTCGAGCAGCGTGCCGGCCCGCCAGAAGAACATACCGGCGTTCCAGAAGTACCGGCCGGCGGCCAGATACCGGCGCGCGGTGCGCGCGTCGGGCTTCTCGTGAAAGCGGCGGATGGCAACGGCTTTCGATCCCGGCGTCACGCCGCGGGGGAATTCGATGTAGCCATAGCCGGTCTCGGGCCAGCGCGGCAGAATGCCCAACATCAGCATCTGCCCACGCGCCGCCGCGGAGTACGCGCTCCGCACTATTTGTCGATAGCGCGCCTCCTTGGCTATGATGTGGTCGGCGGGAAACACGCCCATCACGGCATCCGGATCGATCGACTGCAGAATCTGCGCCGCCAGTCCGATCGCTGGAGCGGTGTTGCGTTGCGCCGGCTCGGCCAGAATCTGGCGCGCTGGCACGGAAGGAAGCTGGCGCACGATTTCGTCGCGCAGATCGTTGTTGGTCAGGATCCACAGACGCCCGGGAGGGATGACCGGCTCCAGGCGCGCAACCGTATTCTGGATCAGCGAGCGCGGTCCCACCACGTTCAGCACCTGCTTGGCGGAGCGCCGCCGGCTGCGCGGCCAGAAACGCGTGCCGCGTCCGCCTGCCAGGATCAATGCGTAGGAATGAGTCTGGGGCTTGCTTTCCGGGGCTTTGCTCAGTTGACGTTGACTCCGTGAATCAGTTGGAACGTGCGCGACCAGCGGGTCTTGGTGAAGAAGTGTTCCATCAGGTCGACCAGGTGGTCAACGCCGATAGTTGGATTGGAAAGCGCTTCCGTGGGTGCGTCGTACGACCAGTAAATGATCAGCGGCTTCCCGATAATGTTCTCGCGCGGCACGAATCCCCAATAGCGGCTGTCGAGCGAAGAGTCCCGATTGTCGCCCATGGCGAAATAGCTGCCGGGCGGCACTACTACCTCGCCATTCACCACGTGATGGTCGAGCATGTCCTGGCCCTGCTCGTACAGGTGAACGTTCGGCTCGCTCGGAAAATTGTCGCGATAGGATTCGATGTAGTCGGTCTTGTGATAGACGTACGGTTCCACGAGTTTCTTGCCGTTCAGATAGACCTCTTTGTTCACCAGCTTGATGTGGTCACCCGGGACTCCCATGCAGCGTTTCACGAAGGTCTGCCGGATATCCACTGGATAGCGGAACACGATGATGTCGCCCCGGTGGACCTGCTCGTAAGGCAGGACGTGCTTGGAAACCGGGCCCGACGGTGCATAGGCCAGTTTGTCGACCAGCAGGTGGTCGCCGATCAGCAAAGTGTCTTCCATGGAACCGGTCGGGATCACAAAGGCCTGCACCAGCGTGGTGGTGCCGAACAGCAGCAGGATGATCGTTACCGCCCATTCGGCGATGAATCCGCGAGGAGGGTCGGACTTGGCCGGCGCTGGAGAGACAGGTGTGGCCGGATCCGCGACAGTAGCTACTTTCTTTTGCTCCACAAACACCTATTGTACCGGAAAGATTGGTATTCTGTTTGAACGGAGAACCCGTTGAACGCTACTGCCGCTAACCCCGCCCGCGCGTTGGATCAAACTGTTCGGCGCCAACCGGTGGGTTTGGTGTTCTGTTGCACCATTCTGGGAGCCGCCGCCCAGATCCTGATGAAAACCGGCGCCAACCACATGACGCACGCCGGCATCATGGGTATGCTGACCAACATGCCGTTGATGGGCGGATATTGCCTGTACGGCCTTTCCACCCTGCTGCTGGTGTTGGCCCTGAAGGACGGCGAACTTTCGCTGCTGTATCCAGTGATTGCCTTGACCTATGTGTGGGTAATGGTGCTTTCTTATCTGATTTTTCACGATAACTTCAATCTCTGGAAGGTCCTGGGCGTCGCTTTTATCGTGGTGGGTGTAACTGTGCTCGGAAAAGGGGGCCAGAGTTGAAGACGCCGGTCAGCCACATGTTGTTGGTGCTCTTGGCATCGTTCATCGGCTCATTCGGCGGTGTTTTCCTGAAGGCCGGCGCGGCGCAGGTCCGCCAGGGATGGATCTACCTGTTCGTCTCGAAGCAGGCTCCCTTTTTCAATTGGCGGCTCGCCGCCGGGGTCGCGTTCTTCCTGCTTTCTTCGTACTTCTTCGTGCTGGGAATCCGGCCGCCAGGCGAACTCTCGGTGCTGTATCCGATGGTCGCCTTGGGCTACATCTGGACCCTGTTCTGGTCCCGCATCTTCTTCAAAGAGCCTCTTACGCGCCTCAAGTTTATCGGGTTGTTTCTGATCGTGGTGGGCGTCTTCTTCGTCGGCTTGGGCAGCAGGTAACGCCTCCGCACTTCATAATCGGCAAGTTGAGATAATGTGGTCGTGAAATGGATCCTCCTCGTTCCCGCGCTGGCCACGGCCCTGTGCGCCGCTGAGATCAGCACGGGGGCCATGCTGGGCAACCATTACGATCCGCATGCGTTCTACGTGCGGAATGGCGCCGGCGAAGCCTGGCAGAAAACCTACAGCGGCCCCGTCTACCGGCACGAGGCGCAGGGCAAGCTGATGAACATCCGTGTGGCTAACGCCCTTTATCTGGACGAGTGGATGCACGAGCGGCCGTTTGATCCCGAGTTCAATACGAACGCCGTCATCCAGGCACTGGATTTCTATAAGAATCATGGCGTCCTAATGATCGATGTCAGCCTGCAAGGCGCGCATGCCGGATACGACAAAGCGGTGAACGGCATCGATCGCGAGAACGCGTTCCATTTCGGCCCCGGGCGCGGCACTTACGTGAGCGCGTTCCGTCCGGACGGCTCGCTGAAGCCGGACTGGCTCTCGCGCCTGGAGCATCTGCTGCGCGCGGCCAATGAGCGTGGCATGTTCGTCAACCTGACGTACTTTTATCACGGCCAGGACGAGCAGTTCCAATCCACCGAAGCAATCCATCACGCCGCGGCGAATATCACGGATTGGCTGATCGCGCACGACTTCCGCAATGTGATCGTGGATGTGGCCAACGAGTACGATCTGCCCGGGCCGCAGTGGGATTTCAAAGGCTATATTCCGCAAAACATCATCCCGCTGATCGACGAGGTCCGTGAACGCTTCAAGAACAAAGACTATGCGCTACCGATCGGCGCCTCGAGCGATGGCCGCATGCGCTACCCGCAGTCGCTAGGCGGCCAGGTGGATGTGCTGCTGATCCACGGCGATGGCCGCAACCCGCAGGAAAAAGCGCGCCGCGTGGCGGAACTGCGAAACACGGATCGCCCGGTGCTGATGACCGAAGACGACAACGGCCGCTCCACCACGCTCGAACACCTGGCAGGCGACATCGCGAGCTGCGATATCTTCTTCCACCACGCGGCCGGCTGGGGGTATCTGCCCTGGATCCAGGCGCAGCGTTTCCCGTTTCGCTATCTGCCGGGGCCAAGCGCCGAAGTGCGCGACGACATGCCGGAGAACGAGCGCGATATGGCTTACTTCCACGCCGTGCTGGATCACATCGCGTCGCTCACCATGCGGCGTGCGCCAAAGGAGGACGGCCCATGAGAGCGCGCGTCGCGGAACTTTGCGGACTGCGCCAGTTCCAACTGTTCGAGGCGGACCTGGCCGACCCCGGGCCGGGCGAGGTGCAGGTGCGGATCGACGCCGTGGGTGTCTGCGGCTCCGATCTGCATTCCTACGCGGAAGGCGGCGTCGGCGACACGCCCTGCCAATATCCGATGGTGCTCGGTCATGAACCCGCGGGTGTGGTGATGAAGGTGGGAGCGGGCGTCACCGGATGGGCGGCGGGCGATCGCGCCATGTTCGAGCCGGCCATCTACTGCTATCACTGTGAGTTCTGCCGCACCGGCCATCACAACGTCTGCGCCAGCATCCGCTTCATGAGCATGCCGGGCGACCCCGGCTACTTTCGCAGCCACGCGAACATCCCCGCGCGAAATTTGGTCGCGATTCCGCCGTCGTTGAGCGCGGCCGAAGCCACGATTATCGAACCGCTGGCGGTAGTGTTGCACTCCATGAAGTTTGCGGCGCTGCAGGCTTCGGAAACCGCTGCGGTCTTCGGTGCGGGACCCATCGGGCTGCTGACCGTGATCGCGTTGAAGCTGGCCGGAGCGGGCCGCGTATGGTGCGTTGAGCCGGTGGCCGCGCGCCGCGAACTGGCACGTAAAGCCGGCGCGGACGCGGTGCTCGATCCGAACGCCATCGACCCGGCGCGCGAGATCCTGCACGACACCGGCGGCCGCGGCGTAGATGTGACGATCGACTGCGCCGCGGCAGGCGGGTCCGTCAATCATTGCCTGCATGCCACGCGTAATGCCGCTCGGGTGGTGATCACCGGAATCCCGGTGGAGCGGGAGGTGCCGCTCGAGTTCTCACCGCTGCGGCGCAAAGAGCTGACCATCTATAACGTGCGGCGCTCCAACGGCGAGACGGAAGCGGCAAGGGACCTGCTCGCGGCCAACCGCGCGCGTTTCGCCGCCATGATCACGCATTCGCGCCCGATCGAGCACATCGCGGAGGCATTTGTTCAGGTGGAACGGCGGGCCGATGGTGTCGGCAAAATGATCGTGGCGCCTAACTCATAATCCTCCCCGGCGTGTATACTAATTCGTTAGTATGCTGTCAGACTTCTTGTGGGCATTGCGTTGGCTGCGCCGCAACTGGCTGTTCACAGCGGTCGTCACCCTGATCCTGGCGCTGGGGGTAGGCGTCAACACCACCGCCTTCAGCATTGTGGATGCCGTGCTGCTCCGCCCGCTGCCGTATTCTTCAGCCGCGCGCCTGGTACGCGTCGACGAAACCGGCTCCAAACATCTCGTCTCCGGCGTCCCGGCGGAGGACTATTTCCGCGTGCGCGATCGCACGGGACTATTCGACCAAACCGTGCCGTACCTGAAGGACGTTGTGACGTTGACGGGCGCCGGGCAGCCCGACCAGGTCTTCGCCCTGCGCTGTTCCGGGGCGCTGTTCCCGCTGGTCGGTACGCGCGCCGCTCTGGGCCGCACGTTGACCGATGCGGACGATGACCCCGCCACTCCCAAAGCAGCCGTACTCAGCGACCGATTGTGGCGAGGCCTCTTTCACGCAGGCCGCGCGGCCATCGGGCGCACGCTCACAGCATCGGGCGAGGTCTACACCATCGCCGGCGTGATGCCTCCCGAATTCGAGTTCCAATATTCGAACGTCGACCTGTGGGTGCCGCTGCGGCTCACGCCTGCCATGGTGAACTGGGTGCAGGTACTGGCGCGTTTGCGGCCCGGAGTCACGCCCGCCCAAGCGCAGAGCAGCCTGGCGGCGGTGGCCAAGGAGCTGGAACGCGAGAAACCGGCGGAGCGTGCCGGGTTGCGCATCACTGTGGCGCCCTGGAGCGAGACGCCCGACCGCCAGTATGAGCTGACGCTCCTCTTCATCATGACGGCCGTCGCATTAATCCTGCTGATCGCCTGTGCCGATGTGGGCGGATTGCTGTTGAGCCGCGCTGTGGCGCGTCAGCGAGAGATTGCCATACGCGCATCGCTGGGCGCGAGCCTCTGGCGCGTTGCCCGGCAATTGATGGCCGAGAGCCTGCTATTGGCCATCTTCGGAAGCATCGCGGGCATCGCCTCGGCTCGCTACCTGCTGCCGTTGCTAACGCGGCAGCTCGCCGTCGCGCCGATCCTCCTGCCTCACTTGCAACGCGCCGCCATCAACAGCCGGGTGCTGCTGTTCAACGCGGCCGTATGCGCCGGGCTCGCAATTCTGTGCAGCCTGGCGCCGGTGATTGCCGCAGCCCGAACGGACTTGCAGGCCGCACTGCGCGGTAATCGCGCCAATCGCTCCGTGCGGCTCTTCTCATTCCTGATCGCCGCGCAAACCGCGTTCGCCTTTCTGCTGCTGGCAGGTTCCGGATTGATGATCCGCAGCCTGGTGAAGCTGATGCAGGCCGATCACGGCTTCCGGCCCGATCACGTGCTCACGATGCGTGTGCCCATCGGCACGCTCATGCGACCTGGAGCCACCGGCAAGTACGACACGAAACCGCGCCAAATGGCCTATTATCGCGAGATCATCGAGCGGCTGAAACGTATTCCGTCGATCAAAGCGGTGGCCGTGGTAAATAACCTGCCGTTATCCGGGGTCAACACCACCACTCCGCCCGCGCGCGCCCCCGACGGCAGAATGATTCCCCTCTCGACCCGGACTATCAGTCCACAGTATTTCTCGGCTATGGGTATCCCGATCCTGGCCGGGCGCATCTTCTCCGATGCCGACCAGATGGGATCGCCGAGAGTCGTGATCATCAACGAATATCTGACGCGCCAGCTTTTCCCGAAACAAGACCCAGTTGGGCAGCATCTGCCACAGTCTGAAGCCGGTGCTCCGCTACCGGAGATCGTGGGCGTCGCGCGCGACTCCGCGCAGTTCGCCTATGACCAACCTGCGAAGGGCGAGATCTACCTCCCTTACCAGCAGTTCTATTTTGCCGCGTTCATGTCTACCGTCGTGGCGCGCACTTCGGGCGATCCACTCGCCGTGGCCGGCACTGTGCAGAAAGAAATCTGGGCAGTGGATCCCGATCAGCCAGTCGTGAAGGTCGAGACGATGAACGAAGTAATCTCCGATGCAACCTGGCGCCAGCGTTTTTCAGTCTGGGTGTTTTCGGTTTTTGGAATTCTGGCGCTATTGCTGACGTCGGCCGGAGTCTACAGCGTGGTTGCTTACACGACCGCATTGCGCGTGCGCGAAGTGGGCATCCGGGTCGCTCTGGGTGCGACGCCGCGCCGTGTGGTCGGTGTCATCCTGCGCGGCGCGATGATGCCCCTGGCTGCGGGACTGGCCGTCAGCCTGCTGGCTGCTCTGTTCGCCGCGCGGTTTCTCGCAGCGCTGCTTTACGAAATCCGGCCGAACGATCCGGTCACCTACCTGGGCGCAATCCTGGTGCTGCTGGCCATCGGTGTGGCTGCCAGCGCCGGGCCCGCGTGGCGCGCGGCGACCGACAACCCGGTCGAGGCCCTGCGTAGCGAGTGAATCCGGACCGCTGCTGGAAGGGTCGACGCTTCTCGCAAGGTGTTATCGTTGAGTTCACTCAAGTGTCTCGCGTCTCTTCTGCATCTGTCCCGGCGGCCGCCAAGCCGGCGGCGGCCTCCACGCGGATCCTGTCGGTCGACATTTTCCGCGGCTTGACGATCCTCGTCATGGTCTTCGTGAACGACGCGGCCGAAGTCAAGGGTCTCCCCTGGTGGACCCATCACATGCCCGAAGGCGTCAACGGGATGACCTATGTCGATATGGTCTTCTCCGCGTTTTTGTTTATCGTAGGCATCTCCATGCCGCTTGCGTTCCAGCGCCGCCTCGCAATGGGCGCGTCGCGCCTGGGCCTGTTCAAGCACATTGCGGTCCGCTCGTTGAGCCTGGTGATCATCGGATATTTCCTGGCGAACCTGCAGAGACTCGAACCGCACCTGACCGGCATCGGCGAGCGCACCTGGGATCTGCTGGCGTTCGCGGGAATTCTGCTGGCCTGGAGCGTGTACCCGAAGTCGGGCGCGCGCCGCCGTTTGTACGCAATTCTCAAAGGCAGCGGTTATGTCCTACTGCTTGTGCTGGCCATCATCTTCCGCAGACACACGGGTGACGGCGGCACGGCGTGGTTGGATCTGGGCTATCCAGAAATCCTGGGGCTGATCGGCTTCGCCTATTTCTCCGCGGGCGTCATCTATTTCCTGCTGCCCAAGACGCTCGTGTGGGCGGCCGGCGCATTCGTCGCCTTGAACCTGATGAACGTGGCCTCCAAGCTGGGCGCGCTTCGTCCCCTGGCGCACGCACGCCTCTACTACTGGCCGCTCGGCGACGGCGCGCTGGCATCCATCGTTATGGGCGGCGTGGTCTTTTCGCTGATCCTGCTCGATGATGCCTTCGCCGCCAGCCTGAAGAAGAAGCTTTACTGGTCCGCGGGGTTCGCCGCGATCCTGCTGGCAGCCGGACTGGCGTCGCTGCCGCTGGGCGTCTCGAAGAACCACGCGACACCTACCTGGTGCCTTTTCTCGGAAGCCTCGAGCGTCGTGATCCTGGCCGGTCTGTACTATCTGGTCGACATCCGCCGGTTCACCGCGTGGGCAGGTTTCGTCAAGCCCGCCGGCTCCAACACGCTGCTGACATACCTGCTGCCCTGGATCTGCCTGAGC